>VBGG01000653.1 GCA_005883405.1 Chloroflexota bacterium | reverse complement strand
TCGACGCGGTGATACGTGCCGAAAAGCACCGTGCCCCCGATCAGCAGCGCGCTCACCGGCACGGCGACCCAGCGGGTCACGCCGATGAGCTCGGCGGCGGCGGCGATTCCCGCAAACTCGGTGACGACGATGCCCGCGTTGGCCAGCACGATGACCACGACGGCAACACACGCCCCGCCGATGCCGAAGCGCTCGCGGACCAGGTCGAGCAGGCCGCGGCCACTGGCCGCGCCGAGTCGGGCAGCCATCTCCTGGACGACGGCCAGCGAGACCGTCAGCAGCATGAGCACCCACAGCAGCTCATAGCCGTACCTGGCGCCGATGGCGCTGATCGTGCCGACGCCACCAGCATCGTCGCCGGCCACGGACGCGATGACGCCGGGGCCGAGGATCGCCAGCCAGCGCAGCATGCCCGTCGGCGCGCGACGCAAGCCGCGCAGCTTGACGCTTCGGCCGCGTACGTTGAGGCGGAACCCGGGCCGGATCGTTCGCGCACGAGCTGGAAGGGCTGGAGTCGGCTCCGCTGCTCGCTCCAGTACCTGTCGGCTCACGAAAACAGCCGCGGCGCTTGCTGCCGCCACGTCGGCGGCGCGACCTGCGCCACGGCCGCGTCGACAGTCACCACGCCTAGCAGCCGAGCCTCGCGTCCCACCACCGGCAGCGCCGCGGCGTGCTCTTCGATAACCCGTCGCGCGGCTGACACGGCGGAGTCCAGCGGATCGAGCGTGACGGGGCTGCGCCGCATGATGTCGCGAAGCGGTGCCGAGTCGCCAGCCACGATCAGGTCGCGCAGCGTGGTCATCCCTTCAAGACGCCGCGTCTCCAGATCGTCGACGACATACACGTAGTAGGCGAAGTCCGCTGAGGTCAACTGCTCGCGCAGCGCGGAGCGGGCCTGCGCTGCCGACTGATCGGCGACGAGCACGGGAACCTCGTTGGTCATGATGCCGCCGGCTGTGTCTTCGGGATAGCGCAACAGCTCGAGAATGCGCCCTGCCTGGAGGCGCGGCAGGCTCTCGAGATGGCGGCGGGCGTCATCGGGCTGCAGCCGGCCAACCAGGTCAGTGGCCACGTCGGGCGCCATCAGCGCCAGCAGGCGGACTGCCTGATCGTCATCGAGATCTTCGAAGACCTGCAGCTGACGCTCGTCGGCCAGTAGCTCGAGCACATCGGCGGCAACCGGATCAGGAATGATCGTCAAGAGCTCGGCGGCGTGGTGATATGGAAGCTCATCGGCCAGACGCGCGATCGCGGGCGGCGTGAGGCGCGCGATACGGCGGTGATAATCCCCGCCTGCCCGGGCGGCTCGCGGGTTGCCGCGCAGGAACTCGACATCGCGCCAATCGACCAGGTGACGCTCCTGGCCATGCCCCAGCAGGCCGCGGCCCAGTCGGCGCACGACCGCCCAGGGGCTGACGTCGGCGCCGCGCAACCAGAGGCGGCCGTTCTCCTGGCGCAGCCAGAGGTCGTTGGCGCGCATGGCGTGGCGGTGGGCCACGTCGAGCACGAGTGCGTCCATGATGTCTCGCACCAGCAGCACGCTCCGCCCGAGCGAATCGGGCGGCGCAGCGCGGGCGGCGGCCAGATCGGTGACGCGCATGTGGCGCAGACGCCAGCTCGTGTCGGTGACCGCTTCCCACGGCAGCTCCATCTGCCTTCCCCGAGCGTCGCGGAAGATGACACGCGTCACCGCTGGGTAGTCGCCCATCGACAGGTCCACCGCCAGGTCGACCAGCCGCGCGCCGCGGCGCTCGGCGTCGACGAGCCGGTGCCGCCGCAGCTCGGAGAGCATCACCATCCGCGGACCGATCCACGCGGGTCAAGGCAGGACGCGTTCCAACCCAGCCGCCCGCGGACGCAGGTCCTGAGACGCGGCGAACGCCGCTGCGGGCATGGGCCGTGCGAGTGCACGTCACTACGTGCCCCAGGTTTCGACCGAACAGGCACTGTTCATGGCGATCCTGGTGGTCGCCATCGGACTGCTGATCACGGAGCGGCTGCGGCCTGATCTGGTCGCCGTGCTGATCATCCTGGCCCTCGCCTACAGCCGCCTCCTGTCGACCGACGATGCCCTCTCAGGCCTCAAGAGCGAGCCCGCGGTGGTGATCGCGTCGATGTTCGTGCTCAGCGCCGGACTCCAGACGACCGGGCTGTCGGAGTTCGCCGGCCGGTGGATCGGCGTTCTGGCAGGCACCAACGTGGCGCGCATGCTGGCGGTGCTCATGCCCACGGTCGCGCTCGCCTCGGCGTTCACGCACCACGTCACCATCACCGCGGTCATGCTGCCGATCACGCTCAGCATGGCCCACGAGCGCCAGATGCCGGCGTCCAGGCTGCTGATGCCGATGGCCATCGCCAGCTCACTGGGGACGACCATCACCATCCTGGGCGCGCCGTCCTTTCTCGTCTCGAGCGAGCTGCTCCGCCAGGCCGGCCGCGCGGGCCTGGGAGTGTTCTCGATCGCCCCCATCGGCATCGTCCTTACGCTGGTCGGGACCATTTACATGGTGCTGTTCGGCCGCTTCCTGGTGCCATCGCGGCGTGGTCTTCAGCAGGCCGCCGAACACCTCCAGCTCGACTCATACCTGACCGAGCTGCGCGTTGTGCACGACTCGCCATTGATCGGTCGGACCATCGACCAGGTGCACGCGGACGACACGTTCGAGCTCACCGCCGTCGGCCTGCTGCGCGGCGGCCAACGCCTCACGAGCCGACTCGGACCGCGAGCACTGAGGGAAGGCGACGTCCTGCTGATCCGCACGACCGCCAACGGCCTGGCGACGATCCGCCAGGAGCCCGGTTGGGAACTCGAGCCGGTCGAGCGCTACGCGGACGACCTGCCTGAAACGCACGAGGCGACAACACCCGGCGCGCGCGACGAAGAAGCCGAGCTCGATAAGGTGCTGCAGGCGATCGTTGCGCCGCGCTCGTCACTGGAGGGACGGACAATTGCCGACGTGGATTTCCGGCGGCGTTATCGGGTGCTGGTACTCGGCATCTGGCGCAAGACGCAGCTGCTGAACGAGGAGCTCTCCAGGGTCCACCTGGCCGAAGGCGATGTGCTGGTGCTGCAGGGCAGCGCCGAGGCGTTTGCGCGACTCGCGTCAGATCGCAACTTCCTGCTGCTCACCCCATTCGAGGCACAGGTCCACCGCCCGCAGAAGGCGCTCATCGCGGGTCTTGTCATGCTCGGTACGGTCGTGGGCGCCACGCTCAATCAGATCGGTCTGGGTCTGGCCGCGGTGAGTGGCGCCACCGCCATGGTGCTCACGCGCTGCCTCACGGCTCGCGGGGCGATCCCCTTGGGCGCGGCGATGAAGAAGACCGGCACGGCCGACCTCGTGGCGCGCTGGCTGCAGGGGCTGGTCGGCGGCTGGAGCGAGACACTCGTCCTGCTCGCGATCTTCGCGACGGTCGGCGTGATCGTGCAGTTCATGGGCTCCGACTCGGCGACGGTCGCGCTGTTCGGCCCGGTCGCGATCGCGCTGGCGCAGGCGCTCGGGCAGCCGCCGGAGGCGTACGTGATCGCGGTCGCGATCGCGGCGGTGACGGCGATCCTGACGCCCATGAGCCATCACAACCTGATCATCTACGCGCCAGGCGGGTACCGTTTCTTCGATTACACCCGCGTCGGGGCGCCGCTTACCCTGTTGCTCGGCATTGCCACAGCCCTCCTGGCGCCGCGCATCTGGCCGAACGGCTAAACCGAGTCAGCGGGTTCGGGCAGGGGTCCGACTGACGGCACTCATCGTCGTGGAGCTGCTGGTGCTGGTGGCGCTCATCATCCTGGCGGCCACCGTGGTGATTCCGTTCGCGGCGCCACCGACCGGCTCGCCA
>VBGG01000159.1 GCA_005883405.1 Chloroflexota bacterium | reverse complement strand
GACACGCTCGGGGTGATCGCGTTCGATTCGGCGTTCCAATGGGTCGTGCCGCCGACGAAGCTGCACGGTCCTGACGACGTCAAGCGCGCGCAGGATCGCATCGCCACGATCAAGTCTGGTGGCGGCACGAGCATCCTGCCGCCACTCGCGGCCGCCTTCGAGGCGGCCGCGAGCACCGATGCGCCGCTGAAGCACATCATTCTGCTGACCGACGGCGAGTCAAACGATCGTGGTTACGAAGATTTGCTGGCGCGCATGGCGCCTGCCCAGATCACCCTGTCGACGCTCGCCATTGGATCAGACGCCGACACACGGCTTCTGACCTCGCTCGCTCACCTGGGCGGCGGCCGCTATTACTTTACGGAACGCAGCACGCAGATCCCGCGTATCGCAAGCAAGGAGACCACTATCCTGACCCGCAACGCCGTCGTCGAAGGCCATGTAGCCGCGGTCGTTGCCGATCCGAGCCCGATCCTGCGATCGGTTTCGGGCGACCTGCCGCCGCTGTCCGGGTATGTGGCGACGACGCGTAAGGACCGCGCCATCACCGCCCTCGAGACCGAGCGTGGCCATCCACTGTTGGCCCACTGGCAGTACGGGTTGGGGCGGGTCGTGGCCTGGACGTCCGACGCTCAGCAGGGCTGGACGAGCCAGTGGGCGAAGTGGCCAGCCGCCGCGGAGTTCTGGTCGCAGGCGGTACGCTGGGCGCTGCCTGCTCCCGTGCAGGCCAACTTCCAACCCTCGGCACAAATTGGTACGGACGGGCGCCAGGTGCGGCTCGCCGTACAGGCCCTCTCAGATGACGGCCGCTTCGCCGATCTCCAGGACACGCGCGCCACGATCGTCTCGCCCGATGGCTCCGCGCGCCAGATCAATCTGCTCCAGGAAGGGCCCGGCGCCTACGGCGTTACCACCGAAGTGACCGCACCCGGTGAGTACCGAGTGCTGTTCCAGCAGGGTTTGCGCGAGGAGGTCGCGGCCTTCAGCGCGCCCGACGCCATCGAGCTGCACTCGGTCGGCACGAATACCGCGCTCCTTAACCAGCTGAGCGGCGAAAGCGGCGGGCGGGCTTTGAGTGACCCGTCAGACCTGCGACCTGGCAACGGGCCTGGCCCGGCTATTGAGCTCTGGCCATGGGTCCTCTTGCTGGCGCTGCTGATGCTGCCTCTGGACGTGTATCTGCGCCGACGCGCTTAGTGGCAAGCCGGTCTGTTCGCTCGTTCGCGGGCGGGGTTTCAAAGGGGGAACCCCTTTAGATCCTCCGCATGGTGACGGCAGGTTCCGCGCCTGCATGATCTAGCCTTCGCGGAGCGCTTCCGCGGGAGTAAGCCGTGCAGCGGTCCGCGCCGGCAGCACAGTCATCAGCAACGCCGCGGCAAGCGCCACGAACACCACGAGCCCGATCTGGTCCCACGGCACCGAGAACCGCAGCTCCGGGTTCAGTCGGCTCAAGAACACCACCGTGCTCTGGGCGACGAACACGCCGATCCCGACCCCCAGGCCCGCGCCGAGCAGGGCCACCACCGCGGATTCTACGAGCAGGCCGGCGCTGACGGCCCGTGCCGAGAATCCGAGCGCACGCAGGACCCCGATCTGCCGTCGCCGCTCGACTACGGCGCGGGTGCTCAGGGTGCCCAGCGCGGCCACGCCAGCCAGTAGACCGACGCCCATAAAGCCCTGCAGAATCATGTTCAGCAAGCCGCGAATGCCCTGTACCAGCCTCAGCTCGTCGCCGATCGTGCTCGCCTTCAGGTCGGGCGCCGATAAGCTCAAGCCGGCCGCCAGCTCGCGTGCGTTCGCGCCTGGGGGTACGGACAGGTAGTAGCCGGCGTTCTCAGGCTGGGGCCAGGCTGACAGGCTCGCGGCGTTGACGACTACCGCATTGCCAAAAGGCCCACGGGCGTCGGCAAGGCCAACGACCTCGACGCGGACGGTCGCGTGCGTGCCTCGGGTGTCGCGCAGCCAGAGCGTGATGGGATGGAAGTCGCGGCCGTCACTATCGATTACCCGCAAACGATTCGGGACAGAGCGCAGCAGTCCCGCTCCCACGATGGCCGTGCGAGGCCGGCTGAGCTGATTCCAGCCATTGCCGGCCACGATCGGCGTGCGTGATGCCTGCAGAAATGCGTCGTCCACGGCCAGGACGTTGACCGGCGCCCAGCGCGATGCACCGACGGCGTCCGTTTGGATCGCCTCGATCAACAGCGGCGAGGCGGCGCCGATGGCGGAGAACGCGTCCGCCGAGACGACGCCGTAGGCGGCCAGATCAGCGCGCAGATCGCGCGGCGGTCGGCTGCTCGTGATGTGGATGTCCCAGCCGCCGGTGACGGCCTCCGGATCGGCATACGCCGTCCGCGTGGCGGTCAGCAACACCGCCGAAACGGTCAGGCTGAGCACAACCAGCGCAAACATCGTCAGCGTGAGTCCAGTGCGGAAGCGGTTCGCCGCGACGTACGCGGTGCTCAATCGCCACAGCGCGGCCGGGGCGCGCAAGCCGCGCAGGATGCCGACGTTGTACGCGAGCACCCAGACGGCACCGAGCAGCATCGTGATTCCGCTCAGAAAGCTCATCTCGACGACGGGTGGGAACAGCGACAGCGGCAGCATCCACCACACGATGAGCGCGACGCCAGCCAGGCTGAAGACGACGCGCTCGGGACCACGCAATCCCAGCTTGAGACACAGCCAGCGTGCGAGGAGCGCTGCGCCGACAATGGCCACGGCGATACCCACGGCGTAGGCCACGCTCAGCCGGTGCAACACCGCATACACCACCATCAGCGGGCCGCCCAGCGCGGGAATCAGGCTGACCGCCAGGCTTCGCCAACCAGGCGCCGCGGGCACGGGGTCGGGCAGGTCGCGTATGGCGGTGACTATGCTGAAGCGGCTCGACCGCCAGGCCGTGGCGGTGACTGCCACGAACGTCAGCACCACGCCAAGGCCGTAGCTGGCGGCCAGGCTGGCGGGCTCGACGACCGGCTCCA
>VBGG01000154.1 GCA_005883405.1 Chloroflexota bacterium | reverse complement strand
GGCGTGCCGGAGGATCGCGTCGCCGCGGAAGGTCTGGCAGTGTGTAGCGAGATCCTTGCTCAGGTCAAGGAGATTCCGGGGGTGGCCGGCGTGCACGTCATGGCATTCAACTGGGAGGATGCCATCCCCGAGATCCTCGAACGGGCGGGCGTGGGGCGTCGCCAGAGCTGGGTGGCGCCGCCGCTGAGGAGTACCTGACGTATGTTATGTCATCCTGAGGAGGCACCCGTGGGCTCCGCTCGCAGGCTCGCTTCGCGCAGGGCAGGCCCGTGGGGCTCCGCTCGCAGGCTCGCTTCGCGCAGGGCAGGCGACGGAAGGATCCGCGCCTCGTGTTCGGCGCATGAGTTGCGGATCCTTCGCAGGCTCAGGATGACATTCCGCCTCAATAGGACTCGAAACTTGCGGGACGCTCTATTTAGCGCATGTTGATCGAGATCCGCGCGGCTGACGATCGATTGCGCGGCCCGAAGGCGGTCGACGCCGCGCCGATCCTGACCTCCGCCTACAAGGCCGCCGTCGACAGCCCGGTCGACCTGTCGCGGCTGCGGCTGATCTGCGACTACATCCAGTACCGCCACAACTTCCGCGACGCGGTGGAGCTGCGGCGTGTCGGGTCGTGGAACATCGAGCCCGACACCGCCGGTAGCGAGGGCGAGAGCTGGGAGGTTGCCATCGATCTGCGGCGCGCCAGGCCGGAGCTGATAGACACCGTGGTCAAACAGGCGCTCAGCGAAGACGGCGCATGCGAAAGACTCGCGCTCGAGGGCTGGGGCGCCGGCAGCCGCAGCCTGATCTGGGGCTTCAACAGCCTGTACTGGAAGGCGCTGTCGCTATGGGAGCAGTCCACCGGCAAGGGCTACGAATCCGCGCTACCGGGTGGTGAAAGCGACGCGCGCAACGTCGAAGCCGCGCATGAGCTGATCCAGCGGCTTTTTTCGTTGTGGGACGATCTGGCGGCGAGGCGGGCATTGCCCGAAGAGCTGTACGTGCTGGAGCTCGGCGTCGGCAACGGCAACCAGGCACGCGTCTTCCTCGACGAGCTGCGGCGGCTGGACCGCGAGCGTGGACGCGGGTACTACCGCCGCCTGCACTACCTGATGGGCGACTACTCACCCCACGTGCTCGAGCTGGCTCGCAAGGCCGTGGCGCATCACGGCGAGCACATCAGCAGCCTGGCCCTGGATGCTCTGCGACCGACCGAAACGCTCGGCTTCCTGCGCTACAAAGCGTTTCTGGTCTACATCTCCAACGTGTATGACAACCTGCCAACCGACGAGATCGTCCGCATCGGCGGGCACCTGTTCCAGGTCGAAACCCGCGCGGTGCTGTCGCAGGCGGACGCCGACGCGCTGGCGGCGAGCGTCAACGCCGCGTCGCATGAGCTGCCCGATCTGATCGCCCGCCTGCTTCGTCTCGGACCCGAGCTCCTGGCCGAGGTCGAGCAGGAGCACTTCCCGAATACGTCCGACGCGGTGGCGTTCTGGCGCAAGGCGTGGGAGGGTCTCAGGCTGGAGGAGCGCTACGTACCGCTCGTCGAGCTGGATACCTACGTCGTGGCGCCGGAGGTCGGCGGCGAGCTGCTGCGCCCGATCGTCGAGGCCAACGGCGACGTGCGCATGCACATCAGCAATGGCGCGGCAGCCAGTTTCGCCGATACGCTGCCCCTGCTCCACCCACACGGCGTGCTGCTGTGCCATGACCTGTTCGTGACCGACATCCACCAGTATCTCAACGGATTCCGCGGGCCAGGTAAGTACGACGGCTCGGTAGTCAACTGGGTCAATGGTCGCCTGCTGGGAGCGATCGGCTCTCGCCGCGGCTTCGACGTCAGCTTCGCGCCGTTCGCCTACCGCGCCGGCGCCAATGTCATGACCATGACAGCGCGCGCACGTGACTAGACCTTTCGCCTCTCCCTCTGGGAGTGGATTAAACCGCGCGCAGCGCGGGTGAGGGGTGGCTTGTCGCTGATGCGCACCCCTCACCCCTGGATTAAACCTCTCCCAGAGGGAGAGGGAGTTATTCCGCGGCTCCTGGCAACATCGGTCGTCGGCTCGTACTCTGTCCCGGAGTGGCTGGAGCGCCTCAAGACCGACTTCTATCAGCGCCGCATCAGCGGCCAGTACCTGGAGGACATCCACCAGGTCGCTATCAAGGCCGCGCTGAAGGACCAGGAGACCGCCGGCGTCGACGTGGTCTCAGATGGCGAGCTGCGCCGCGACAATGACGTGGACTACTTTCTGGCGCGCATGCCAGGCGTCGAGATCCCGCACGCGGCCAAGACCTACTACTACGACTACTACGACGCCTATGTCCGCCATCCCATCCCAGTCGACGATGAGAGCGCCACGCTCGGGTTGGTGGAGGACCTGCGCTTCACGCTGAGCTATACCGACCGCCCGGTGAAGTTCTCTTTCACCGGCCCCTTCTCACTCGCACGCCGCGTCAAGAACGAGGCCTACGCCAACCCCGACGACCTGGTGCTCGCATTTGCGCGCATGTTGAACCGCGAAGCCAGGGCGCTGGCGGATGCGGGCGCCGCCGTGCTGCAGATCGACGAGCCGTTCCTGGCCGGTTATCCAGAGGAGGTCGGGCTGGCGGTGCGCGCCATCAACATGGTGTATGAGGGCATCCAGGGCCCGACCCGCGCCGTCCACGTCTGCTACGGCAACCGCTATGCGCGGCCGGTCTGGGAGGGCCACTACGAATTCCTGTTCCCGACCATCCTGGACGCCCAGGTCGATCAACTGGTGCTCGAGTTTGCGCGCAAGGGCTACGACGACCTGCAGCTCTTCAAGAGGTACCCGACCCGCTCGCTCACGCTCGGACTGGGCGTCGTGGACGTCAAAAACCCGGCGCCCGAGCCCACGGAGCTGATCGTCTCTCGCGTCCACCAGGCGCTCCGCGTCTTACCGCCCGACCGCCTGATGATCAATCCCGATTGCGGGCTGCGCCACGTGCCCGCCGATATGGCACGCGCCAAGCTGCGCGCGATGAGTGAAGGCGCCGCCCAGGTCCGCGCGGAAGTCCTCGGTAAACCCAGATCAGAAGGAGTGGATGAACCTTGAGCACCACCTTCCAGAAGCATGCCCGCCTCCTGTTCTCCAGCGAAAGCGTGACGGAAGGCCACCCGGACAAGATCTGCGATCAGATTTCGGACGCCGTGCTCGACTGGGCGCTCTCGAAGACACCCACGGCGCGCGTGGCGTGCGAGGCCGGCATCAAGAGTGATGAGACGCGCAGCTGGGTCGCGGTCTTCGGCGAGGTCACTCCGCCCGTGCCGGACGAGGTGGTGGACCAGATCGTCCGCCGCGTCATCACACGGATCGGCTACACCACGCCTGACACAGGCTTCGATCTGGACCACGCGGAGATCGTGTCGGTGCTCTCGAGGCAATCGGGCGACATCGCCATGGGCGTCGATCATGCGCTGGAGGCCAAGCAAGGCGATCTGCTGGACGACCTGGATACGGGCGCCGGCGACCAGGGGATGATGTTCGGCTACGCGTGCGACGAGTCGCCCGAGCTGATGCCGCTGCCTATCGCCCTGGCGCACCGACTGACCCGACGCCTGGCCCATGTGCGTCGCGACGGCACGCTGCCGTGGCTGCGGCCTGACGGCAAGTGGCACGCGTAGACGCGGTGGTGGTCTCGACGCAGCACGCGCCCGACGTCGACCACGAGCAGATCGAGACGGAGGTGAAGTCGCACGTCATCGAGGCAGTCATCGGGCCCCACCTGATGGACGAGGAGACGAAGTACTTCATCAACCCCACCGGTCGATTCGTGATCGGTGGACCATTCGGTGACTCGGGCCTGACCGGCCGCAAGATCATCGTCGATTCGTACGGTGGGATGGCCCGCCACGGTGGCGGCGCGTTTTCGGGCAAGGATCCGACAAAAGTTGACCGCTCGGCGGCGTACGCAGCGCGCTGGGTGGCCAAGAACGTCGTCGCGGCCGGCCTGGCCAAGCGCTGCGAGGTGAACCTGGCCTATGCCATCGGCGTGGCGCGGCCGGTCAGCGTCGCGGTCGAGACCTTCGGCACCGAGACGGCGCCAGTCGAGGCGATCGAGCGCGCGATCACCGAGACGTTTGACCTGCGGCCTGCCGGCATCATCAGGGCGCTCGAGCTGCGGCGACCAATCTACGAGCAGATCGCCGCCTACGGCCACTTCGGTCGCACCGACCTGGACGTGCCGTGGGAGCGCACCGACCACGTCGACCGCCTGAAGGCCGCCGTCGGCGCAACCGCCGCGCTGTGATTCTCCCTCTACCTCTGGGAGAGGTTTAATCCAGGGGTGAGGGGTGCGTACGAGCACAAACACTTCCGCCGTGAACGTCGATGACGTCGGCCGTCTGCTGATCTCGTGTCCTGACCGGCCGGGCATCGTCGCCGCGGTGTCGCACTTCCTGTTCGATCACGGCGCCAACATCATCCATTCCGACCAGCACTCGTCCGAGCGCGGCGAAGGCACCTTCTTCATGCGCATCGAGTTCCGCCTGGCCGACCTGGCCGTCCGCGGCGAGGACCTGGAGGTGGCGGGCGCGGCGGAAACGCCTGGGGGTCTTCGTCTCGCGCGCCGAGCACGCGCTGCTGGAGCTGCTGTGGCAGCATCAAGCCGGCGACCTGACGGCCGAAATCGCCGTGGTCATTTCCAATCACAACAACAACGAGGAGCTGGGCAAGCGCCAGGGCATCCCGTTTTTTCACGTACCGATCACCCCCGAGACCAAGCCCCAGGCCGAGGCCGAGGAGCTGCGCATCCTGGCGGAGTGCAACGTCGATACGGTGGTCCTCGCCCGCTACATGCAGGTGCTGAGCCCGACGTTTCTGGCGCGCTACCCGGCGCGGATCATCAACATCCACCACGGCTTCCTGCCTGCGTTCGTCGGCGCCAATCCGTACCAGGCCGCCTACGATCGCGGCGTGAAGTTGATCGGCGCCACCGCGCACTACGTCTCCGAAGAGCTCGACGCCGGCCCGATCATCGAGCAGGACGTGCTGCGCATCGACCACCGCCAGGGGCCCGACGAGCTGCGCCGCCTGGGCCGTTATATCGAGCGCGTGGTCCTCGCCCGCGCCGTAGGTTGGCACGTCGAAGACCGCGTGCTGCTCCACGGCAACAAAACCATCGTCTTCAACTGAGACGGCGCCCGGGAGATCAGTAATCAGGAGCTGGCGCGCTCGAAGATAGCGTTCGCGGCCGTCCACCAGCTCGAGTCCTGGCTGTGGCTCCGCTGCGCCTCCCAGTGCTCCATGCCCCACAACAGGATGGTGCGGTACCCCGCCGCCTCGAGCGGAACCATAACGCCCTCGACTGAGGACGGAGCGACTCCAGCCCCCGGCCAGGCAGCCGGCGGCACGAGACCGCCCGCGCTCGCCCACGGCTCTGCTTGCACCTCGACGATCCATGCGTCCTTGCCCTGCGTGATCGCCGCGTTGTGCAGGTCTGCCAGCAGCCCTGACCAGATCCATGCTGGCCAGCGGACCGTCAGCTCGTTATCCAGCACGCGCAGCGTACGACTGGGATAGACGTCGAGCCCAAGCACGTCAGCGGTCGCGAGCACTTTGTTGGCGCGGCCCCAGATGGCCGAGCGCAGAGCCGGCAGCAACACGCCCGGCTGGGTATCGACGAACGTGTTGACCACGACAGGTCGCTGTCGATCCGCGTCGAGACGGCGCACGAGGGCGATCTCCTCGGCCAGGAACTCAGCACTGATTCGCCAGCGGTGCGGTCCCGCGGCATCCAGCGGCTCGTTCTCGACCTGCCATGCTGCGATGGGCTGTCGCCCGCGCAGGTGCTCGATCGCGGCTGTCAGCAGCGCGCGGGTGGCGGTGCGGACCTGGGCGTCATCGGACACGACGCCGCGGTCGGCGACTACAAGCCTGCTCGCAAGCCAATCCGGAAAGTAGTACTCGGGCCAACGCGGGGCTTTCATGCCGACGCTGAGCACCACTCGCTGCTCGCGCGCACTGGCCTGGTCGAGCAGCCAGTCGACCGTGGAGAAGTCGTACGTGCCGCGCCTGGTCTCGACCTCGTTCCAGTACACGCCCAGCCGCACCAGCGCCGGCGAGGCATCCAGCGCCGCGTTGAACGTCTCCTGCCAGGGCAGGTGCCGGCGGGTTGCCTCGCGCTGACTGTAGGTCACGCCGACCTCCGCTCGGCCGGATCTGGCTGAGTCGACGATCGGCGGCATGCGCGAGGCAAGCGCAAGGGACATCAGCATGCCGAAGGCAGCAATGCGCCACACTCCCCGCGGTGCCCGCATAGACGCAAGGAACACGCGGCGCGGACACTACAGGTGCCGGCTCGCGAGCCTGTATGTGCCACGGTCGAATCCCTGTTGAGCTTGGCCGTCTCAGGCCATGAAACGCTTGCCCGGATCAGTTACTCGTCCGCGAGCCGCTTCTGGTCGACGAGCCAGCGGGCGAAGCCGAGCTTCTGGGCGTCGAGGCCGCCGATCTCCTCGCGCAGCGGTGGGCGGGGCACGGGCACCGGCTCGCCTCGTTCCAGCTTGCCCAGGATCGTCGCGACGCGCGCCTCCTCGAGCTTGGCGATCGCGTCGAGCGGCGACTGGGCCTCGCCCGAGATGCCCAGCTC
>VBGG01000153.1 GCA_005883405.1 Chloroflexota bacterium | reverse complement strand
CTGATTGGATGGTGATCCGTCGAACGGCGAACCCGCCGTATTGACCAGCCTCAGCCGCTCGCCGCGGAACGGTCGGAAGTCGACGAGCAGATCGGCGCGCTCGGCTGGAGCCAGCACGAGGCCGGCCGGCGGGATGGAGACTGGCCGGGCCAACAGCCCGCCATCCGTTCCGATCTGGCGGATAGCACCAGTCACCGACCTGCCGTTCCCGTCCAGCAATACCAGTCGGTAGGTCCGGGCGTTCGACCCGTTCAGCACTCGCAAGCGGTATTGGCGGGACTCGACTGGTAGGTGTGGCCAGATCGTTCCGTTGACCATCGTGAATGGGCCGAAGAACTCCATGGTGTTGTCTTCCACCTTGTGCAACAGCCGCCCGGCGAGGTCCCCATTGGGTGTCGTGTCGAGGTTGCGGTCCTGGATGAGCAGTGGGATCTCGTACCGTCCGGCGGGTAGTCCAAGCGCTTCTTCTTCGGCGTCGCGAATGATCCACAGGCCTGCCAACCCGGAGTAGACGTTGAAGCGGGTGATCCCCATCGCGTGGTCGTGGTACCAGAGCAGCGCGGCCCGCTGGTCGTTCGAATAGTCGCCGAGGATGGTCTGCCCGCTAGCTGCGCCATTTTCGGTCCATCCGTCGTATGAAGCGGCCACGCG
>VBGG01000652.1 GCA_005883405.1 Chloroflexota bacterium | reverse complement strand
GCGCGCACCGCACCGCGCAGTCGCTCGGCGGCACGCCGCAGGAGGGAATCTCCAGCGTCATGTCCGAGGCTGTCGTTGACGAGCTTGAAGTTGTCCAGGTCAACGAAGAGGATGGCCACAGGCCGCGAGTGGCGGTTGTTGCGCAACATCGCCTGTTCGAGCCGATCCAGCAGCAGGGCGCGGTTCGGCAGTCCAGTGAGCGCGTCATGGAAGGCCATTCGGGTCAGCTCCTCGGCTCGACGGGCGTTTTCGAGGGCGAGCGTGATGCGCTCGGCGACCAGCTCGAAGTACGCGCGATCCTCGGCGCGGAACACATCGGTGCGCTCGAACACGATCCCGACTGAGCCTCGGGCGGTCGCTCCTTGCGCGAGTGGCAGTACAAGCCAGGTCTTCGCCGAGGACTGTCCTCGCCTGCCCGGATCAGCTACCCACAATGGCTCACTGGTGCCGATCGCGCGATCGGTCAGCTCACTTGCTGTCCGCCGCCCGTTCGACCCTGCAGCCGCGCCGTCGGCCAGATGAACTGGGGGATCGCGCATCTCGACAAAGCAGCCAGCAACTGGCCCACCGCGGCGCAGGTAGGCTGCCGAGGCGTCGAACACTTCCTCGACGCTGAACGCGGCCGATAGTGCTCGCCCGAGTCGATCCAGGGAACCGATCTGCTCGGCCTTTCGATTACGGGCACCAATGGAGCGCAGAGCCAGCTGGGAGATGAGCACGGGCGAGAGGCCAGCCACTACCCATGCCGGCCCATGCAGCCACTCATGCGCGGCAAGTCCGCCGACGACGGCAACGGCCAGCTCTGCAAGTGCCGAATCGCGTGCGTTCGTCGCCAACACTCGCCAGAAGCACCCCCCGCTGGAGATCGTCGTGATGGCCACCACTGGCAGCGTGTTGACCAGGTAGTACGTCACGATCACGCCGAAGAATGCGCACACGCGCCACCAGCTGTCGTCCATGAGGGCATTGCCGAGGACGCCGAGGCTCATCGCCACGAGACCCGCGGTACACACGCTCAACACGGTAACCGCGACGTTGAACACCAGCCGCGGCAACGGGCTCCGCCCGCGCAGCTCGTCGACCAGCATGCCACCTCCTGCCAGCAGCGCGGCAACAGGCGGCGGAAGCAGAAGAATGCTGGCAATGTGTGGGATCGTGGCTACTGAGACGACGTAGCGACTGCCGTCTTCGTCGCCGGCGGCGTGCGACAGCTCGACGCTGCCTGCCTCGCTCAACAGGATGCTGGCGAACAGCAGCAGGGCGCCCCACCAGGCCCAGCTCACTCCGGGCGATGGAAGCGCGACACTGAGCGAGACAACCCCGCCGGCTGCCAGGCAGACAAGTCCGATGAAACCTGGCACGCGTAGCCGTAGGGCGATAGTCCGCACATTCCAACTATCGGCCGCGAGCTCGCGCGGTTGAGGGGGCGGCAAACCAGGTGCGCCCCCAGGCGGGGGTGATGGGTTCCCCCGGCACGGGGCGCTCAACTCAACCTGGTCAACCGACTCTTGAAGCAACCACGAAAAGGGGCTCCCAACCGGGGAACCCCTCTCAGGAGATCACCTTTGCGCAAATCGACCTGGCCGCTTACCCCACTGCTCGCCGCGGCGCTGCTCGGGTCGACGCTCGTACCGGGCGTCGCCCGCGCAACCCCGACCGTGCAGGTCAGCCTGGACTCATCCACCAAAATCCACCCGCTACTGCAATATGGTGCGCAGACGGACCCGACCAGGCTGGTTCGTGTCATCGTCCAGGTGACGAAGGCTGATGTGAAAGTCGACAGCATCACGTCGCGCGTACCTGATCTGGTCGTGGACGAGCAGTTCGGCGTCATTCCTGCCTTTGTAGCGACAGTGCCGCAGAGCACGGTGCCAGTCCTGGCGGGGCTGCCGAACGTCCGTTACGTGTCACCCGATGGCGCCGTTCAGGTGGTGCCGAGCACCCAGCGGACGAGCCACAACAAGGCTCACAAACAGGAGGCGCCGAAGTCGGTAGCTGAGTCAAAAAAGGGCATCGACTTTACTCACCTGGTCACGTCCTACCCTTTCACCACCCATGCCACCGACGCCTGGTCGGGTAGCGACGGGCACGTCGAGACGGGCTCAAACATCGCGGTCGCGGTCATCGACAGTGGCGTCGATGCCAGGCATCCTGATCTGGCCGGCCAGGTACTGGCCGTCAACGTGAATCGGGACACGCAGTCAGCCGGCGACGGCTACGGACACGGGACGCACGTGGCTGGCATCATCGATGGCCACGATGCGGGCCGGCGTTACCTCGGCATCGCCCCCAGCGCGACGCTGATCAGCGTCAAAGTCGCCGATGACGATGGTGGCGCCTACGAATCGGACCTACTGCGTGGCCTGGATTGGGTATTCCTCAATGCGGACGGCTACAAGATCAGGGCACTGAACCTGTCGGTCTCGGTCGCGGTCCCGGAGAGCTACGCCACCAGCCCGGTTGACGCGGCCGTAGAGCGCCTGTGGCTCAAGGGCGTGACCGTTGTCGCCTCGGCCGGCAACCTCGGCTCGGATCAGGACGCGGTATGGTACGCGCCGGGCAACGATCCGCTCATCATCACCGTCGGCTGCCTCGACGATAACGGGACCGCCTCGCCAGCGGACGACAACCTTTGCCCGATCAGCAGCGGCGGCGTGACCCAGGACGGCTTTGCCAAGCCGGACCTGGTAGCGCCTGGTCGCAAGATCCTGAGCGCACTCGCGGCGGGCATTGGGAATCAGAGCGCGACACTGGCGGCTGAATTTCCCGAGCGCGTGACCTCTGATGGTCACATCCGCCTGAGTGGCACGTCGATGGCTGCCCCGATGGTCACCGGAGCCGTCGCGCTCTTGCTGGGTCGCAACGATCACCTGACACCGAGCCAGCTCAAGCAGGTCCTCACGAGCACCACGCGTGCCTACCCTGGCCAGACCGACCAGGCCGGTGCGCTCGACATCGCCGCCGCGCTGGCCGCAGCAGAGCACCCGCCCGCAGCAGACAGGCTGAACGTGCCGATGCCGGTCGGTGGTGCGATACCGCCGCATGATGGGGTCACCCTGCTGTGGGATGGTGCCCGCTGGGGCAATGCGTTCTTCGACGGCGCGCGCTGGGGCGCGAGCTACTGGGATGGCGCCCGCTGGAGCAACGCCGAATGGGACGGTGCGCGTTGGGGCAGCGCGTACTGGGATGGCGCCCGTTGGGGTAGTGCCTACTGGGATGGCGCCCGCTGGGGTAGC
>VBGG01000651.1 GCA_005883405.1 Chloroflexota bacterium | reverse complement strand
GATGCCCATCCCCTTTTTTCTATCGCTGGGCATGAAAGCCCCGATCATCCTGGCCGACCTCGTCACAGCAGTGCTTCTCGGTCGTCTGGCAAACGCCTCAGCCGCGAAGTGGTACCTGCTGAACCCCTACGTCCTGCTGGTGGGCGCCTGGACCTTTGATCCAGTCATGGTAGCGCTACTTCTCGCCGCCATCCTCGCCGCCCAAAACCAACGCTGGGCCCTGGCCGGCACACTGCTCGGCCTGGGAGCAGCGATCAAGTTCGTTCCCGCCCTGCTGGTCCCCGTGGTCATGCTCTACGCCTGGCGTGTCCCCAATTGGTCTTCGCTGCGTTCATCCGTGTCCCGCGCCGGCGCCGGCCCCGTCTCCTCCTTGCGTGGTGCCATCCTCGCCGGCGCCGGCCCTGGTTCCCCTCTGCGTGCCGCCGCCTTGGCCGGCGCCTGCTCTGTGGCCGTCTTCGGCGCGGTCTGCGTCCCGTGGCGCGATGGCGTGCTGTACGTCCTGCAATTCCACGCCGCGCGCGTCGGCGGTGGCATGTCGTGGCAAGCGGTGTGGAGCGCATTCACCTGGATCGACACGTTCGCCGACCTGTCCGCCGTCCGCCTGTTCCTTTCGGCCCAGATCGGCACGCTGACTCTGACCGGCTGCCTCCTGATCGCATTCTGGCTAGCCTGGCTGCGAGGCCTCGACCTGTTGCGCATGAGCCTCGTGGTCCTGCTTGCCTACCTGGCAGGCTCGAAGCTCGTGAACGAAGCCTACCCCCTCGCCGCGCTGGCACTCGCTCTGGCAGTCATCGCTACTCGCTGCGGCGCTTCCGCAAGCAAGTTCCCGGCGAATGGCGATCGCAGCCTCGCTTCAATGCGCGCGTCGTCGACGAACGGCGCTGGCAGCATCCGTTCCGCGTGGGCGTCCTCGGCGAGCGGCGATGCCAGCCTTCCTTCCGTGCCGTCGTCCTCAGCGACTGGTGATGGCAACAGCACCTCTCCTGCGCAGCCCACTTCGGCCCTTGGCGAGTCACGCCTCGTCAGATTCCTCTGGGTCACCCCCCTGGTCTTCGCCGCTCTCAACGTACCCGCCTGGGCCTTCGCGCTGGCGCCAGCCGAGTTTTTGGGCTTGATCGACCTGGAGACGGCGCGCCTGTACCACGCCGGCTACATCCTGACGTACCAGTACCTGTCGATCGTCCTGGCTATAATTGGCACAGGTTTCCAGCTCGGCTGCGCGCTCGCCGCGTGGCACCTTCTGCGTCCGATCCGCAGTACTGAATTGGTCAGAGCCCTTGGCACTGCTGTCTGAAGTCCGCCCGGTACTGATCGCCGCGCCCGCCGCGGCCAGGCATACCCGCTGGCTGTCGATCGCCCTTTCGCTGCTCGTGGCCGTCTGGCTTGGCTACGCCTTCGGCCGCGGCCAATCGCTTGCCGACGTCTCGCATCTGTACACAGACGTCGGCCGTCTTCAGTACACGGTGGACACCGGCGAGATGGTGGCCCATTTTGCCCGCACGGGCGGCACGCTGAAGCCGCTGTTACAAGCGCACGACGGGACGTCCCTGATGGACTACAGCGACTGGGACTACCAGTCGATCGTGGTCGTAGATGGTCAGCGCTTCGAGTTCATTCGCCTCAACCCGAGCGACACCGTCGACTACGCCCGCAACCGCATCGTTGAGGGCCTGAGCAGCGGCGACTGGGTGCTGAGCCGTGAGGTGGTGCTGAACGGCAATCAGGCGACAATTGACTTCACCTTCTTGGCGAGCAAACCTGTCCACGACCTACGCGTCGTCGTCGCCCACACCGACTGGTATTACCTCGAAGTCCGTCCCAGCGCCAACGGCTTCGTCGCCACCGTCCCGCACGCGACGCGCGACGAGATCGAATCCGGTTTGTCCAAATCGCCCGCATACGAAGTCACCCTGACCGCCTTCCCCGCCGGCCCTGCCCTTCCTGACCTGGCTCGCATCGGCCTGACCAACCCCTACGGCATCCAGTCCGTCGCCACACAGTACCAGCTCCAGGACCCACCCGTCGGCGACTACGTGCCCGTCGCCCGCGAAGTCATC
>VBGG01000152.1:9346-21368 GCA_005883405.1 Chloroflexota bacterium | reverse complement strand
CGCGGAACCTGGAACGCGGGAACGCGGGAACGCGGGAACGCGGGAACGCGCGAACGCGCCAACGCGCCAACGAAAATGATTCCCGTCAACGAGCCGCTGCTCACTGAGGGCGATTATGCGGCGGTGATGGAGGCGCTGCGATCGGGCTGGATCTCGGGTGCCGGGCCGCACGTGGACGCCTTCGAGGCACGCTGGGCGGCCTACTGCGGCCGCAAGCATGGCGTCGCCCTGGCCAACGGCACGGTGGCCCTGCAGTGCGCCGTCGCGCTGCTCGACCTCCAGCCAGGCGACGAAGTGATCATGCCCAGCTTCACGATCATCTCGTGCGCGTTGCCGATCGTCCTCGCGAACGCCACACCGGTGCTGGTGGACTCGGACCCCCAGACCTGGACCATGGACGTGGGCCGGGTCGCATCGCGGATCACCCCGAAGACGCGGGCGATCATGGCGGTCCACATCTATGGGCATCCTGTCGACATGGACCCCTTGCTCGACCTGGCCGAGCGCCACGGCCTGGCCTTGATCGAGGATGCCGCCGAAGCGCACGGCGCGGAGTACCACGGCCGGCGGGTTGGCTCATTCGGCACCGCGAGCTGCTTCAGCTTCTACGCCAACAAGCTGGTGACCACTGGCGAGGGCGGCATGCTGCTGGTAGACGACGACCGCCTGGCGGAGCGTGCCTGTCGGTTGCGGAATCTCGGGTTTCAGCCCGACCGCCGTTTCGTTCACGCGGAGCTCGGCTTCAACTTCCGCCTGACCAATCTTCAGGCTGCGCTGGGACTGGCGCAGATCGACCGCATGGACGAGATCGTCGCCCGCAAGCGGCGCATCGGCCAGGCGTATACCGAGCGTCTGTCCGAGATGCCGGGCATCGAGCTGCAGGTCCAGCAGCCCTGGGCTCGAAGTGGCGCGGCGGCTGAAAGCGCGGGGTATCGATTCGCGACCATTCTTTCTCGGCATGCACGAGCAGCCCGTCTTCCGCGACCGCGGGCTGTTTGAGGGTGAGAGTTACCCGGTCGCCGAGCGCCTGGCCCGCCAGGGACTCTACTTGCCGTCAGGGCTCGCTCTCGAGGTGGGGCAGATCGACCGGGTCTGCACCGCGGTCCGCGAGGCACTCGCGTGACTCAGGCGGTGTTCGGGCCCGAGTATGCGGCTGCGTACGACGAGCTGTATCGCGACAAGGATTACTCGGCTGAGGTCGAGCTGATCGAGCGGGTGTTTGAAACGTACGCCCAGGGGCCGGTGCGACGCGTGCTCGACCTGGGCAGTGGCACGGGTGGCCACGCGGCGCCGCTCGCGGAGCACGGGTTTGACCTGCTCGGAGTGGATCGTTCGCTGGACATGGTGCACCTGGCGGTGCAGCGCGGCAGTCCGGCGCGGTTCCAGGTCGGCGACATCGGCAGCCTCAACCTCGGCCAGACCTTCGACGCGGCGCTGATGATGTTCGCGGTGCTCGGCTATCAGACCGGCAACGTCGACGTACAGGCCGCGCTGGCCACGGCGCGGCGGCATCTGCGGCCAAGCGGGCTGTTAGTGGGCGACGTCTGGTACGGCCCAGCCGTCCTCGCTCAGCGGCCGGCCGAGCGGATCAAGGTGGTCGAAACGTCAGGGCGACAGCTGATCCGGGTTGCTTCGAGCGAGCTGGATACGCGTCGCGACCTGTGCCTGGTGCGCTATCACCTGTGGCGCATCGAAGACGGCCGCGTCAGCGCGGAGGCCCGCGAGCAGCATCCGATGCGGTACTTCTTCGCCCCCGAGCTCGAGCTGCTCCTGTCGTCGGAGGGCTTCGAGCTGATCAGGCTTGGCGCGTTTCCCGCGTTGGAGGACGAGCCGAGTGAGGCGACGTGGAACGTGGCGTTTGTGGCGCGGGCGGCTGATTTCGCCTCTCCCTCTGGGAGTGGATTAAACCGCGCGGAGCGCGGGTGAGGGGTGCATACGAGGCGGAGACGTCTCGGCTCATACGCACCCCTCACCCCATCCCTCTCCCAAGGGGAGAGGGGGTTTTTGCGCTGGTGTTGAGCGCTCTGCTCGTGTGGATCGCCCAGTTTCAGCACCTCCGCGACTTCGGCCTGTACGAGGACGACTACTGGTTCATCTCGGAGGCCATGGGCAAGGGCCCGTCCTACCTCGTGAGCCGGTTCGTGACGGCGTTCACCACCCTGCCCCAGGGTCGGCCATTCGGCTTCTTCCTGCCCGACCTGCTGTCGTTCGTGGGTGACAAGCTGGGCGGTCTGGTGGCGATCTACTTGCTCGGCTTCGCGGTGGTTACGCTCAACACCTTCCTGTGCTACAGGCTGCTTCGGGTGCGGGTGCCCGTCGCGGCGGCCGCGTTCGGGGCAGCGGTGTTCTGCCTGTTTCCAGCCGACACGACCAAAATCCTGCTGACCCACGACTTTCAGCTGCAGCCATCGCTGACGTTCGCGCTGCTTTCGGCGCTGGCCTACGCGGGTGGCCGGCGGCCACTCGCCTATCTACTGTCGGCAGGCGCGCTGCTGTCCTACGAGTCGGGCTTTCTGGCGTTGTTCGCGGTGCCGCTCTGCCTGCGCAGCTGGGACCGCCGAATGCTGCGCGAGCTGGTCGCCCATGTGCTGATGCTGGCCGTCGTCGTCGGCGGCGTGGTGGCGCTCCGTTTCATGGTCGGCGAGGGCCGCGCGACCAGCTCAGTCGGCGGCCTGGCGAGCGTGCTCCCGCCGCTGGCTGGCTCGCTCGTGCTCGGGCCGGCGCGCAGCCTGGCGGGCATGTTCTACGGTCCGATCAAGGTCATTCCCACGTGGGATGTCGAAATCGCCGTGGCGGCTCTTCTCGTCTTCATTGGCATTGCCGTGCTGATCACCAACGCGGAACGCGCAACGCGGAACCCGGAACGCGCAACCGCCATCCAGGTCGCCGCCGCCGGCGCGGTGATGCTGATGCTCGGCTATGCGCTGGCGTTCACCCATTTCCCGCCGAATGCGCTCATCGGCCGCGGGACGTCGGTCCACCTCGGCGCGACGCTGGGCATGTCGGTGCTGGCGGCGGGCGTGGCGTGGCTGATGCTCGGCATTCAGCCGAAGCTGGCGACGGCTCTGCTTGCTGGATATGTTGCGCTGGCGACGGGCTACTACGTCACCATTCAGCGTGACTTCATCCACAGCTGGCAGCTCCAGCGCGCGTTCTGGCAACAGGTTTCGGCCTGCTGCTCCGACCTCCAGGACGGGACAGTCTTGCTGTACGAGCTGAGCTCGACGGATGAGCCGACGTTCATCTTCGCCAACTCGTGGTCCGACGCGCTGGTGCTGGGCGAGACGTTCTCTTTTCCTCGGAAGTGGTCGAACCCGCCGCGGCTGTTCAGCCTGACCAACGACTGGCACGGTCGCGTTCAAGCAGACGGGAACCAATTGCGCTGGTGGGTGCCCGCGGCCTCATGGGACGAGCACTGGGAGGTGCTGCCTCAGGACAACGTGATCTTGCTGCGGCGCGGGGCGGATGGCGAGCTCGCGCGTATCGGCGGTCAAGTCGATGTCGCCGGCCGCGCCCTGGAGCTCAAGCCGGCCGACACGCCTACCGTGTGGCCGCCAGCGCAGCTTTACGATCCGCTGCTGAGGTGATCTCTAGCTACGCCGCCCTCGCCACGCGCAACACCGAGTTCCATGCCGACCGTGTCTTCGATCCGCGGGCGATCGCTGCCATGCGCGCTTCGCTGGTGCCGATGGCCACGCCCTGGCTCGCGGTGCATGCCGCCGCGCGCGAACGCGGCCTGCGCGTGCTGACCGCTGATCGCGTCGAAGCAGAAGGCATCGATCCACGCCAGGTCCTCGTGATCGCCTACGACTGGACGCCGGATGCCGAGCGCTTGATCGCGCGCGGAGCACGCCCGGCCGTGCTGGTCTCGTTCGAACCGCCCGTGATCGCCTGGTGGCTCTACTACCACCTGGAGGAAGTCAGCGCTCGGTTTCCGCATACGTTTCTGTTCGAGGGCGCCCGCGACCGAGTTGCTCGCACGACCTGGTTTCACCCGCTGTACTTCCCGCAACCGTGCCCGCCGCCTCGACCGACAGGTCGGCCCTGGTCGCATCGCCGTTTTCTGGCCATGATCAACAGCAACAAGGCACTGCCACGCGGCCGTGAGCTGGCGCGCTGGCTGGATCGCCCGCGCGAGCTGTCGGTCCGGCGCGAGATCGCGGGGCTCCGCTATCGGCCGATCGCGCGCGACCGCTACCGTGCTCGGTTGCGGGCGATTGCCGCCTTTGCCGAACACGATGACTTCGACCTCTATGGTGAGGGTTGGCAGAACCGCCATCCGGCCGTCGAGCCGGCGCTCCACGCGGCGGCCCAGCGCGCGTACCGCGGCACGGTCGAAGATAAGCTCAAACTCCTGGCCGGCTACCGCTTCGCCCTGGTGTACGAGAACACGCGCTTCTCCGGCTACATCTCGGAGAAGCTCTTCGATTGCTTCTTCGCGCGCTGCATTCCGATCTACAGTGGCGCCCCCGATATCGCCCAGTACGTGCCGCCGGCGACGTTCATCGACGTCCGCCAGTTCCCATCTTTTCCCGAGCTCGAGCGCTTCCTGCGCAACATCACCGAGGAAGACGCCAAGCGCTACGTGGACGCGGCACACACCTTTTTGATCTCGCCTGCCTTCGAGAGCTGGTGCGCCGAGCGCTTCGCACGCGACGTGGTCGACGCGCTGGTCCAAACGGCGGAAGAATGACCGAGATGCCGGATGCGCTACGACCTTCAGCTGACGAGGCGCTGCACGCCTGGGCCGCGCGGGTGCGCGCCAACCGCGAGCAAGTGGATCGGTTCCGTGAAGCCAGCCCGACGGATTTCTATGCGCCGATCGCCGGCATGTTCCGCTCAGATCCGCACCGTCGAGACGAGCCAACGCTGGAACTCTTGCGGTCGCTGGTCTTGCCGACCGACACGGTGATCGACATTGGCGCCGGTGGCGGTCGCTATGCACTCCCGCTGGCGCTCGTCACGCGCGAGGTGGTCGCCCTGGAGCCATCGGAGGGGATGCGGCGAGTTCTTCAAGAAGGCATGGCTGTCGCACATCGGCTACGACGTCGAGGACATCGGTCCGTTTCTTGACGCGATGGAGGCTGCCGCCAGTCGAGTCCGTATCGCCGTCTTGCTGGCACAGCCGCCACCGCGGGAAGCCGACCGCCTGTGGCCGGAAATCCACGGCGTGGAGCGCGCCGCGCTGCCGTCACTGCCCGAGTTTCTTACCCTGCTCCTGGCTCGCGGCCGGCTCTTTGAGGTCCGCCTGCTGGAACGCTCGCCGCAAACGTACGAGCAGCCCGATCAAGCGCTGGCCTGGCTTCGCCAACAGCTCTGGACAGCACCAGGCAGCAACAAAGACACTGCCCTGCAGCGCCTGGCGCATGCGCGGCTCCAGCAGCGCGACGGCCGCTACGCCCTGTCCTGGGACCCCGTCAAAGTCGGCATCGTGATCTTCTAAATTTAATAGACCCGAACGACGTTTCCGGAGGAACCCTTACCGCGCCGAGGCCGGCGCTTCGCGCGAGAGCGGGGAAACGCGCTAGAGAAATCTCGCCCAGAGAGGGACCCTTTACAGCGGGCTGTGCTAGGGCCGCGGCCGACAACCTGGCTTGCCATTCGGTTCGGCGGCCGCGGCCCTAGCCAAGTCTTTCATAAGAAGCTCGGCCGACTGCGACTTGGCCCGAAAAGCGGCTTGTCGGCCGAGCTTCTAGAGGAGCATTACGGGCTGGTTGCGAAATGGTCGAGACCTAAGTCCGTACCCGGTCGGACCTGTAGACCCGTATCCGAACATTAAGTGCTACCTCTGTATGGATATCACAAGCGGTGATGGAATAGTGCATCCCTGGTCACTGAAGCCGTTCTGTGTCTTCACACGGAGGTGAATGGAACCAGTGAGTACCCAACTCCAGGCCCGGCCTCGTGGCGCCCGGCCCCGATGGAGCGCATGCGTCGGACTGATCGCCACCGCGTTTGTGGTGCTTTCGTCCACGCTGATCCCCGCACTGGTGGCCAACGCTGCCTCGGGCGGGCTGTATATCACCCAGGCCACCGATCCTCACGGAGAAGTGTGGCTGCACGGAACCGTGGACGGATCGACCGCCGGCCCCATGTCCACCGCACCCGCGGATGGGCACTTGTGGACCGCCGATGTGGCTGCCGGCTTCTGCAGGGTAGACCTGCAACCTGACGGGACGTTTGCCCTGGCCAGGGCCGTTGTCGGTGGCTGTATCACCACCGCCGGCAACAAGACCAGTCAGCCGTCGTTCGACGCGCGGCGCAACGCCAACGGCACGTTCTACGTCTACACGTGTGATTGGGGCCCCGGCAGCAACGGCTGCTACCGGCTGACGTACGACCCCGGTGCTCAGATCATGACCACCGCCGAGAACCTCGCGCCCGGCCAATTCCCCACCAACCAGAAGCCGTTCGCGACGGCCCTGGGGACCGACGGCAGCGTGTACGTCACGTCCGACCTCACGTCCTCGATCTACCGCATCACCAGCCCCAACGATCCCACTCTCGCCAATCAAACCGTCCAGATCATCGGCAGCTCGAATGACGGTACGCGCATGCGCGCCGAAACCTTCGCCTGCTGGGACACGCTGCGTGGAGGCACCACCGGCCGGCCAACATGCGCCCAGATGGCGACCGCCGGCAACCCCACACCAGACCTGGTGCTGGCGCAAGAGGCCAAGGTCACCGTTCTGCTGGACGCGCAGACGTGCGCTGGCGTTGCCGTGGACCCGGCCACAGGTGCGCCGATCACTGCGCCGGCCTGTTCGCCCGTGGACACCCCGCTTCGGGTACTGACCCCGATGGGTGCCTATACCGAGCCGGGTAATCCCGACGTGATCTACATCACCGATTCGCCCGGAACCACGTCGCAGTTCATTCGCTACACCATCAGCCGCAACACCCAGGACTCCTACTCAAACTTCGGCTTGCTGCCCGATGGCACACTGGTGCAGTACGCGTTCGCGTTTTCGCCGACGCGTGGCCCGGACGGCAGCATGTACATGGGCGACGACCCGTCCGGAGGTGCGCAGATTGGCACCGGCCGTCTCTGGCGTATTGCGCCCGGTGCCCCAGCGGACGTGCTCGGCACCCCCGGCTTCGCGGCCTCCCCACCCGTGCCGCCTTCACAGAAGGTCGGCGTACTGAACGGCTCCGGCGGCTCGTTTCCGCACGGCGGCGTCTGGCTACCGGGCGCGTTGGGTGGCCACCTGTGGGTCACCGACGGCTTCGACGCGCTATGCCGCATGGACCCGAACCCAACGCCAGGTGCCTCCAACCCGCCATCTGCGTCGGGCGCCCCGTTCGCGCTCAACGTCAATACCTGCAACGTCACCGTGCCCAAGGCAGGGCAGCCGGCGTACGATCCCAACCCGCAGCCGGACGGGACTCACTACATCTATCTGCCTGACTACGATCCGGGCATCAAGAGCATCGGCCTCGGGCGTGTCACCTTCGACCCGAACGGAACCGTCTGCGGTGCGCCCGAGACCGTGTGTAATCCGGTCGTCGTCGCGCCAGGCCAGGGGCTCGAGGCCCAGCAGGCACACGCAGCCGCGATCGACCCCGCCACCGGGGCGGTGTACATCGGGTTCCTGAACCGCAACACCACCGCTCCGACCGAGATCGCGCGCATCAACAATCCGACTTCGGCCAACCCGACGGTCGAGTTCATCGCCAATGCCCCGCGCCACAAGCCGATCTTCAACCTGGCCTTCATTGGCCCCGACCTGTACCTCGGCGACAACGGCGGCCTGGACGTGGTGCCCAACGCGGCGACGTGCGTACGTGGCGCCTGCACCGTCAATCCGGTGCTGAACGTCCGTGGGCCGCGGGGCATGGCCACCGACGGCATTGACAAGATCTACATGGCCGGCCCGCCCATTCCGGGCACCTGCGTCTCCAGCGCCACCTGCCCGCCGCCCGGTACGATCCACACCAGCGTCCAGGTCTACTCGGTCAGCACCGGCGACGTGTTCACCTTCTCGAGCCAGGCAGGCTTCCTTGACAACAGCCTGGGCGCGTACGACGTCGTCCAGGCGCTGATCCTGGATCCGGCCGGAAATATGTTCGTTGGCGACGATCCGGCCGTGGTCGGCGGCGCGTTCAATGGCCGCGTCTTCAAGGTGCCGGCTGCCGACCAGGTACCGATTCCGACCATCACCAGCAAACCGAACACCCCGACCAACCAGACCAACCCGACGTTTGTCTTCCAGTCGGCGGACCCGGCGGCAACATTCCGCTGCTCGCTGGTGCAGCCGATGCTCGGAGCGGACGCCTTCACCAGCTGCACCACGCCGACGACATACGGCGCAGCCCCCGGCTCCAGCACGCCCGTCATCGGCGGTGCCGGTCCATTGCCGGATGGCCAGTACGTCTTCAAGGTCGACGGCGTGGACGCCGCGGGTAACCTGAGCTTCGCCACGGCCACCGGTTTCACCATCGACACCGTCGCTCCAGTAGTGACGATTACCAGTCAGCCCGCCAGTCCTTCGAACAAGAACACACCCACCTTCTCGTTCACCGCCGATAAGTCCGGCATCACCTTCCAGTGTTCGCTGGTGTTGCAATCGGCGCCCGACTCGTTCGCGGCGTGCTCTTCGCCGACGACGTACACCACGGCCCTGGCGGACGGCGCCTATGGGTTCGCGCTGAAAGGCACCGATCCGGCCGGCAACGTAACCATCGCGTCGACCACGCTGGTGATCGACACCGTGGCGCCAACGGTCAGCGCCGCCCCGACGGGCGGGCAATTCACCGCGGCCCAGTCCGTTGTGCTCACCTCCTCGGAGCCGGCGGTGATCTACTACACCACCGACGGCAGTACTCCGACGACCGCGAGCGCGACTACGACCAACGGCCCGTCGCCGGTGACGGTGAACGTCGCCAACAGTGAGACCCTCCAGTTCTTCGCGGTGGACGCCGCGGGCAACGCCGGAGCAGTCGCCGCGCAGAAGTACCAGATCGGCGCTGTGACCATTACCCAGCACCCGCCGTCGATCTCGTTCAGCAACACCCCGACGTTTGCCTTCACGTCGACGGCCGTCGGCTCCACATTCCAGTGCTCGCTCGTGCTCCAGTCGGCGACCACGCCAACGTTCACTTCGTGCACGTCGCCAATTACGTATGGGGCTCAGCCCGACGGGTCCTACACCTTTACGGTGCAGGGCACCGACGCAGCCGGCGACATCAGCACCAGCCAGTTCGCGTTCGCCATCAACGCAGCCCCACCCGTGGTGACGATCACCCAGAATCCACCGAACCCGTCGCGGACCGCGACCGCCACCTTCGCCTTCACGGCCGACAAACCGGGTACGACGTTCAAGTGCTCGCTCGTGCCGACAACGGCGGCGGACGCGTTCGCACCATGCACGTCGCCGACCTCGTTTACCACGGTTGACGGTCAGACGTACCGCTTCGCGATAACCGGCACCGACACCGCCGGCAACACCAGCGCGCCGCTGACATACACGTTCTCCGTTGCGCTGTTTGCTCCACCAACCACGACAATTCCGTCAGCGGTACTTGCTAAGACTGGCGGCACCAGCACGAATGGCGTGCCTGTCACAATCTCCTGGACAGGCACTGCCTGCCAGAAGGGCACGCTCAGCTGCAATATCGCCAGCTACCACCTGCAGGAAAGCGTCAATGGCCTGGCGTTCGCCGATGTGGGCCTGTCGTCGCCGACGACAACCAGCATCGTCCGCACGCTCAAGCCAACTGCCGCCAACAACAGCACACCCGTCACCAGCTATGCCTACCGGGTGCAGGCAACCGACAACCAGGGCAACGTGAGCGCCTTCGCGATTGGACCGTCGTTCACGCTGCCGGATATCGACAACAGCTTCAACACCAGCTTCAACGGCAGTTGGAGCGGAGCGAATCTGACGGGCTCATTCGGCGGCTCGGTGCAGTTCTCGAGCACCGCCGGCGCGTTCGCCAGCCCGTCCAACGCGTTCTCGGCGACGAGTGTCGCGGTCGTTTCCACATTGGGACCCGACCGTGGCAAGGCGCAGATCACGCTGGATGGCCAGGTGGTGGCCACGGTCGACCTGTATGCCCCGACGCAGCAGACGGCGCAGATCGTCTGGTCAGCGAGCGGGCTGAAAGGTGGCACTGCGACACACACGCTGAAGGTGACGGCGCTCAACAGCAAGAACGCCGCCTCCAGCGGGACGCGCGTCGACTACGACGCGGTGCTTACGATGAAGTAAGCATTTCAGCTACGCGCAGCGCGGCGCTCTGTGAGCGACGCCAGGAACTCGGACACGGGCTGTGCCCCGAGGTCTCCCTGGCGTCGCTCGCGGACACTGACGGTGCCGGCCTGCTGGTCGCGATCGCCAACCACCAGCATGTACGGCACCTGCTGCGCCTGCGCATCGCGAATCTTGGCCTGCATCTTCTCGCGGCGCGCGTCAACTTCCACGCGGAAGCCTGACGCGCGCAACTGCGCCGCCACGGACTCGGCGTACTCCAGGTGGCGGTCCGCGATGGGCACGATCACCGTCTGAACGGGCGCCAACCAGAGTGGAAACGCGCCGGCGTAGTGCTCCACCAGCACCGCCATGAAGCGTTCGTACGTGCCGTAGATGGCGCGGTGCACCATGACTGGTCGGTGCGCCTGGCCGTCCTCGCCGATGTACTCCAACTGGAAGCGCTCAGGCATCTGGAAATCCAGCTGCGTGGTGTTGAGCTGCCAGGGGCGACCAAGAGCGTCCTTGATATCGACATCGATCTTTGGACCGTAGAACGCCCCCTCGCCTGGCTTCACTTCGTACTGGAGCTGGTTCTGTTCGAGCGCTGCTTGAAGATCCGCCTCGGCGCGCTCCCACACGGCCGGATCGCCGATGGCCTTGTCGGGTCGCGTGCTCAGGTAGTAGCGCGGCTCGAGTCCGAACACGTCATAGATCGCCTTCTGGAACTCGAGCACGCCGCGGATCTCGGCCTGGATCTGATCTGGTCGACAAAAGATGTGGGCGTCGTCCATCGTCAGCTGCCGCACGCGCAGCAAGCCGTTCAGCGTCCCGGAGCGCTCGTTGCGAAGCAAGCGATCCGTCTGCGCCAGGCGCAGCGGCAGGTCGCGGTAGCTGCGCGTCTTGAAGCGGAAGACGAGCGTTGACTCGGGGCAGTTCATCGGTTTGAACGCGTAGTCCTCTTCCTCGACCTCGAGCTTGAACATGCCCTGTTCGTAGAAGTCCCAGTGGCCGGACTGCTTCCACAGGTCGGCCTTGACCAGCGACGGCGTGCTGATCTCCAGATAGCCACGGCTATCCAGCTCGCGCTGTAGCAGGGCTTCGAGCTCGTGGATGATGCGCAGACCCTTTGGCAGCCAGAACGGCTGACCTGGGGCGACTTCGTCGAAGAAGAACAGCTCCAGCTCACGCCCCAGCTTGCGGTGATCGCGGCGCCGCGCCTCCTCGACCTGCCACAGATAGTGATCGAGCTGGTCCTGCGTCTGCCACGCGGTGCCGTAGATGCGCTGCAGCATCGGCCGCTTTTCGTCGCCGCGCCAGTAGGCGCCCGAGACGCTCGTCAGCATGAACGGACCGACCTGCGAGGAATCGGCCACGTGCGGGCCGCGGCACAGGTCGACCCAGTCAGAGCCGGTCCAGTAGAAGCTGATGGGCTCGTCCTCGGGCAGGTCCTGGATGATCTCGCGCTTGTAAGGGTTGTCCTCGCGCGACAAGTAGTGCTCGAGCGCGAGCGCTTTGGACCATTCCTCGCGTTTGAACGGCTCGCCCGCGGCGATGATCTCGCGCATAGCCTGCTCGATGCGCGGCAGGTCGTCCTCGCTGATCTTGGCCGGAATGTCGATGTCGTAGAAGAAGCCGTTCTCGATGATCGGCCCGATGCCCAGCTTGCTGCCTGGGTACAGCCGCTGGACGGCTTTGGCCATGACGTGGGCCGCCGAATGGCGCATCACGTCGAGCTCGGCGTGTGAAACGCTGCTCCCGTTGTGACTCATGGGTCGGAACCTCCCGTTCTTGCGGAGACATACGTTGGCGCCCTCTGCTTGGGACGAGGG
>VBGG01000152.1:8628-9244 GCA_005883405.1 Chloroflexota bacterium | reverse complement strand
GGTGGTTTTCGCCTGTGCCGTACCGCGGGCCTCGCACCATCGCCCGCTCGCTGGAGGCTGGCACCCAGGCTACTCGTCCGGGTCAGAGCCGCTGATCGCCTGTGGGGAGTTGCGCAGAATACTAACCGCACCCGCCCGCCGGGCGCACGTGACTCTTTGGGCTCATTGCGTCCGGGTCGGGGGAGCCCCGCTCCGCTCGCAAGCTCGCTCCACGGGGTAAACCTGCGGCCCCCCGCCGCCAGTCGCTGCTCCGCTCGCAAGCTCGCTCCGCGCTCCTTCCCGCGGCGACCCCCCGCATGATGGGCCTTCGGCCGCTGCTACCTCCACACAGTCCGTGAATGTTCGGGCCTCACGCGTTGGCGCAAAACGCGTCGGCTGATTCCCGCAGCGGACTGAACGCTTGCTTGAAGCGCGGCCAGCACGTACGCGGGGGGTCGCCGCGGGAAGGAGCGCGGAGCGAGCTTGCGAGCGGAGCAGCGACTGGCGGCGGGGGGCCGCAGGTTTACCCCGTGGAGCGAGCTTGCGAGCGGAGCGGGGCTCCCCCGACCCGGACGCAATGTGTTACACGAACCTCAATAAGTGCCCGCGGGCAGCAGGTCCGCATGCTCGACGAGAT
>VBGG01000152.1:0-8403 GCA_005883405.1 Chloroflexota bacterium | reverse complement strand
AGTGAAGCGATCCGCCGGCTGCCGACGGACGACCTGGACGTTGAAGTAGTCGTCGACGTTGGCTACCAGCGCCAGCGCGAGCAGCGCGATCACCGACGCTCCAAACACGTACGTCCCGGCGTGACCGGCGACTCGCGTCAGTCCGCGCCAGGCTTGCTCCAGCACGAGCGCTGGTCCGAGCACCAGCGCCGGCAGCGCGATCAGGACACGCGGCGAAAACAGGGCGTCCAGCGTCAAAACAGACCCCACGATGAGCGCCGACCAGACCCACGTTGCCAGCAGCACGCCGCGGGCAGACCCGAGCCTGAACAGCGCGGCCAGGGCGCTCATCGCCAGCAAACCGCCAGTCCAGGGATCGAGCAGCGGCGTAGGGTGGCCGTATTGCAGGCTTGTTTCGCCCCGCATGTTGAATGCCTCGAGCGTATTTCTGACCTGGAGCGCGAGCACGTCCTGCAGCGTCGTCACGTGGTACGCGTCGAGCTCGTGGGCGAGATTGGGCGGTGCGGTGAGCATCGGCGCCAGGAACACGAGTGCTCCGAAGCCGAGCGCTGCCAGACCCGGCGCGTGCGTGCTCAGAAGCCCGCGCTGTCTGAGGGCACAGTACCCGAGGTAGACGGCCACGATCGGAGCGACCAGTCTGGCGGCGTAGTACACCTCGATGCTCAGTCCAATGCCGAAGCCGGCCAGCAGCCAGTACACTGCGCGACGCTCTTCGATCCCGAGTACCAGGAAATACAGCGTGAGCAGGAGGGCGAGCGGGGCCTGCATGTACTGGAACCCCGTGCGGCTGAAGTGCACATGCCATGCAGCGATCGCCATCAACGCGGCGGCGACCAGCGCCGGACGGGCCCCCCACAAGCGCCTCGCCAACAGGTACAGGACAACGATCGAGAGCAGGCCCTCGATGGCCGATCCCAATCGTAAGCCGAATAGATCGTTGCCAAAGACGCGCATGACCGCGGCGTGCAGTGCGAAGCTGAGTGACGGGACGTCGTACCAGCCGGTCGCGAACACGGGCGAGAGGCTGCCCGTCAGAATCCGGCGCGCCTCCAGGCCGATGGATGCTTCGTCGCCGTGCACATTGGCTGGCACGCGGGCCAGGTCGGGCAGGCGCAGCCAGGCTGCCATACCGAGCACGACCGCCAGGACAAGCAACTCCAGGCGCGGCAGGCGCAGCTTTCGAGACGGTACGTCCATCCGCCGCCGCATGACGAGCAAGCAGCCCGCGGTGGCGGCGAGCAAAGAGGCGACCCAGATGGGCGTCACCGCGGCATCGGACGAGCGCTCGAAAACCAGCGCCGAAGCTGCCAGTGAGCCGAGACCGCCGAGGGTGAGCAGAACTGCGCCGAGTAGCTGCCGGCGACCAGTCAGCCGCCAGGGCTCGAGCACGACTTCGGGGCGCGTGGGCTCGTCAACCGTATCGCCGCGCTCGAGCAGGCGCACGCCGACGAGTCCCAGCATGGCAGCGCCGATCAGCCACGGGCGGGGGTCGACGGCGCGTGCGTTCAGCGCGACGAGTTGGCCCTCGAGTGCTGCCAGCCCGGCAAGGGTCAGGATGCCGAGTCCGAGTACAGTCGGCAGCACCTGCAGCCGGCCTGCCGCGGCGAGCCATTGGGACAGCCCGGCAAATCGCGGCTCGGATATCCCCAGGCTCACCCCGTTTGGAGTATAGGGACGCTGCTTCTGCTCCGTGAAGGTCGGCCTCGCAGCCAACCGCGCGAAGCGGGCGTTAGCGGCGGAGGATGCCCTTCCTCCCCGTGTGCATGCCTAGGGCCGCGGCCGAAAACCTGCCTGCCATTCCGTATAGCGGCCGCGTCCCTAGGCACAATCAGTCTCAAGAAGTTCGGCCGACTGCGACTTCCGCCGAAAACCGGCTTGTCGGCCGAACTTCTAGAGCGGCAGCGGCGCCTCAGCCACGGGCGTGCCGTATGGCGCGCGCGGGGACATGGCCGCACCAAGGAACGCGCACGCGGCGAGGCGCATCTCGCCCGTGACTTCGTGCTTGGCGTCGCCGAAGACGCGGAGGACCGAGTTCGCACCGAGCTTCTGCATCGCCGCCTCGAACGCCTGGGCGCGCTGAACACGGGTGGTGCCCTCTACGCTGTCCCACTGACGGGGCAGATCGGCGGGATTGGTGTCCTGTCCGCCGACGCCGACCCAGAACTGGACCAGTCCGAAGCGGCCGGAATCGAAGGCGTGGCCGGCGTAGCTGGCCAGGTCCTTGACCCCGTACGGAAAGCTCAGCCCGCCTTGTGGACCGCTGCTTGCTGGCAGCGTGTAGGTACCAGCCGAGAGCGCGGCCACGGCCAGGACTTTGTCGGGTCGGAATTCGGCGAAGCGATGCGCCAGCTGCGCGCCGCGCGAATGTCCCAGAATGAGCACCTGCCGACGGGTTTGCACGCCGAGCCGCTGGGACAGCTGGTCGAGGTAGTCGGCCAGCGCGGTGATGAGCAGCGGGTCCTCACGCGCGACAACATTGGGATTGGTCCAATCGCCGTAGTCGATGGTCGGCGCGACCAGCAGCCAGCTGTATTTGTCGGCCTGCTCGATCAATTCCTTCGAGAAGCTCTCGCCGTTGCCGCCCATGCCGTGCAGCGCGACGAGTACCTGCAGCTTGGCGGCGGTCGCCGGGGCGCGCGGCGGCCGAACGTACATCGCCCGAATCGGCGTGCCGGCGATACCACTGGTGAGGCCGGTCGTGCCCGGGCTCGCGGCGATGGCGGATGCCACCGGCCACAACGCCATGGCGACCATCAGGGCAAACGAAATCCGTCCGAGCGTGCGGGGCATCGAGCCGCGCAAGTATACGTGCGAACCTCGCCCGCCGAAAGAGGCAGTATCAGGTTCCGAGCGCCTCGCTGTAGAAGCGCAGGTAATCGGGCACGTGGTCGATCCAGTAGACCGCCTCATGCGGACCCGGGAACACGTGCCAATCCACGTGGACGCCTTCGCCGACAAGAGCCGTATGAACGGCTTCGATGTTCGGCAGCCAGATGTCTTCGGTACCCGCGTCCATCCACACCTTCAGCGAATCGACGCCGGCACGGTGCTGCACCAGCCATACGGGGTTGTTCTCCCAGAAGTTCTGACCCGTCAGGAACCACAGCGCGGGGTCAGGGTCGAGGCGCACCGAAGGGCTATGCGCGCCGGCCACCCCAAAAACGTCCGCGTGCTGCAGGGCCAGGTTGAGGGCGCCCAGGCCGCCCATCGAGAGTCCGCCGATGGCGCGACCCGCGGGGTTGGCCTGGGTGCGGTAGCGCTGGTCGATCGCCGACACCACGTCGTCGGTCACGTAGTCAGCCCAGCGTGGGCCGCTGTCCCAGTTTGCCCAGTAGGTCGACTCGCCGTCGTCGGGCATCACGACGATCATCGGCTGGATCTCGCCGGCAACGATCATCCGATCTACCTGTTCTGGCAGATACGAATCGCTCCACTCGGTGTAGTTGCCGCCGTTGCCGTGCAGCATGTACAGCACGGGGTAGAGGCGCTTGGGCGCGCGGAGGTAGTCGGGCGGCAGGTAGACGCGATACGCGAAGCTCTCGCCGATGATCGGGCTGAGCAGCCGATCGTCGAGCAAGAAGCCTTGCAGGGGCTCCGATGCCGCGACTGGCGTGCCGCTGAGCCTGGGCGTGGACGTGGGAATTGGGGTGGGCGCCACGGTGCGTCCAGGCCTGGTCGGGGCAGTGGTGGCGGCGGGCGTCCCCGTCGGCGGCGGTGGTGGCGTTGGTCGCGGCGTGAGCAGATTGGCCGGCTTCAACGACACGGGCGTAGCCGTAGGTTCCGCCAGCGGCGTTGGGGCGCACGCGGCGACGAACAGGAGCAGGACCAAAAAGCTTCGCCGCATACGCGCCGCTGTCGCACCCGAAATCATACCCGCGCCAGGCAGCGCTCAAGCCAGGAAATTTTTCCCCCGCTGTCTCGCGTGCTGCCAGCTCGAGTGGTGGTCCCCGTATCGGCTCGGGTACACTGCAGCGCACAACGGGCTCTTAGCTCAGCTGGTTAGAGCGCCGCGTCGACATCGCGGAGGCCGTAGGTTCGAATCCTACAGAGCCCACCTGTTTCAATAGATGCGCTGTTGCAGACCTGAGGGGCGAAGAAGGGTGATCTGGCCTTTGTCGTAGCGAATCAGGCCCTGCTTCTCGAAGGCGCCGAGCCATTTGTTGATGCTCTCCCGCGTTGCGCCGACCAGCGCCGCGAGCTCGCCTTGCTTCATGCGGTCGGGTATGACGGCACCGGGCGGAGGCAAGTCCGAAGAATTGCCATCCTCGCTGGCAAGCGACAGAAGCACCCGCGCCAGCCGCGCGGGGACGTCCAGAAACGTGGCGTCCTGAATCAGCTCGGCGTTGCGCCGCAGGTACTGGCTCACCGTGGCGAGCAGCTTCGTCGCCGCCGAGGCATGGTCAGCCAGGAACTGTCGAAACGCGTCCCGCTGCAGCACGAGCAGTACGCTCGGCTCGGTGGAGATCGCATCCGCCGATCGCGGCCGGTCGCCGAGCAGAGCCAGCTCGCCGTGGAAGCCGCCGGGCCCCAGCCGCCGCAGGATAATCTCTTTGCCGTCGGGTGAGGTCAGCGCGATCTTCACCCTGCCGCTGGCGATGACGTAGAACGCCATCCCCGGATCGCCGCGAAGATAGATCACCTCATCGCGGGCGTACGCTCGCGGCCGCATGAGCCTGGCCAGACCGATCAGCTCGGGCGTGGTCAGGTCGGCAAACAGCCCGACATGGGCCAGCACCTCGGGATCGGCGTGGTTGGTGACAGCGGCCGCCTTTCGACGAGCGTTCCCCCTCGAGTCACTCGATGCCGTCGGCCAAGCCATGCGCCGCCTCTGCCTGCAGCCTACTCCACGTTCGTCAGCGCGCGCTATCCGCCAGCACGCATGCCGCTGCTGGACTTTCTTCTCATCTGGCGCACGGTCCGGCATGACGAGCCTCATCCGCTCGCGACGCAGGCCCTCAACGCCTGTGCGGCGATGAGGTGACGGCAGCGCGGCACTGACCAGTACATTGGTACCCCCTTTGTGGAGGATGGTCTTTCCCCCCTTTTGGGGCTGCGCTTTTCTGCCGATAACAACCTTCGATGCACTCGGAACGTGGTGTGAGAGACGACTGTATGACGCGACTTCATCCCGCTGCGCCAGCGGCGAGGACCCTGCGAGCTCTGATTGGTCTTGGCGCGGCTTTTATTTTGGCGGTGGTAGCCAGTGGTTGTGCTGGTAGCCAGCCACCCGCTCCCACGCCCGACCCGTTCGTTGGGCTGGCCGATCGCTCCGATCAGGCCTTCCGCCAGGGTCTCGAGGCCTATGGCCAGGGCCAGTACCGCGCGGCGCTGACCTCGTTCGAGACGGCCCGCACGCTCAGTCCGACCGTCGACCCGCGCATCGATCAAATGATTGAGCGCAGCAGGGCGGCCATGGCTCCGACGGCTACCCCCGTCCCGCCAACACCCACCGAGGTGCCCGCGGCTCCGACCGCCACGCCAGTGGCGATGAGCACCCAGACGCCCGATACCGATCTCGGCCAGCGTTACTTCGGCCAGGTCACGCTGGCGATGGTGCCCGGCCGCGACGCCGATGCGCCGGCCGCGAGTCAATTCTTCTTCCAGGATCAGATCGGTCTGCACATCGGCGGACTGAAGCAGCACCTGCGGCTGCCGTTCGCGCTGCGCGTCTTCAAGACGGACACGGGCACCCTCGTCGCCGACGTCCACAGCGACGACAGCGCCACGCCAAGCGCGGCGCCGACGACCGTAGTCAGCGGCATCAACAACCTCGTCGCCGCGGCCGCGGCTGGCGTCGCAGGACAGACAGCCACGCCGGTCGCCACGCCCGGTGGGCGCGACCTCCACGTCGCCCGCTTCTGGGACACCTACGTCTGGTATCACGCGGGCGGTGAAGATCCGGGCAGCTACCGCGTCGAGTTGTATGCGAACGGCGTTCTGACCAATAGCTTCGATTACACGGTCGGCACGGTGCCGGTGACGACACCGGAACCCACCGTCCAGGCGCAGCCGACGGCCGAGCCCGTCGCCGAGCCCGTTGAGGCGCTGCCGCCGTTCAATCCGACGCCAAGCCTGCCGAGCATCGAGGACCTGCCCCCGCCGCCGGCGCCGCCGGCGCCCCCGGCTCCCGCGGCTCCAGCCCCGGCAGCCCAGCCTCGCCAGGCGCGGCCGGCGCCCGTTCCGCCCACCGCCACGCCGCAGCCGACGCCGATCCCGTCTCCGACGCCGATCCCCACGCCGGCGACGGCGAGCAGCACGCTCATCGGCGGCCTGCCAGCTGGCCTGGACGTCAATGCGAATGACGGTCGCGTCTTCATCGCCGACGGCTCGGGCGTCATCTGGATCAACGATCCGCAACGACCGACCACCTTCAATCGGCCAGTCAACGTCGGACACCTGCCGGTCGATCTGGCAGTCGATTCCACCACCGGCTACGTCTTCGTGTCGGCTCGCAACGAGTCGTCGGTGCTGGTGCTCGATGGCAGCGGACGCCGCCTGAGCACCATCCAGATGCCGGTCGCGCCTGGCGACCTCCAGGTGGACTCGGCGCTTGGTCTGGTCTACGTGGTGCTCCCCGAGCGCCAGGCGCTGGGCGTCATCGACGGTCGCGCCGGCCGCATGCTGCGCACCATCGAAGGTCTGCCGCAAATCACGTCGCTCGCCCTCGATCCCGATCGCCACACGCTGTACGCCAGCCACCTGGCGGGCCAGTTGACGGTGATCGACACCCCTAGCAGCCAGGTCACCTCTCGTATGACAGTCACCGGAGTCGGGTTGTCGAGCGTGGCCACCTCGCGTGGTCTGGCCTACGCGGTCAACACCGCCAGCCACGAGCTGGCAGTCGTGGAGCCCTTCGCACAGACGGTGTCGCGCTACGTGCTGCCGGTCGAACCGGCCGCCGTCGCGGCGTCCGAAGACAATGGTTCGGTCTACGTGCTGGCGTCGAAGCCAAACACGATCCTGCGCATCGACCCGACCGAGGGCGTGGTCCTCGGCCAGGTATCGCTGACCGACCGCTCTGGACGTTTCGGCGTCAGCGTCGCAGACCAGTCCGCGTTCCAGGGCCTTCGCTCCCGAATCGTGGTGAACCGGGCCGACGAGAGCCTGTACGTCACGCTGCCCGAAGCGGGCTCCATGTCCATCGTCCCCAGCGACCTGTTCCCTCCCGCCCCGCCGCTGCACCCCTGCCGCCCCAGCCCGCGCCATTCTTTACGGCCCAGGCTCCAGCTGACGACTCCAACACCGACCAGGAGGCGAACTGATGCGCACCCCTTCCTTCCATTTCGTGAAACTGCGTGGGTTGCGGGTTGGTGTCGCCAGCCTCCTGGTCGCGCTCGAGCTGGCCACCGCCGTGGTGTCAGGTCCGATCGCCCAGGCGCAGAGCTTTGGTGGCGGACTGCGCGACTACCCGGTGCCGGGAGGATGGTTCTACTCGCAGGAAAGTCGCCTGGCGACGGATTCGCCGCCCTACCGCGGCTACACCGTCGTCGACGACGCTGATGCTTCGTTCTGGACCGAGTTCCGCCGCTACGGTGGCGTCGACGTCCTGGGCTATCCGGTCAGCCGCCGCTACCGCTATCCGGACACATCGACCGGCTTCCTCTCGCAGGCGTTCCAGCGCGGGATCCTGCAGTGGCATCCGGAGACCGGTCGCGCGACGATGGCCAACGTCTTCGAGCAGTTCACCGAGCAGGGCCTCGACGATCAGCTCGAAGTCGCCGGCCTTCCCAAGCCGCGGCCGAACGACCCGAGCCTGACTTTCTCCGACGACGCCGAGCGGCGCATGGGTTGGCTCACCGAGCCACGCTTCCTCGCCCGCTACTTCTTTGACCCCGTCGCGCTGTCACCGTTCGAGGCGCAGGAGCAGGCCTGGGACTTCTTCGGCTTGCCGCAGACGGCGCCCGATCGACCGGTCTATCTGCGTGAGAAGGCCAACGGCAAGTTCGGCGCGCCCTTGTACCTGCCGTACGTGGCTCAGCGCTTCCAGAAGGCTGGTCTGCAGATGTTCCTGGCGGACGTGCCGCTGGATCCGACGATCGTGCCGGGCGATGGACGCCAGGGCTGCATCGCCATCACCGCCGTCGGCCGCCTGGCGCGACGACCTGGCGCTGGCAAGCTGCTGCCGAGCGTGGCGACACAGCCCGAGCCGCTGGAAAACCCGCCGTCGATGCACTTCATCGCCTACGTGCCGCCGACCACAGTTGCCAACCAGAGCACCATCGAGTTCGAGATGATCGGTACCGGCTTCCAGCCTGGCGAGCCGATCACCATCAAACTCGTGCCGATGCCCTCTGGCGCGCAGGCGTCGTCGCCCCTGCCGACGGTGGTCACCCACGTCGATGCCGCCGACGCTGACGGATCGTTCGATCAGATGATCACCGCCCGCATCGCGAGCTACACCGT
>VBGG01000151.1 GCA_005883405.1 Chloroflexota bacterium | reverse complement strand
GAAGCTCGCTCACCAGCTGGCTCATGCGTGCGGCGTCATCGCGCAAGCTTTGCAACACTTCCAGGTACTGAGCCGGCGTCCGCTTGCGCTCCAGCGCTACATCGATTTGACTCGCCAGCATAGCGAGCGGGGTGCGGAGCTCATGCGAAGCGTCCGCCGTGAACTGGCGTTGTCGCCGAAAGGCTTGATCCAACCGGTCGAGCATGCGGTCGAAGGTCGCGGCCAGTCGGCCAACCTCGTCGCGTGTGCCGCGCAAATTGAGTCGACGCGAAAGGTCGTCGGCTCCAATCGCCGCCGCCGCGCGGGTGATGCGGTCGATCGGATCGAGCGCTCGTCCCGCAAGAAACAAACCTCCCGCGCTCGCCAGCACGAGCGTCAATGGCAGAACGATCGCAAGCACCAGGGCGAGCTGGCGCAACGCCGCTTCCATCTCGGCCGCCGGGCGCCCCACCTGGAGTACCGCAATCTGTACGCCGTTTTCCGTGACTGGCGTGCTGAGCACGCGCCACTGCATACCATCGGGGAGACCACCGGTAACGTACGTTTTCTGGCCGTGCGCTGCCGCGCCGAGCGCTTGCGGAACAGCCGGAAGTGGCTGGCGTGGATCGTAGGCCACGAGCCGTTGTCCGGTGCGGTCATAGAGGGCCGCCACGGTGCCGATCCGTAGATTGTCCGGGCCTTCACCCAGGTGGAGCGCGCCGTTCTCAACGTCAAGCGAGGTAATCAGCCGCTCGGCTTCTGTCGACAGCGACAGGTCCATCTGCTGGCTGAGGCTGCGCGACAAGCTCGCGTACAGCACTGCACTGAAGGCGAGCAGGATGATGGCAAGCAAAGCGACGTACCACAGCGTCAGCCGAACCCGGATCGAGCTGACCTGGTGGAGGAGCCGTCGCATCGGATTCACTCGGACGCCATGCGTAGCTGGTAGCCCGTGCCGCGAATCGTGCGCAGCAGGCGGGGCTCAGTGTCGTCGCCGAGCTTGCGTCGAAGGTAGCCGATGTACACGTCGATCACGTTCGACATCGACACAAAGTCGAAGTCCCACACGTGCTCCGCAATCTGGGTGCGCGTCAACACACGATTCGGGTTGCGGGCGAAGTACTCCAGAATGGCGTACTCCTTGCTCGTCAGCTCGATCAGTTTCCCGGCGCGGCGCACCTCGTGACTGACGGTGTCGATCTGCAGGTCCGCGACGCGGAGGATGGGATCGCGAGCGGAACGTCCATCTCGCCGCAGCAGGGCACGAACGCGAGCTACAAACTCGCGGAACGCGAAGGGCTTGGTCAAATAGTCGTCCGCTCCGCTGTCGAGCCCGGTAACACGGTCGTCAACCGTGTCACGGGCCGTCAGCATCAACACCGGCATGTGTCTGCTCTGGGCACGCAGCTGGTTGCACAGGCTGAGTCCGTCCAGCTTCGGCAACATGATGTCCAACACGATCAAGTCGTAGGGCGTCATGCTTGCCAGCGTCAGGCCATCCTCGCCATCATAGGCGACGTCGACGGCGTACCCGTGCTCTTCGAGGCCGCGCTTGAGAACGCTGGCTAGCTTGTGTTCGTCTTCGACTACGAGGATACGCACAGTTTCGGGCTCCGTTCGACTACATCATGCCGCGGCAACATGAAAATACGGTGAGAATCTGCGCGCGCCGTGGTCGAGGACCCCGGAACTAAGACATCAGCTGCGGACCAGGCGTTGGACGATCGCCCGCACCTCGGCGCCGGTGCGCGCTTGCAGGGCGGCATCCGCCGCCGCGCGACACACCTCCAGGCTCAACGGAGCAAGCGCCTGGTGCACCTGGCGCAGACTGCCCGCGCCGACGCTGAGGTGGCTCACGCCGAGCCCCACGAGCAGTGGCGCGACGAGCGGATCGGCTGCCGCCTCGCCACACACCGCCACCGGCCGGGCGTGCTCGCGTGCCGCGCGGCAGACGAGCCCGACCAGCCGTAACACGGCAGGCTCAAACGCAGTTCCGAGGTCCGCCAGGTCAGCGCTCGTACGATCCGCCGCCATGCTGTACTGGATCAGATCGTTGGTGCCGAGGCTGAAGAAGTCGACCGCCGGCGCCAGTGCGTCAGCCATGAGCGCAGCCGCCGGTACCTCCACCATGATCCCCAGGTGGACCTCTTCGACCACGCCCAGCCCAGCACTCCGAGACGCTTCGGCCGCTTGCTCCAGGGCTGCCCGCGCGGCGCGGACCTCGTCCAGCGTGGCCACCATGGGGAACATCACGTGCAGCGGAAGCTCGGGGGTTGCTTTGAGCAACGCTCGAAGTTGCACCTCCAACAATTCTGGATGCCGCAGGCCGAGACGTACGCCGCGCACCCCCAGCGCCGGATTGGCTTCGGCCAGCGCGGGACGATAGCCGGCCGGCTTGTCTCCACCCACGTCCAGTGTGCGGAAAACGGCCGGGCCGTGTGGCATGGCGGAATGCGTCGATAGAGGGCGCGTTGCTCATCCAGGCCCGGGGCGACCGTGCGGCCCACGAACAACAACTCGGTTCGCAATAACCCAATGCTGTGGGCGCCGGCGGCCGCGGCTTGCTCGACCTCGCGGGCGGAGCCAGCATTTCCCTCGATCACCACCGGCAGCGCGAGTGGCGGCAACTCCCCACCAGGCGCAATGTGCGTCCTGCCCAGGTGCGATCAGCACTCGGCCGAGGGTTCCGTCGACGATCACTTCTTCGCCCTCCGGAATTCCCAGCAACGCTTCGCCGAGTCCGAGCGCGAGCGGGATTCCCAGCGCCCGGGCGACGATCGCCGCGTGGCCGGTCGGCGCGCCGCCTGCCAGCGCAACACCGGCCACCAGCTCTGGCCGAAGCTCGGCCACCAGCGACGCATCCAGGTCGTCCGCGGCAACCACGACAGGCTCACCCGCCGCGGCGTGCGGGGCCGGCCGAGCACGCCCCTGGAGAATCGTCGCAACACGCTTGCCGACGTCACGTATGTCGGCCGCTCGAGCGCGGAAGTAGTCGTCCTCCAGTGCCCCCAGACTATGCGGTGCCGCCTCGGGCGCGCTTTGGACGCGCACGATGCTGCACTCCTCGTCGACCTGGATAATCGCGTCGGTAGCTCCGTCGACTGTCGCTCGCGCTCGAGCGTTTCGCGCAGCTGCGCCCCGCGGAACGCGACCGCCAGCTCGTGGCGCGAGAGCTGGACGACGCGGAGCCCGTCACCGTCGAGCGGCGCGCCCTTGTCGCGCCAGAGCGCGAGCACGCCGTCGGGTAAGTCATCGCCGAGCGGCAGCAGGACACCAGCGGTGGCGGCAACGTACTCCCGCATTTCGTCCTCAGTCAGTGGACCGCGATCCTGCGCCGACGCCGTGGCCGCCGACAGGGTTGACGAGCACGCTTTGTCCTCCAAATCGCTCTCGCCAGCGCGGGATAACTTCCGTGTTGAACACGTTGTCAGGCACCTCGCCCCGCAGCGCGCTCAACACGGATCGCGTCGACCAGGCAATGCCGGGCTTCAGGCCGCTGCCAACGTTGTAGGCAATCATGTGGGGTGAGAGCAGAACCTTGTCGCCCAGGCGGCGCAGCGGACTGTCCAGCGCGAGCGGCTCGGCCTCGAAAACATCGAGTCCGGCCGCGGCGATCTGACCCTTCTCTACTGCGCCAGCCAGGGCTGGCTCGTCGACAACGCCTCCTCGAGAGGTATTGAGCAGCACAGCACTCCGCTTCATCAGCGCCAGCTGTTCGGCTCCGAGCATGTGACGGGTCTCGCGGGTGAGGGTGACGTGGAAGCTGACCACATCCGCGGTGCGCAGGAGCGTGTGATATTCGGCGCGCTCCACACCTGAGCTGGCAAAGATCTCGTCGGAGACGTAGGGATCGCACGCCACGACGCGCAGGTCCCACGGCTGGAGGAGCCGCCCGACACGGCGGCCGATGCGCCCGAGTCCAACAAGACCGATGATGAGCCCCGGATACTCATCATCGGTCCGCCGACCCAGATACAGACCTTCCAAATGCTCGTCTCGCCAGCTCCCGCCAACCTTCAGGTGGGTGTCTCGCTCGCGCAGCCTCTTCAGCAGACAGAGCATCATTGCGATGGTGCCCTCGGCGACCGCGCCCCAGTTGGATTCGGTTGGCGAGTGGGTCACCAGAACGCCGAGATCCGTCGCGGCTTCGACGTCCACATCGTCAACGCCGATGGTGTACTTGGCGACGATCCGCAACTTTCCGGAGCTTTCCATAATGCGTCGCGTGATTGGCGAGCTGCGGATCGAGCTACCAATCAGCGCGTCAGCGCCCCGCGCCATGCTGACCATTTCGTCCTCGTTGTCGCCCAGCGGCGTTTCCCAGGATGCCTTGCCGACTATGAGTTGGCAGCCGGCGGATTCGAGCTGACGGTGCGTATCACCTTCTCTATCGGCCGGCGCGAAGACGAACACACGCGGAGCCGCCATCAACGCTCCGTTTCGAGCATCCAGCGCGCGATTTCGTTCTTGCGGGCGAACCAGACGCCAGCATAGCGACTCGCGTAGTCCAGGAACTCGCCGAGTGCTTTTACCCGCGCGGGACGGCCGGCCACGCGATCGTGGCAAGCCACCACGAGCATGCGCCGCCGCGTCTTTCCTTCGGCGTAGAGCACGTCGAACTCATCTTTCAGGAGTTGCAGAAACGCCTGGGTGGAGAATCCCTGGATCTCATAGCAGACCAGATCGTTTACATGGAGCGTGTAGGGCACGGTCACGAACGGCTGGCCGTTCACCTGCTGGACGAACGGCTCGTCGCGGCTGACGTCGTCGATGTGATAGATGAATCCCTGTTCCTGCAGCAGCTCGAGCGTGCGGACGCTGCGACGCAAGGCATTGCAATTCCAGCCGACGGGGCGCTGGCCCGTCGCGTGTTGGACACTTTCGACCGTGGCGCGGATAAACGCGCGCTCCTCTTCGGCCGACATCCCGTACTGCGGAATCCAGCGCGCTCCATGACCAGCGCACTCGTGCCCGCGGTTGGCGATCTCGCGCGCCACGTGTGGGTTGCGATCAACCGCCTGTCCGACCATGAACGAGCTCACCTTGACCTGGTAGCGGTCGAACAACTCGAGCAAGCGCGGAATGCCCTCCAGATAGCCGTACTGGAAGTAGGTTTCGGTGGGCAAATCCGGTATGTCCAGCGGCATCGGGATGGGAAACAGAGGCCCAAGGGCGCCTGAGTCGGGGCGGACCTCGCCGCCCGACTCGAACATGAGCGAGATGGTGATGGCGAGACGCGCCCCGTTGGGCCAGAACTCGGATTCGGCCACCCTACCTACTCCTGGGGCTTGACGTTCATGTTCAAACGGAACAGGTTGGTCGGGTCGTATTTCGCTTTGATCGCCGCCAGGCGCTGGTAGTTGGCGGAACCGACGGAGGCGCGGACCAGGCTATCGCCTTCCTCGGCGAAGCCGGGGAAGTTCAGATACAGCCCGCCAGGCGAGTGGCGCTGCGTCTCTGCCCACATGCGCCGCGTCGATTCGATGTTGCGCTCGGCCTCATCCGGATTGGCCCACATCGAGTCGAACTCCAACAGGTAGGGAATGTCGCGGCGTCCAAAAGCGGTGTCTTCGGCGCCCACGCGACTCATCGCACCGCCGAAGGGCAGGATGACCCAATAGGTATACGTGGAGGGAATGGCCGCCGCACGCTCGACCAGGAAGTCGACCGCTTCGTCTCCCAGACCATTCAGATAGATCGACTTCCAGTAGTACTGCAGGTTCCGCCTGGGGACGAACGGATCGAACATGCCCTGCAGGACCGTCCATGGTATGGGCCCGCTCAGGTCCACCAGCGGCGTGCCAAGCGACAGCAACGGCTGAATCAGCTGCTGACCCCGTGCCAGGTCGCCGACGTAGACCACCAGCGGGATCACACATTTCTTGCCGTGATGCTCCGCGGGGAAGTACGGATTTGCCGGCACGGACCACCACAGGAACGAGGCGCCGAACTCCTCGGGCGCTTCGCGCATGAAGTCGCGCCAGGCACGCAAAGCCGGAGCGGCCAGGTCGGCCGAGTAGAACGGCGCGCAGAGCACCACCATCGGCCCAACCGGGTAGGCGCGAAACTCGAATGACGTCACGACGCCGAAGTTTCCGCCACCGCCCCGCAGCCCCCAGAACAGGTCGGGGTTCTCGGTCTGGCTGGCGATTTTCAGCTCGCCGTCCGCTGTGACGACGTCCGCGGAGACCAGGTTGTCAATACTCAAGCCGCGCTTGCGCATCTGCCAGCCGGTCCCACCACCCAGGGCGAGTCCAGCGACGCCGGTGGAGGACACGACGCCGGATGGGACGGCCAGGTTGAACACCTGGGTCTCGCGGTCCATATCGCCCAGCGTTGCGCCGCCTTGCACCCGGGCGGTCTGGGCACGCGGATCCACCCGAACGCCGCGCATCAACGACAGGTCCAGCATCAGTCCGTCGTCACACGCGGCTCGGCCCGCAACGCCGTGGCCGCCGCCACGCACCGCCAGCAGCAGGTCGTGCGTGCGGGCGAAGTTGACCGCCGCGATGACATCGGCGGCGCCGCTGCAGTGAGTGATCAGGGCTGGCCGCTTGTCCATGATGCCGTTCCAGAGGAGGCGGCCCTCGTCGTAGCCCGGATCTCCTGGGCGGACCAGGCCGCCTCTCAAATTGGCCGCGAATGCCTGTACAGTCTGCTCGTCTAGCTCAGTCGCGCCGCCGTCCCTGGTGGCCACTCGAACACCGGCCGCTACCGTCACATTCGTGTTCCCCCTTGTCGCACCCGCGCAGCGTACACCGCCTGCGCTCGGCGAATGGTCGCCGATCACGGGTACATCAGTGTGCGGAAGCCGATCAGGGCCGCCAATTGCCCGCCCGGCCGCATGGTGGTCTTGAAGGCCGAGTCCTAGTACACGTGGCGCCTCGCGTGAGCGGTGCGGCCTGTATTGTGGATTCATCCGCACGGAGGTGGCACTACGGCGATGAAGTTGGGCGTCTTTACCGTGCTTTTTCAGCAGCTACCGCTCGAGCCCGCCCTGGACAAGATCCGCGCGGCTGGCGTCGAGGCGGTCGAAATCGGCACAGGCGGCTATCCAGGTGAAGCGCACTGCCAGCCGGCGGTGCTGCTCGCCGATCAGCTCAAACTGAACGGCTTCCGCGATGCCATCGCTCGACGGGACCTGGTCATCAGCGCGCTGAGCTGCCACGCCAACCCGCTCCATCCGCGGCAGGAGATCGCAGAGCAGGCGCACACGACCTTCGAGCGCACCGTCCGCCTGGCCGAGCGGCTGGGCGTGGACCGCATCAATCTCTTCTCAGGCTGCCCCGGCGATTCCGACCAGGCGCGCTTTCCAAACTGGGTCACTGCGGCCTGTCCGCCCGACTACCAGGAGCTCCTCGCCTGGCAGTGGAGCGAGAAAGTCATCCCGTACTGGCGCTCGGCCGCCGCGTTCGCGCGCGAGCACGGCGTAAAGCTGTGCTTCGAGATGCACCCCGGGTTCGTCGTCTATAACCCCGAAACGCTGCTTCGTCTACGTGCCGAATGCGGCGACAACATTGGCGCCAATCTCGATCCCAGTCATCTGTTCTGGCAGGCGATCGACGTCATCGAGGCCATCCGCGTGCTGGGACGCGACAGCGCGATCTACCACGTACATGCAAAAGACACGGCGATCGATCCACACAACGCCGGCGTCAACGGCGTGCTCGACACCAAGCCGCTCGACCGCGTCGCCGACCGCTCGTGGATCTTCCGCACCGTCGGGTACGGACATGACGAGGTGTTCTGGCGCACGTTCGTGTCTGCGCTGCGAAAGGTCGGCTACGACGACGTGCTGAGTATCGAGCACGAAGACGCGCTCGCCTCCATCGACGAAGGTTTTCTCAAAGGCGTCCAGTTTCTGAAAGGTGTGATGCTGGCCGAGAAGCCGGCCGCGGCATGGTGGGTCTGAAGCCAACGCGCGCGGATGATCCGTACAACCTCGAGCGTTTCGTCGCCGCCCAGGACGCCGGCGGCACGTATGCGCGAGCGGTTGGCGAGCTGCGCCGCGGTCAGAAGACGAGTCACTGGATGTGGTTCGTGTTTCCGCAGATCGCTGGCCTCGGCCAAAGCCAGATGTCGAGAACCTTCGCGGTCTCGTCGCTCGAGGAGGCGAAAGCGTATCTGCGGCATCCCGTGCTGGGTCCACGGCTGATCGAGTGCGCGGGCATGGCAGAAGCTGCGCTCCTGCGTGACGCTGTTCCTGCGTGCCCAGCCCGATGAGCCGTTATTCCAGCAGGTGCTCGACCGGTACTTCGGCGGCCTGCCGGACTCGGCGACGGATGGACTGATCTAGACTGGCGCCGTGGCTGGACGGTTGGCAGGCAAGGTGGCGATTGTCACGGGCGCTGGTTCACGTGGCGAGGGGATCGGCAACGGGAAGGCGGCGGCGGTGCTGTTTGCTCGCGAAGGCGCGAGCGTCGTATGCGTCGATCAGGTGGCGAGCCGCGCCTCAGAAACGGTGGACATGATCGGTGGAGAAGGCGGTACGGCGTCGGTGTTCGAATGCGACGTAGCCCAC
>VBGG01000158.1 GCA_005883405.1 Chloroflexota bacterium | reverse complement strand
TCGGCTTACCGATCAGCTCGACCGCGTCACGCGCGCCGGCCAGCCGCAGGTAGAGCGGATTGACGAACGTGAGCTCGTGCCGTGGGCCGCGAGCTTCAGCGATGGCGGCCGGGGCCTGCATGAACAGATCATGAAGACGCCGCCGCTCGGCGTCGGCTTCCGCGAGCGCTCGGTCGCGCGCCTCGGCCAATTCTCGGAGTGCCGTGTTGAGCAGGATCTGCTCCTCTGCACGCCGCCGTTCCGTGAGGTCGCGCGTTACCTTTGCGTAGCCGTGCAGCTGTCCTCGGGCGTCGTACAGCGCGGTGAGCATGGCTTCCGCCCAGAAGCAGGAGCCATCCTTGCGCAGACGCCAACCCTCATCCTCGACGCGGCCGTGGATGCGGGCGCGATGGAGGAGGCGCTCTGGCTTGCCCGCATTGCGATCCTCTGGGCAGAAGAAGGTGGCGTACGGCTGGCCGATGATCTCGTCGGCCGAGTATCCCTTGATGCGCTCGGCGCCCGCGTTCCAGGTGGCGACCCGACCATTGGGGTCCAGGACGAATATCGCGTAGTCGTCCACGCGTTCGACGAGCAAGCGCAGGAGCTCGTCGCTGGCCGGCGCCGCCGAGGCGGCTCGCCGCTCGCGCGGATCGCTCCCGCGTGCCTCGAGCGCATCGAGCACCGCGTCATCGAGGGCATCGCGCATGATCTGCTCGGCGCCAACGACGTCCGTGATGAGCGCGGCGTTGACAGGATGCTCGCGCAGTGAGCGCTCGATCGCCTCGCGCAACAAGCGGAACTCGGTGACGATCGCCGGCGCGCCCAACCCCTGCGCGAAACGGGACGCGGCATGAGCGCGGGCGGCGGAGAGCGTCGCCGCATCCTTCAGCGGCGCGCCAGGCTGCTTGTCGTTCGACGCGTGGCGCCGCAGCAGTTCAAGGAGCGCGTCGACCAGCGCCCCGATGTGCTGCGTGTTCGTATCATCTGGCTGGGCGTGATGGAATGGCTGGGCGCGCGCCGCCTGCAGCCAGCGGCTGACGACTTCGTCGCGTCGCGAGGCGAGAACCTCGGTAACCTCGCTCAGACGATTGGAGGCGGCCACCACTGCTCTGCTTTGCCAAAACGCAAGAACCACGCCTGCTTGGCCCGGCGCGACGCGGAAGAGTACTGTCAAGTGTGGAGTCTGAAGTCGTCGTCGAACGGGTCGAGCCGCGCCAGCTGGCCGCCGTGCGGGGCTCGGTCGCTTCGCACGACGCGCTCGGACCGCTCATCATCAGCTTGCTGGACAACGTGTGGCCCGTCCTTCGAGAGCAGGGCGTCAAGACCGGCCACAACGTCGTGGTCTATTTCGGCGGTTCGCCGCTTCAACTGGCAGCCGGCGTCCAGGTGTTTGAACCGTTCCACAGCACCGGTGTGGTCGAGCCGCTGAGCACCCCGGCCGGCGAGGTCGCCACCACCGCGCACTGGGGCGACTACAGCCAGATGCACGGCGCGTACGCCGCGCTGGAGCGCTGGTGCGCAGCCAATCGTCGCAAGGTGGCGGGCGTCACGTGGGAGGTCTATGGCGATTGGCACGACGACCCGGCCCAGGTGCGCACCGACGTGTACTTCCTGCTGCAGGGCTGAACCCGTTGCTGTCGCGACTCACACACACACTCAATCCGGGAGACTCCGTTCGATGACCCAGCCGCACTTGCAAACCGGCCTCGACCGCCTCCACGCCGCCATGGCATCGCGCGTCGAGCGCAACGAGCTGCCCGGCCTGGTGACCCTGGTCGCACAGGGTGATCGTGTGCACGTCGACGCCATCGGCTTCACGGCGTTCCGCGACAGCAAGCCAATGCGGCGCGAGACACCGTTTCGCATCGCGTCGCTGACGAAGCCGATCCTTGCCGCCGCGGCGATGATGTTGGTCGAAGACGGCGCACTGGCTCTGGACGACGCGGTCGACCGGTGGCTGCCCGAATTGGCCAACCGACGGGTGCTCAAGAATATCGACGGCCCGCTCGACGACACGGTTGCCGCTCATCGGCCGATCACGCTGTTCGACCTCCTGACCAGCCGCATGGGCTTCGGCATGATTGTCGAGCCCTCCTTCGATCCGCCTTTTCCCATCGTCAAGGCGGCCGACGCGCTCGAACTCGCCCTGAGCAGGCCAGATCCGCGCACTCCGCACGCGCCCGACGAGTGGATCAAGCGCTTCGGCACACTGCCCTTGCTGGCTCAGCCCGGCGAACACTGGCACTACAACGTCGCCTCGCTTGTGCTGGGTGTCCTGCTGGCGCGCGTGGCAGGTCAATCGTTGGACGAGTTGTTCAAAGCGCGCATCTTCGAGCCGCTGGAGATGCATGAGACTGGCTTCTGGCTGCCCCTGGAGATCACCCAGCGACTGCCCAGCTACTACATGACGAATGTCGTGACCGGTCAGCTCGAGCGGCGCGATGTATCAACGCCCGCCGAGTGGGCAAGCCCGCCCGCGCTCCCCTCGGGCGCCGGCGGCCTGCTGGGGACCAGCGACGATTTCCTGGCCTTCGCGCGTTTGCTGCTCAACAAGGGCGTCTACGACGGCAGGCGGCTTCTATCCGAGGAGTCTGTCAATTTGATGACGACCAATCACCTGACGCCCGTGCAAATCGCGGACGGCGGTCCGCTTCTTGGCGGGCGTGGCTGGGGATTTGGCATGGGGGTGGCCCCGGAGCCTGACGCGGACTGGCCCGTCCCGGGCCGCTACGGCTGGTCGGGCGGCTACGGGACAACGTGGTTCAACGATCCGCATCGCGGCATCGTCGCCATCGCCATGACTCAAGTGAGCGATTTCTTGTGGAACGGCGGGCTCGTCGAGTTCGAACGAATGGTCGCCGGGACGTGAGCCGTGACGCCAGTAGGGATCAGGCGTTGAGCGGGAGCTGCCAGCTGACGTTGGCGCGTTCGATCGACAGCAGACGTTGCTTGGTGGCCAGGCCGCCGCGCGCCGAGAAGCCGCCGAGTCTCCCGCCGGCGGCGATGACTCGATGGCAAGGCACCACGATCGGGAATGGGTTGCGTGCCAGTGCCTGTCCGACGTCGCGCGCCAGTCATGGATCACCCAGGCGCCTGGCGATCTGCCCATACGAGACGGTTTCGCCGACGGGAATCGTCCGCGCAACCGCGTACACCTGTTGATCGAACGCCGGCACGCGTGCCATGTCCAGCTGAACACCGGATAGATCGCTGGGCTGGCCATCCAGCAGCGCCATAATTTCTCGTATCGCGCTACGAACCTCGGGCGGCGGCGACGCTTCGACGCCGCCGGGGAAGCGCCTCTTCAGCCGCGCGCGGGCCTTCGCGAGGTCCGGCTCGGGCAACTGCACGCCAGAGACGCCGCGCTCGCTCCAGGCGGTGCCCGCGCTACCGAGTGGCGTCTCGAAAAGAGTGAAGTTGTGTGGCATTTGCATTCATCCTGTGAAACACGCGCGCGGGCTTCGCGGTTGCAAATGCGCTTCCGCGCCGAGCCTGACGCGCTCGACCCTGAGTCCGGCCGGCCCGACAGGCTCAGACCTGTGCGGGCTGCCGCAGCTGGGTCAACCGAATATTGTTGCCTGACGGATCGCGGAATGATGAATCGATCCCATAGGGCCGCTCTTCCGGCGTCTCGACGAACTCGACGCCGCGTCGTTTGAGCTCCTGGTACGCGGCCTGGCAGTTGTCGGTGGTGAGAAAGAGCGTCCCGGCGAATCCCTTGGCCGTCAAGTCCCGCACCTGCTGGGCTGTGCGTTGCTGAGCTTGATCATCACTTGGTGCTCCTCATTGTGGAACTTCGCCAACGATGGTAGGGCCGGCTCACGCCGCCGTCTTCTCCAAAACTGCGCCGTTGCGACGGCCGTAGACTCGCAGTCGGCGTGGACGTGTTCCTGGAGACTGAGCGATTGCAGCTGCGGCGCTTCACGATGGACGATGTCGACAACGTGGTCGCGCTGGACAGCGATCCCGAGGTGATGCGCTACATCAGTGGTGGGCTGCCCACGCCGCGCGAAGAAATCGAGACCGACTTCTTGCCTGCGTGGCTGAGTTATTACGACCGCTTCGCCGGCTATGGGTTCTGGGCGGCACACGAGAAGTCAAGCGGTGAGTTCCTCGGCTGGTTCCACTTTCGACCACCACCTGGACACGAGCCCGACGACGTGGAGCTTGGCTACCGCTTGCGCAAGTCGGCGTGGGGCAAGGGCTACGCGACCGAAGCCTCGCGGGCGTTGATTGCGAAGGGCTTCCAGGAGCTGAGTGTGTGGCGGGTATTCGCGTCCACGATGGTCGTCAACGCGGCCTCGCGGCGGGTGATGGAAAAAGCCGGCTTGAAGTTCGTGCGCATCGTGCATCGCGAGTGGCCCATTCACGTGCAGGGCGACGAGCATGGCGACGCGGAGTACGCGCTTACGCGAGCCGAGTGGGACGCCGAGCATGCTTCCGCCAACCCCAACCGCTGAGTACTCGAGAGTCGTTCTTACTGCGCGAGGAACGCTTGCAGCACGGGGCCCAGGACCGACGGCTCGATGTCGTGGGTCTGCCCCTCCAGGATGCGAACCTGGCCATTGGGCAATGCGTCCGCCAGCGCTTGCGCAGTTGCGCGCATGAACGGCGCGCCGGCGCCGCCGGCCATCACCAATGTCGGCACCGTTACTGAGGCCGCCATCTCAGTTGGCAGCGACCGATCGCCCAGGATGGTCGCGTCGTAGACCAGGGTGTGTGCGATCGCCTCGAGGGCCGGCCGGAAGGGCGCGCGGCGCATCTGGACAACGACCTCCTCCGGGATACCAACCATGTGCTGCTGGAAGTACTCGACGGCGTCGCCACGTCGACCCGCCGCGATGAGCTCGCTCAACTGTGCGGCGTGGCTCGGATGGGTGCGAGGTTGTTGTCCGTTGTGGTCGACAAGGTAGGGCGCCTCATACAGGGCCAGCTTCGTAAGAGGCAGCCCGCTCGCGGCAGCCTGCAGTGCCAGATTGGCACCAGACGAGTAGCCAAACAGTGCCGCCGCTCCGCCAGCTTCGGCGATCAAAGCGGCGAGATCCTCGATCTCGCGCTCGACGGCGTAGGGCGCCGTGTCGCCACTTTCGCCCCGCCCACGCCGATCGTAGGTGAACACGCTGAAGTGTGGCGCCAGCTGCGCCGCCAGTGGCGCACCCGTCGATCGGTCGTTGAACGCGCCAACGACGAGAATGAGTGGCTTGCCCTCGCCAAACTGTTCGAACGCGATGTCGGTGCCGTCTTTCGAGAGTACTTTTGTCATACCTACTCACACCCAGGCTACCGAGAAACTCATCGGTCTCCAGGCCTTCGGTACGCCATGAAAGCGTTGTGGCGTCACAGGCTCTGAGGGAGACCGAAGGCGCGGCAGAGCTCGGGACCGAACGTGGTGACCTCGGCGATTTCCCCGCGCTCGATCCGTAGCACATGCAGCGCGGTGAGCCAGAAAGTGGACTCGCCGGCTGGCCGCATATAGGCCGCCGCGGCGGGTTGGCGGTTCGCCGCGGTCGGCATCATGCGAAAGCTGCGACCTCGCCAGTCGATCGGGAACAGCTCGTACAGTCGGACGATCGCGGCGCGGCCGTCGAACCATAGTGCAGCCGGCGGCATCGCCCACCGTGCGTCCTCGCGCAGGAGAGCGGTCAGCCTGTCAGCATCGGCCCGCTCCCAGGCATCCATGAAGGTCTGGAGCATGACGCGCTCCTGGTCTGTAGGCGCGGCTGGTGGCGTGTCGTCGGCGCGGCCCGGCGGCTTCATTCGGCGCATCGTCGCCCGCGCGCGTTGGTGCGCGCTGTTCACGGAGGTGACGCTCGTCTCGAGCAGTGAGGCGGTCTCCCTGGCGGACCAGTCCAGCACGTCGCGCAATATCAGGATGGCCCGCTGCCGGGGCGGCAGATGCTGCAAAGCGGCGAGGAACGCCAGTTCGATCGTCTCGCGGGAGACCACGCTGGCTTCCGGCTCCGTTTCGGACGGTGCAGGCGGCTCGAGGCGGCTATCGGGATATGGCTGGAGCCAGGGAACCTCGGGGGCGTACGGCGGCTCGGCGCGCGCCTCTGACGTATCAGTGGTGGCGCTGACAGGCTGCACAACATCTTGCGGCAAGACTCGGCGTGGGGCACGCTCGAGCGCATTGAGGCACGCGTTCGTGGCGATGCGGTACAGCCACGTCCGCAGCAGAGAGCGGCCTTCGAACGTGGCGCGGCTCCGCCACGCGCGCAGCAGAGTCTCCTGGACCAGGTCCTCTGAGTCGTCAAATGAACCCAGCATCCGGTAACAGTGCACTTGCAGCTGGTCTCGGTAGCGCTCCACAAGGGCGGTGAAGGCCACCTCGTCGCCCGCTCTGACGGTGTTGACGACCGCATCTTCGGTCAGGGCGGTTGGCTGGCTCGCATGCATTCTCTTTGTGCGGCTAAGTTACCTCGCTAGTAGCCGCTACGATTGGGACAGCGAACTTGGCGACGCCGCATCCAGTGCCGACGGTCTTTCGGTTTGCGGGCATTCTGTTGGCCACGGGAAGCCTGGTGTTCGTTGTCGGCATTGCGCTGTATGCAACGCTTCCGAGCGACCTGGGCACCCCGTCGGCAGAGACGAGTTATGCCGAGGCGCTACGAGAGGCGACGACACTGCCCACCCAGATGGAACGCGCAGGCCGCGTCATATGTCGGCGATCTGTTGATTGCCGCGGCGGCGCTCGCGCTACTGCCCAGGAGGCGTCTGGTTGGCTCTGACGTGGAGCGTGTCGGCTGGTCGCTGATCTTCGTCAGTTTCGTGCCTGCGTTTGTGTTCGACTCGCTCTTTGGCTCAGCGTTACCGAGACTGGCCGTCGGGGCGCCCGATACATTTCCAGCATTCAAGTCATGGTTCGATCTGCAGTTCGCGGTCGGCAACATTCCGTTAGGCATCGGCGCGATAGCCGTGTTACTTGCAGACGCCTGCTCTGACCAGCCAACGCTCCTTGCCGTAGTCGATGATTACCTCGCCGCGCTCGTCTGCGGGCTGGCTCTGCTCGGCGGACTCGCCTAAGTGCTCGGGCTCTTCGTGAGCGCCACGCTCACAGGTGGAACCCTGGGTGTAGCAGCCCTCGCCTTTGGCGCGCTCGGAGCGCAGATCGCCCGCAAGGGCTGAGACGGTGGACCTGGCCGGACTCGAACCGGCGAACCTCTCGGATGCGAACCGAGCGCTCTCCCAACTGAGCTACAGGCCCGAGACGGGGGAATTATAGCTTTAGCACTGGCTGGGAGGAATGACGAGCTCGGGTGCTGGGGGCATGAGCTCGCTAGAAGACGGGCTCGAGTTTGAGCTGCCAGTCCTTGCCCGCGGCCAGGTACCAGGCGCCTGCACCGGTGATGCGCACGCCGCGCTCCTCGAGCTGACGCAGCGTGTACAGGCGGCCCTCGAAGCGCTGGGCGATTTCGGGCGGCGCGAAGTCGGAGCCGTCGCCCGAACGGACCTCGACCACGCGGTACGCCTCGAGCATGCGCCCTGCCATCATACGGGCTCAGGCGATTCAGGAGCCGCGCGGCGGCCGCATCGACTAGAATCTGCCACGCCAATGCCCGGCTACGGAACCGCCTTCGGTCGCGGTCTGATCCTGGGCGCCGGAGCGGCGCTGCTGTACGCGGCGGCACGAGAGAGCATCGCCCCGGCTCGACCCCAACCGACCGACGAACCCCAGCCCGACGATCGCGAGCGGCTGATCGACTGGGATCTGGCCACCAGGGTGGCGATCCGCACCGCCGGCCGCGCACCCAGCCTCCACCCGGGCGCCCGCGCCCAACTGCAATCCCAGTACGAGACGATGCTCGGCGAGATCGAGCAACCCATCGCCAGCTACGTGGGCAACAATCTCTCGCTCAGCAACACGGCGGTCGAGGTGCTGGACCGCCCGGCCTGGATCCGCGCTAACGTCATCAATTTCCGCTATCTGCTACAGCCAGTCGAGGAGTTCTACCGCGAAAGCCTCGGCCGCGGACGCTTCGGACCGCCGCTTGCGTTCCAGCAGGCAACGCGGATGATGCTCAGCTCGCAGGTCGGCGTGCTCGTCGGCTATCTGTCGCGACGCGTCCTCGGCCAGTATGACATCGCGCTGCTCGGCGAAGAACCACTCTCCGCGGGCAAGCTGTACTTCGTCGAGCCCAACCTGCGCCAGGTCGAAGAGACCCTCGGCGTGCCGCCCGATGAGCTGCGGCGCTGGATCGCGTTGCACGAGGCGACCCACGCCCACGAGTTCGAGCTGTACCCGTGGGTGCGCACGTACCTGAACACGTCGCTCAGGCAATACCTGCGGCTGCTCATCGAGGACATGCGCGGTCGCGGCGACGAAAGCACGCTGCTCACCATCGTCAATCGGTTCATCGGCAACCTGCGCCAGGGGCACAACGTGATCAACGCGCTGATGACACCGCAACAGCGCGAGCTGATGTCGCGGCTGCAGGCGCTCATGGCGCTGGCCGAGGGCTACTCCAACCACGTCATGAACAACGTCGGCAGGGGTTTGCTGCCGCACTTCGAGCTGATCCACGATCGGGTCGAGCACCGCCAGCGGCAGCGCTCGCAGATCGAGCAGCTGTTCCTGAAGATCACTGGTCTGTCGTTGAAAATGGAGCAGTACCGCCTCGGCGAGCGCTTCGTGGACGAAGTGGTGCGCCAACGCGGCATCGCCTTCACGAACCGCGCCTGGCAGTCGCCGGCGACCTTGCCAAGCGAAGTCGAAATCCGCGAACCTGAGCGCTGGATTGGGCGCATGGAGGCAACACAAGTCGCGTGAGGGACGTGATGCGGTTCACCGTCGTCGACCCGCGCGGGCGAGTGAGCTTCATCGCTCCTTGCTCGACGCTGGAGGCGCTGGTCGCCGCGTGCGCCAGCGAGACGCAGCCGCGCACGCTCGAGCACCTGCTGAAGGCTGCCGAGCCCTTCGTCGGTGACCTGTCCGAACGCGTGCTTAGCGGACTGGCCGTCTTCGACGAGCACAACTCGCCGAGCAACTACCGCTGGATTCATGCGGCGCTCGATTACTGCGTACCCCAGGATGCGCCAGTCTTTCGGGTCGTCGACCCGCGGACGGAAGAAATCAGCTTGAGCCCTGTTCGGGCGGGCGTGGTGGTGTTCAACCTGCTCGCCAAGCGGATCGTCCAGCTGCAGAACACCTACTCGGAGATCCGCCGCAAGGGACGAGTGCGAGTGCTGAGGAATAACCAGCCGACGGACCGCGTCCATCGCTACGAGCTGCCCGAGGACTGGTCGCTGGTGCCGTCGCGGGCCTCGCGGTAGCGCCTTCCCCTCGGATCGTTCGCGGCCGAGGGCGAACGTGAGAACTCCATGAATGCAGGGCGGCGAGCGACTTTCGCCAGCGATTCGCGGACTGGCGAACGTTCTTGAGCTTCGTGGACCTCCAGGCACTTCTGCCGGATACGGCGGAGGTGACGGCGACGGCGCACCTGAACCTCGGGGGGTGTGACGCGGTCGAGCTGGCGGCTGAGTTCGGGACGCCGCTGTACGTGTATGACGAGGCGACCATTCGCAACCGTGCCGTTGCGTACCGCGAGGCGCTGCGGGCGGCGTACCCGGGCAAGTCGCTGGTGTGCTACGCGGGCAAGGCCTATTGCGCGCCCTGGCTCCTGCGCATCATCGCCCAGGAGGAGCTCGGACTCGACGTGGTCTCTGGCGGCGAGCTGTTTACCGCGCGTGTCAGCGGATTTCCAGCCGAACGCATCTACTTTCACGGCAACAACAAGGCTGAAGACGAGCTGGCGCTGGCATTGGATTTCGGCGTCAGCCGAGTCGTGGTCGACAACCTGGAGGAGATCGACCGACTCTCACGTCTGGCAAGCAATGCGAAACACGAGCAAGCGGTGCTTCTGCGGGTGGCGCCGGGCGTCGAGGCCCACACCCACGTCCACATCAAGACCGGCGTGCTCGACACGAAGTTCGGTCTGAGCATTCAAACGGGCGCCGCCGCCGAGGCGGTCTCGAGGATCCAGCAGAGTGAAGGCCTGAACCTGGTAGGCCTGCACGCGCACATCGGATCGCAGGTCTTCGAGCTCGAGCCGTACCGCGAGACGATCAAGCGCGTCTTCGACTTTGCCGCGAGCGTTCGCCTCGAGCTGCGGGAGCTGAGCCCGGGCGGCGGCTTCGGCGTGCGCTATACGCCCGCGGATGTCGCGCTTTCGCCGGTCGAGGTGACCCGGGCGATCGCCGAGACGGTCTGCGCCGCGGCGCACGCGGCCGGCGCGCAACTTCCGGCGCTGACGATCGAACCCGGGCGGTCCATCATCGCGCCGGCGGGCGTGGCGCTGTATCGGGTTGGCTCGATCAAGACCATCACTGGGGTTCGCACGTACGTCGCCGTGGATGGCGGGATGGCGGACAACATTCGACCGACGGCGTACGGTGCCCTGTACACGCCTTTCCTGGCGAACCGCATGCA
>VBGG01000650.1 GCA_005883405.1 Chloroflexota bacterium | reverse complement strand
ATCGACTCGCACCTGGAACGCGCCTGACTCGTCCGGCGTGGGATCCACCAGGAGTGTGCCTCCGGTGGCGTCGAGCAGTGCCCTCGCTCCATCGCGGATGTCGCGCCAGGATTCGCCGATGCCGACCAGTGCCGGGAGACCGAGCGCGCGCGCGAGAATCGCGACGTGGCTGGTGATACTGCCGCTCGCGGTCACCACGCCGGCTGCACGTCGGTTGCGCAGCAGCATCAGCTCGGCAGGTGTCAAGTCGGCAGCCACGACGATGGCGCCGGCCGGCACTGAGGCCCCGACATCAAGCGAAATGCCTTGCAGAACGGCCGCGATCTGACGACCGATCGCCTGAACGTCAGCGGCGCGAGCCTGCAGGTAGGCGTCGTCAACCTCCGCGAGGGAGGCCGCGATACGACCGGCAACACGCGTGACCGCCTCGTCGAGCGGCACCCGCTCGTCAGCGAAGATGTGTGCCGCCTGATCGGCCAGCGCCCTATCGGAGGCAAGCAAGGCTTGAGCATCGAAGATGGCGGCCTCGTCGGCTTTGCCTTCGGCGCGGAGCTCAGCCGCGAGATCCTCGAGGTGAGCAGCGACCTGTGCCTGGGCCGTCGCAAGCCTTTCGCCAGGATTGCCCGATCGATCGACGTCGACGCGTGGCTGACCGCCAGGCCCTTCGAGCCGCACGATGCGCCCGAGCGTCAACCCGGGCGCCCCGGCGGTGCCACGCACGACCGCCGTCACGCCGGCTCGGCGAAGCCGCCTTCGACCAGGCGCTCGAGCGCGGCGACGGCCTCCGCCGCGTCCTCACCGCTGGCCTGCACCTGAACACGGTGGCCGTTCGAAACAGCCGCCTGCATGAGGCCCAGCATGCTCTTCGCGTCAACCTCGGGACTGTTGTCGCGGCTGAGATTGCGGATGCTGACGCGGCTCTTGAAGGTGCTCGCGGTGCGCACGAATAACGCCGCTGGCCGCAGATGCAGCCCGGCCGGATGGCCGATGGTGAGCACGGCGGCGGCGGCCGGCTCCTCCGTCGTCACGGCTGAATCTTACGCAGTGCGCTGGCGCCCTCTGCCGCCGTCGCGATGGCTGCCAGATCTTTGCCGATCGAGGCTTCGACCGCGGCGACGACGGCGCCCTCTACCAGCGGTGCATTCGACAGTCGGTACGGCCGCTCGATCTGTTCCATGGCCATCTCGGCACTCATGACCGTGCTGCCCAGGTCGACCAGGACCAGGATCTCGTCGGCGCCCGCGCTCACGAGTGAACGCGCGGCGGCAAGAATCAGGTCCGCACTCGTGCCAAGCGATCCCTGGATAAGGATGAACGATGAACGACGAACGATGATCAGGTTTTATTCATCGTTCATCGTTCATCGTTCATAGCTAGGCTACTCGATCCAATCGAACGTACGCGTGACGGCCTTCTTCCACATGGCATACTGCTGGTCGCGCGCGGTCGCGTCCATCTTGGGCTCCCAGGTGTGATCGATCTGCCAGTTCTGGCGCAGATCCTCAAGGTTGCTCCAGAAGCCGGTCGCCAGGCCGGCCGCATAAGCGGCGCCCAGAGCCGTCGTCTCTGCCACCTTGGGTCGGATCACGGGCACGCCCAGGATGTCCGCCTGGAACTGCATCAGACCCTGGTTGTAAACCATGCCGCCGTCGACTTTGAGCGCCTTGAGACTGACGCCCGAGTCTGCCTCCATCGCGTCGAGGACTTCGCGGGTCTGGTAAGCAGTAGCTTCGAGCGCAGCGCGCGCAATGTGGCCTTTATTGACGTAGCGAGTCAGGCCGACGATGACACCGCGCGCGTCGTTCTTCCAGTACGGGGCGAACAGACCCGAAAAGGCCGGCACGAAGTAGATGCCGCCATTGTCCTGAACGCTACTGGCCAGCTTCTCGACATCGCTTGACGTCTGGATCAACCCGAGATTGTCGCGCAGCCACTGAACCAGGGCACCGGTGATCGCAATCGAGCCCTCGAGGGCGTACGCCGCCGCTTGCGAACCCATCTTGTAAGCCACCGTCGTCAGCAGCCCACTCCGCGACGGCACGAGCTCCGTGCCCGTGTTGAGCAGCATGAAATTGCCGGTGCCATACGTGTTCTTGGCTTCGCCGACGCTGTAGCACGCCTGCCCAACGGTAGCCGCCTGCTGATCGCCCAGGTCGCCGGCGACCGGCGCGCCTGCCAGCGGACCCGCCGCAATGTGTCCATACACCTCGCTGGACGAGGCGATCCGCGGCAGCATCGCCCGCGGGACGCCGACCGTGCTGAGGAGCTCGTCGTCCCAATCCAGCGTGTGCAGATCCATGAGCATCGTGCGCGACGCATTGGTGACGTCGGTCACGTGAACCCCACCGTTGGGTCCACCCGTCAGCCACCAGATCAGGAAGGTGTCGATATTGCCGAAGATCAGCTCCCCGTTCTGCCCCGCCTCGCGCGCATTCGGTACGTTATCCAGGATCCAGCGGACCTTTGGCCCTGAGAAGTACGTCGCCAGCGGTAGGCCGGTCTTATCGCGCAGGCGGTCCTGGCCGCCCTGGCGGGCGAGCTCGTTCACGATCTGATCGGTGCGAGTGTCCTGCCAGACGATGGCGTTGTAGATCGGTTTGCCCGTGCGGCGGTACCAGACGACCGCCGTTTCGCGCTGGTTGGTGATACCGACTGAGGCGATGTTCTCGCGGCGCAGTCCGGCCTTGTCGAGTGCGCCCTGGACCACTTCCTGAGTGCGTTGCCAGATCTCCTCAGGATTGTGCTCGACCCAGCCAGGGCGCGGATAGATCTGCTCATGCTCCTTCTGATCGACGGCGACCACATTGCCCTGGCGGCCAAAGATCATGCAGCGGGAGCTCGTCGTGCCCTGATCGATGGCAGCGACGTAGGTGCCTTCAGCCATGGGAAGTTCCCCCTTCGCGTGTCAGGGTGTGCTCGAGCGTGTCCTGAAGGACGCTAGCCATCAGATATGCCGAGGTCGCACCCGGATCCTGGTGTCCAATTGAGCGCTCGCCAAGGTACGAGGCGCGGCCCTTGGTGGCGAGCATCGGGATCGTGGCCTCCATACCCGCTTTCGCGGCGGCGGTAGCCTCGTGAATGGCATCCAACAGGTCCGCACCGTTAGCGCGGGCCGCCTTGAGCGCGTCGAGCGCCGGAGCGATGGTGTCGATCATCGTCTTCTCGCCGCGGCTCGCTTTTCCGCGAGCCATAATGCCCTGGAGGGCGGCGTCCAGGGCGGCGATGAGCTCGTCGGCACCGAACTCGGTGCGGCCGGCTAGCGCGCCGCCTGCGCGAATGAAGGCGGTCCCATACAGGGGGCCCGAGGCGCCACCCACGGTCGAGACCAGCGTCGTTCCAACCGTCTTGAGGATGGTGCCGGCGTCCTGGTCGGCAACTTCCGGCAACTTGGCCAGGACCGCGCTGAAGCCGCGATCGAGATTGATGCCATGATCGGCGTCGCCAATAGCCGAATCCAGCGTAGTGAGGTATTGGCGCTCAGCCTTGATGATCGCGGCCACGCCCTCGACGAAGTCGATTACCAGTGCGCTGGTCAAGCGCGGGTCGGAGCCCGCGCCTGACGACGATGCCGCCGGCACTGAGTCGCTCACACGCCCCATCTCAGAGCTGGCGTATGGACCGGCGCATCCCATAGCCGCGTCAGCTCGTCGTCGAGCTTCAGCAGCGTGATGGAGGTGCCCGCCATCTCCAGCGACGTGATGTAACTGCCGATCAGGCGACGGGTAATACGCAGTCCGCGCTGATCGCACAGGCGAGCCAACTCCTTGTAGACGATGTACAGCTCGATCAACGGCGTCCCGCCCATGCCATTGACGAAGGCGAGAACCTGGTCGCCAGAATTGAACGGCAGGTCCTCGAAGATCGGCGTGGCGAGCTCCTCGACGATGTCGCGGGCCGGCTTGAGTGGTTCGCGGCGGCGGCCCGGCTCGCCATGGATCCCGATGCCGATCTCCATCTCATCGGCGGGCAGATCGAACGTCGGCGAGCCCTTGGCTGGCACGATGCACGAGGTGAGCGCCATGCCCATCGAACGACCCCAGCCGTTGACCTTTTCACACACTCGCTGGACCTCGGCGAGCGGCATGCGCGCCTCGGCCGCGGCGCCCGTGATCTTCTCGGCCAGAACCGTCGCGCCCACACCACGCCGGCCCGCGGTGTACAGACTGTCCTGAACGGCAACATCGTCGTTGATCACGACGCTGGCGACCTGGATGCCGTCGGCGTCTGCCAGCTCGGCCGCCATTTCGAAGTTCATGATGTCGCCGGTGTAATTCTTTACGATGTGCAACACACCGGCGCCGCCGTCGACGGCTTTGGTGGCCGCCGCCATCTGGTCTGGGACTGGCGATGTGAACACCGCGCCCGGGCAGGCGGCGTCGAGCATACCCATGCCGACGAACCCGCCATGCATTGGCTCGTGCCCGCTGCCGCCACCTGAGACCAGACCGACCTTGCCCTGTACCGGCGCGTCGACGCGCACGATGTAGTCCGGATCGAAGTGCACACGGATCAGGTCGGCGTGCGCCACGGCTATGCCCTCCAGGGCATCTCGGACCACCCGCTCTGGCGTGTTGATCAGCTTTTTCATGACCGTCTGCACGGTGGTATTCATTCGATCTCTCCTGATCTCTCCGCTCTGAACCTCGAACGGCGGCTACGGTGTGGCTGGCGCTGCCGCGACATCCGCGCCGAGCGGCTCGGGCACTGCCTCCGTTGGCGAAGGCAGGAACGGTTTGACCAGGTAGTCATAGAACCAGGCTCCTGCGACGCCGCCCACCAGCGGGCCGATGATGGGCACCAGGAAGTAGGCACCGCTGAACCCCGCGCGGTCGCCCGCGAGCAATGCCGCGAACAGGCGCGGTCCGAGGTCGCGCGCTGGATTGATGGCATATCCCGTTGGCCCACCGGTCGACAGGCCGATCGCCAGGACGGCGAAGCCAACCAGCAGCGGCCACAGGTTGGCCGCTGGACCAATGTTCCGCACGTTATCGACGATTGCGTAGACGAACAGCACGAGAAAGAACGTGCCCATGATCTCAGTGAAATACTGCGTGAAAACCAGGTTCTCGTAGCCCGACGCCGGGGCGGTGTAAAAGACGTTCTTGAAGCCGTCTTTGATGAAGTTGCCCTGGTACATCAACCACACGATCAATGCGCCGACGAAGGCGCCAACGATCTGGGCGACCATGTATGCAATGCCGGTCATCGCGGCGATGCTTTTACGCGTGATCGCGGCGAGCGTAACCGCGGGATTGATATGTGCGCCGGTGATGCCTCCCGCGACATAGATGGCCATCACCACGGCGAAAGCCCACCCAAGCGTGACCGTATCCCAGTTGTACCCGGTCGGACCCAATCTGGTTGCGTAAACGACGTTGGCGACAACACCATCGCCAAACACGATCAGGATGGCTGTGCCGATAAATTCGGCCCACAACTGCTGTGAGAGCGTCTTCCTCTTCATGCGCTTCCTTCCCCGTCAGGTCAATCAATTGGCGGCGTGTGACTACGCCGGAGATGGGCGGCGTCGAGGCCGGTCCGGCGATCTACCTCCTTCCTCTCACATGGCAGCCGATTTTTGCTGCTGTGCGGCGACTGGTGCGCGGCTGACTTCGGGCGTACGCGTGTCCTCCCGGAATGCGAGCATGGCCGCGATCGCGGCCTCCATCCGCCGGACTTCTTCGGCGGTTCGCTGCGGTGACCAACCCAGCAATTCGGCCATCTCCTGCGCAAGTGGCTGGACCCATGCGCGACCATTGTGCTGGCTGAAGAGCATGAGTCCAGTGCGGCGACGATACACGTCCTCCAGCCGCTGCGCCATCTCATGCTCAACGGCGTAGCGCGTCATGGCACGGTGCCACGCGAGGCCTGGCTCGTCGCCCGCCTCGACCGGCAACAGGGACACGACCTGCGGAAGTTGTGAGCCGTACAGAGCGAGCCATTCGCGCAGGCGCTCGGGCCGCGTGTTGGTGTTGCTTGCGAGGCGATTCCAATCGGCCGCTGTCGGCAATGGCCCCTCGGCACCGGGCAGTGCAGCGCGACTGGCGGCGCGCTCGCGCGCGCCGCGCGAGCCGGGGAACAGGTCGTCAACGACGTGTTCGGCCATTGCCCTGAACGCCGTAAGCTTGCCGCCACCGATGCTGACGAGACCCGAGGGGCTGTGGAATATTTCGTAATCCCGCGACACTGCCGAGGGGTTCGCATGACCCGGAGGCCGCACCAGCGGGCGGAGTCCGACCCACGTGCTGACCACGTCGGCGAACGTAAGCGTGGCGCCCGGGAAAAGGGCATTCGTCGCCGCCAGGATGTACTCGACGTCCTCGCGGTCCGCGGTCGCGGTGTCCGGGTCGCCTTCGAAGTCCGTGTCGGTTGTGCCGAGGTAGGTGAAACTGCCGCGCGGAATCGCGAACATCATGCGCTTGTCGCGATCTGGCCCACGCATCACCACCGCATTGCTGAGGGGCAATCGATCCTGAGCGACCGTCAGGTGCACGCCTTTGGTCAAGCGCAGGATAGATGGCGCCGCCGGATCATCCAGGCGGCGAACGGCATCAGCCCACGGGCCGACCGCGGCGAGGACCCGCTTCGCACGTACCTCGAGGCGATGCCCGCTGAGCTGGTCGTGGACACGCGCGCCCGCCAGCCGACCGTCTGCCAGTCGCAGGAAGCCTTCCAGGCCTGCGTAGTTGGCCACAGCCGCGCCGTAGCCAGTCGCTGACTCCAGGACTGCCAGGGTCAGACGCGCATCATCAGTGCGCGAATCGGTGTACACCGCCCCACCCACCAGATCGCGATCGCGCAGGCCCGGCTCGTAGCCCCGCAGCGCCCGCGGTCCGAGGATGCGATGCGGCACCGCGGCTTGCAGGCGGGCGAACAGGTCATACACCAGCAATCCCATGCGCAAGGCCAATAGGGAATCGGGATCGCCGCGATAGACAGGAAAGACGAAACGCGTCGCTCCGACCAGGTGTGGCGCCATTTGCAGCAGCATCTGGCGTTCCTGCACCGCCTCGGCGACGAGCTTGAAGTCGAACTGCTTCAGGTACCGCAACCCACCGTGGATGAGCTTGGTCGACCGGCTGCTCGTGCCAGAAGCGAAATCGCCTTGCTCGACCAACGCGACACGAAAGCCGCGCAAGCTCGCCTCTCGCGCGACGCCCGCGCCCGTGACTCCACCACCAACCACCAACAGGTCATAGGTGCCCTCAGTCAGGGCGCCCAGCGATCGCGTTCGATCCATGCTCGGTTCTCCAGCCACCATTTAGCGACCAGTGTCCATCCCTAGCCCGTCCCGATGAGGCTTTTCCTCGATGCGCTGGGTTCGGTCAGCCCGACATCGAGGTGCCAGAGCCGTGGGTCGCTCGTACTCACACCCCACGCCCCAGCGCGCAGCGCATCGCGGCAGTGTTCCGCCGATGACCGGTCTCCGTCGCAGACCACTCAACCAGGCTTGTGACACGATCATCTCCTGACGCAAGAGGCCCCGCCCGTCTTCAGAGAGCGCGGACAATGCCGCTGCTGTCTGAAGACGGGCGGGGCCTCTCATGAATCTCCGGGGCGCCCCCCCGTTCCGTGCTGAGCTTATGACTTTTCCAAGGCGCTCAGCGCCCCGGCTGGCCGATTGTGCCCCTCCTCGCAGGACGCGTCAAGGGGCAGTTTGGCGAGCCGGTGAGAACGGCCGTGCGTCCTCACTCCTTGCTGACCAGGTTGATGACCCGTCGCGGGACATAGATCACGCGCGTGACTGAAGCCTGCTCCAGCGCCGTTCGCGCCGCATCGATGTGACGAGCGGCTTCGAGCGCCTCCGCTTCGCTGGCTTGCGGCGCGAGCTGGACCAGGCCGCGCGTGCGGCCGTTGACCTGCACCGCTACTGGGAGCGTCTCTACCTCGAGCACCGCGGCGGAGGCAACCGGAAACTGCTGCTGGTGGATCGAGTACGGCTTACCCAGCCGCGCCCACAGCTCTTCCGCCAGGTGCGGTGCGAACGGCGCCAGCAGGAGCAGCAGGCCGGCGACCTCTTCGCCATGCACCGAGTCACGTTCCTGCAGCGTATTCAGGTACGTCATGAGCGCTGCGACGGCGGTGTTGTAGCGCAGCTCCTCCAGGTCCTGCGTCACCGCCTGGATCGTGCGGTGCAGCGACCGCCGCGCATCGAGCGGGGCCGACCCGTCGACCAGTCGATCCGCGTGACGCAGCACCAGGTCCCACACGCGGCCAAGAAAACGGCGCACGCCGCCGATGCCCGTATCGCTGAACTCACCGCCGCGGTCATAGGGTCCCAGGAACACGAGGTACATCCGCAGCGTGTCAGCCCCAAGTCGATCGAAGTACGCGTCGGGATTGACCACGTTACCGCGGCTTTTGCTCATCTTGCCGCCATGTTTGGTGAGCAGACCGTGCGCTCGGAAGCGGCTGAACGGCTCCTCGACCGGCAGGTGGCCCAGGTCGTGCAGCGCCATGGTGATGAAGCGGCTGTACACTTCGCTGTCAGCTCGGGATCGAACGGCCGATCGTCGAAGGAGCTCGATGGATAACGCAGGAAGTACCAGGCGGAGTCGAGAAAGTTGTCGGAGACGTCCGTCTCGCGCCGCGCCGGGCCGCCGCACGTTGGGCACCGTGTCTCGACGAAAGAGGCAACTTCGGCCAGCGGCGACGAGCCGGTGCCGCGTGGCATCCAGTCCGCGACGTCGGGCAGAAGCACGGGCAGCTGGTCCTCCGGCACCGGCACGACGCCGCACTGCTCGCAGTAAATGATGGGAATCGGTGGACCCCAGTAGCGCTGGCGCGAAACGAGCCAATCTCGAAGCCGATACTGAATGGTGGGGCGGCCGATCTGGCGATCATCGAACCACTGGCTGATCCGCTCCGCCGCGATGGGTGACGACAGTCCGCTGAACGGGCCCGAATCGACAAGCATTCCTTCGCCAACGAACGCACCGTGCGGCTCACTGTCAGGCGGCACGATGACCTGGCGGATGGGCAGTCCGAAGGCATTGGCGAATTCCCAGTCGCGGGCGTCGTGCGCCGGCACGGCCATGATCGCGCCTGTGCCATACGAGGCCAGGACGTAGTCGGCGATCCAGATTGGGATCCGTTCGGCGTTGGCCGGGTTGACGGCGTAGGCGCCGGTGAAGACGCCGGTCTTTTCGCGCGCGCCCTGCTGCCGCTCCAGCTCCGAGCGAGTCCGCGTCTGAGCCCGATACCCCTCAACCTTTGAGCTCTGCTGCGGGGTGGTCAGTTGCTCCACCAGGGGGTGCTCGGGCGCCAGCACAACGTACGTTACGCTAAATACGGTGTCAGGCCGAGTGGTGAACACGTCAATGCTCGTATTCGCGTGGCCATCGACCGGCATCGAAAACTCGAGTCCGGTGGAGCGGCCAATCCACGCGCGCTGTGCGGCCTTCACACTTTCGGACCAATCCAGATGGTCCAGGTTCGCCAACAGACGCTCGGCATACGCCGTAATGCGCAGGAACCACTGCTCCAGGTCGCGCTGCACGACGAGCGTGTCGCAGCGCTCGCAGCGTCCGTTGATCACCTGCTCGTCTGCCAGTACCGTCTGATCTCTGGGACACCAGTTGACGGGTGCCTTGCGTCGGACGGCCAGGCCAGCCTCGAACAGCTGCAGGAAGATCCACTGCGTCCAGCGGTAGAAGCGTGGATCGGTGGTGTTGACTTCGTGGCTCCAGTCGAAGCGGCAACCGCTTCGCTTCAGTTGCGTTTCTCGGAAGCGCTCGACGTTTTCCGCGGTCAGCAGCCGCGGATGGATGCCGCGCTTGATGGCGAAGTTTTCGCTGTGAATGCCGAAGGCGTCGAAGCCCATTGGCTCGAAGACATGCTGCCCGCGCATGGCTGTAAAGCGGCCGTAGATGTCGGCACCGGTGAAGGCGTACATGTTGCCTACGTGCAGCCCCTCGGCCGACGGGTACGGAAACATCATCAGGTTGAAAAAGGGCCGTGCGGTATTGGCGAGGTCCGTACGATAAATGCCGGTGTGAGTCCAGACGTCCTGCCAGTGGCGTTCCACCGCGATTGGGTCGTAGCGGTCTGCGTGTGTCGTCATTTTCGTGAGCTGTCCTTGTCTTTCCGACCCGGCCCAGAATGTTCGGACCGGGAGCAACAAAAAGCGCCCCCAGATGCTCTGGGGGCGCTCCACCCGATCCGACATGGCGCCCGAACGGGCGCACCAATGGCTAGGACCGACAGCCCCCAAGCAGGGGCTGAAGCAAACTGTGCGAACGGCTCGACCTGGCCATTAGCCCGGAGTATACACGCCGCAGACGACGGCCATCGCTGGTGGGTCGGCTGCCGCATGGCACACCCCCGCCGTCTCGTCCGTGCACATATACGTGAGGTGATGAAATGGC
>VBGG01000649.1 GCA_005883405.1 Chloroflexota bacterium | reverse complement strand
TCAAACGTCCACATGCACGCAGTGGCCGCTGCCTCAGCCGCCTCAGCACGGTTTCGTCGAGGTTCAGGTGAACTACACGTTCTGGTTCAATCCCTTGTTCCAGACTCGACTCGAGAACGTCATCGACGTGTCGTTCATGCGTCCAACCGCGCCGGTCACGACGACCGCCAGGGCGTACGTCGAATGAAGCGGCCCGACACGCAGCGGCGAGAGCCCGCACAGGTGATCGCGCTGTTCGCGATCTCGCTGGTGGCGATGCTGGCCATGGTCGGCGTCGCGGTGGACGGCGGAACGCTCTATCTACAGCGCCGCACGGCGCAGAACGCCGCCGATGCCGCGGCTCTCGCTGGGACCCGCGCTCTTCTGCAGGCGGGCATGACAGTACCCCTTCCATCCACATCGCTTCAAATCAGCGCCGAGATCTGCAAGTACGTGCTGGCGAACTCGTTCGGCGTGACGCCAACCGCGACCGCGTATTGGGTGGATACCTCCGGCTTGCGGCTGCAAGACATCTCGCTGCCCAGCGGTTGCTCGGGTAGCACCTCCAATTCGATCCCGACCGGCGTCGCGGGCGTGCACGTCGATGTGACCATCGGGCCGTACAACACCTATCTGGTCGGCATCATCGGTCTGCGTCAACTCCAGGCCCAGGCGTCGGCCACCGCCCAGGTGGGCTTGCTGGCCATCCCGCATACGGACATCACACCACTGGCCGGCTGCGGGCCGGACATGCTTACCAACGGCAACTCGCCGACGCCTTCCGTCAATATCATGGCTACCGACAGCCTGGGCAACCTAACGAACAACATCGATACAGCTCTCTACAACTCCACGCCTGCGACCGACCTCGTGCTGCAGGGCTCGCAGATGAGCCAGAACGAGAACTCGACCTGCCCCAAGTGGAACGGCAGCTCCAGCGCATGGAAGGGCCAGATCGATCCGAGCAGCATACCTGGATCGTTCGAACTGCCCGCGACCGGGTTGCCTGTCCCAGTCGCCACGGGCAACAGCAACATCGACAGCATCATTGTGTCCATGTGCCTGAGCATCTATGGCCCCGGTCACGACCCGACAAGCACCGGCCCAGGCGCGGACAAGTGCTTTCTGCTGGTGCCGATTGCCGCTCCGCCGAACCCCCTCAACGAAGCTAACATCGTTACCTTCGCCTGCTTCAGCCTGTACGATGGCGGAAGCGGAACACAGAAGTGGCGGGGCATTCTGCACAAGCCGAGTGATTGCTCGTACGGCATCTTTCCGCCGAGCTGGACCTTCGGGAACACCAACAACGAAACCGAAGTATTTCTAACGAGATGAGCGGTGGCAAAGGGCGCCCGCGGCTCGAAGAGTAGACTGAGCCCCGAACGTTCGTGCTGCACTACGTCGCCCGCCGTCTGGTCGCCGCCGTGCCGACGCTGCTGGGCGTGTCGGTGGTGGTCTTCATGATGGTGCGGCTGCTGCCTGGCGATCCGGCCCGCATCGTCGCCGGATTGCTTGCCAGCGAGTCGGACGTCGAGCACATCCGCCACCAGCTCGGCCTGGATGAGCCCGGGCCAGTCCAGTATGCCGCCTTCCTGGCCCGCTTGCTCCACTTCGACCTGGGCACGTCGGTGCGCAGCGGCCAGCCGGTGGTGTCCGAGGTGCTGGCGCGTTTGCCGTGGACCATCGAGCTGGCGGTCACCAGCATCGCCGTCGCCGCGGCGCTGGGTATCGGCGGCGGACTGATGGCCGCGCTCTATCACAACAGGCGCATGGACATGCTCATCTCGGCGGTGATGTTGTTCGGGATTTCGATGCCGGTGTACTGGTTCGGGCTGATGCTGATCGTGGTCTTCGCCATCAAGCTGCAGTGGCTGCCAGCCGCGGGCTCCCAGGAACCCGGCGCCTGGATCCTGCCCACGCTGACCCTGGCCGCTTTCTCGGTCGCCTTGATCGCGCGCATGACACGCTCGACCATGCTCGAAGTGCTGCGCACCGACTACGTGCGGACCGCCCGCGCCAAGGGACTGGTCGAACGCGCGGTCGTGTACGGCCACGCGCTGCGCAACGGCCTGCTACCGATTGTCACGGTCGTCGGCCACCAGTTTGGCACCCTGCTGGGCGGCGCGGTGCTCACAGAAACGGTCTTCGGCTGGCCCGGCCTCGGCCAGCTCCTGGTCGACGCCCTGTTCGCACGCGACTACCCGGTGGTGCAGGGCATCGTGCTTACCTTCTCGGCGCTGTTCATCCTGGTCAACCTGGCCGTCGATGTGCTCTACGGGGTCATCGACCCGCGTATCCAGTACGCATGAATGCTGACCCGCTTCTGCCGTAACCGCGCCGCGGTCGTCGGACTCATCATCGTGTGCGTGTTCGCGGCGATGGCGCTGGCTGCGCCACTGGCCAGCACCTACGATCCCGAGCAGACGCGCCTCGAGCAGAAACTGCTCGGGCCATCGCCAGTCCACCTGCTCGGCACCGACCATCTCGGTCGGGACATCCTGGCTCGCCTGGCCTATGGCGCGCGCTTTTCGCTGGTGATCTGCTTTGCAGCGGTAAGCGTCGGGCTGATCATCGGTGTACCGCTCGGCGCCATCTCCGGCTTCTACGGCGGCTGGTTGGACCTGGTCATCCAACGCCTGGTGGACGTGCTGTTGTCGTTTCCGGGGTTTCTGCTGGCGCTCTCACTGGTGGCGGTGCTCGGCGTTGGGATCGTCAACGTGATCATTGCTGTCGGGCTGGGAGTGGTGCCGGCCAGCGTGCGCTTGATGCGCGCGTCGACGCTGTCGATACGCTCTCGCGAGTACGTCGACGCCGCGCGTGCGGCAGGCGCCGGTGGCGCCAGCATCATCCTGCGCCACGTTCTGCCAAACGCCTTCGCCCCGGTGGTCATCCAGGGCACCCTCGGGCTCGGTGCGACCTTGCTGACCGCGGCCGGCCTGGGCTTCCTGGGCCTGGGCGTGCAGCAGCCCACGCCCGAGTGGGGCTCCATGCTCGGCGAAGGACGCAGCTACATTTTCTCCAACCCCAACCTGGCGACGTTTCCTGGCATCGCCATCTTCCTGACCGTCCTCGGCTTCAACCTGGCGGGCGACGGCCTGCGAGACGCGCTCGATCCTCTCTCTGCGTCTCCCTCTCCCTCTCCCTCTGGGAGAGGCTTTATCCAGGGGTGAGGGTGCCGTATCTGTCAGAGCCGTCACGAGTCTTCAGTTACGATTAGCCGTGTGAGCCCCCGCGCTTCGCGGGCAAGCGCGCCGCCCGCCGCAAACGGCCTGGTAGCCGCGCCGAAATCGCGCCAGCGCCAGCAGGTGACGCCCCGGCCTGCTACTGACCCCAAGGAGCTGGTTGGCTACTACCGCCTGATGCTCCTGATCCGTCGTTTCGAGGAAAAGACGGCCGAGATGTATCAGCGCGCCAAGATCGGCGGCTACTGTCACTTGAATCTCGGTGAAGAAGCCACTTGCGTCGGTCTGGCGGCCGGCATGCGGCCGACGGACTACCTCTTTACGAACTACCGCGAGCACGGCTACGCGATCGCTCGCGGCATTGAGCCTGAGCTGGTCATGGCCGAGCTGTTCGGCCGCGAGGGCGGTGTAGCTCACGGCCGGGGCGGCTCGATGCACCTGTTCAGCGCCGAAAAGCGGCTGATGGGCGGCTACGCCATCGTCGGCGGTCAGATTCCGCTGGCCACCGGCGCAGGACTGGCGATCCGCCGCAAGGGCGAGAACGACGTCGTCGTCTGCCAGATGGGCGACGCGACCACCAACATCGGCGCATTCCACGAGTCGTTGAACCTGGCCGCGCTGTGGAAGCTGCCGGTGGTGTACGTGATCATCAACAACGGCTTCGGCATGGGCACGTCGGTGGAGGCTGGTTCGTCGGTCGCGGCGCTGCACGAGAAGGCTTGCGCGTACGGCATCCCGGGCGTCGAGGTCGACGGCAACGACGTGATCATCGTCCGCGACGCGATACGCGAGGCCGTCGAGCGTGCGCGCTCGGAGCGCATCCCGACGCTGATGAACATCAAGAGCTACCGCCTCAGGGGACACTCGGTGGTCGATCCAGATCGCTATCGATCCGAGCAGTACCTGCAGCGCATCCGCGGCCTGGATCCCGTCGCGCGGCTGGCCGATCAGCTCAAGCGTGACGGCATCCTCGACGACGAGGCGCTCGAGCAGCTCGAGACGGAAGTGGAGCGCGAGGTTGACGCCGCCGTGGAGTTCGCCGACGACAGCCCTGAGCCCGACCCCAAGAAGCTCTTCGAGTTCAGCTACGCGACGGAGGTGCCCAACCAACCGAGTGCACTGCCGGGTCAGGACCCGTGGCGGTAATTACCTATCGCCAGGCGCTGCATGACACGCTGGCCGAAGAGATGCGCCGCGATCCTTCGGTGGTGCTGCTGGGCGAGGAGATCGGTCTCTTCGAGGGCTCCTACAAGATCACGGCTGGCCTGCTGAAAGAATTTGGTCCCGATCGGGTTATGGATACGCCCATCGCCGAAGAAGGATTCGTGGGCGCCGCTATTGGCGCGGCCATGCTCGGACTGCGGACGGTGGTCGAGATCATGACCGTCAACTTCAGCCTGCTGGCCATCGATCAGATGGTCAACCACGCCGCCAAGATCCACTACATGTTCGGCGGCCAATCGCGCGTGCCGATGGTCCTGCGCACACCGGAGGGAGGCGGGCAGCAGCTCGCCGCGACCCACTCACAGAACTTCAGCGCCTGGTATGCCTACGTCCCGGGCCTGAAGGTGGTCGCACCGGCCACGCCGGCCGACGCGCGCGGGCTGCTCAAGGCGTCCATCCGCGACGACGATCCCGTGGTCTTCCTGGAGAACCTGGCGCTCTACAACACCAAAGGCGAGGTGCCCGGGCTGGGCGGTAACAGCACGTCAGAGCGGCAGCCGCCGCCCGATGACGTGGTGCCGATCGGCACCGCCGCGGTGATGAAGCAGGGCTCCGACTTGACGCTGTTGGCCTACTCGCGCATGTCGGTGGTTGCGCTCGAGGTGGCCCGTCGCCTGGAACAGGAGCAGGGCATCTCGATCGAAGTGATCGACGTCCGCTCATTGCGGCCGCTCGACCGTCCCACGTTGATCGAATCCGTGAAGAAGACCAGTCGTTGCGTGGTGATCGAAGAGGATTGGTACTCGTACGGCGTGGGCGCGGAGCTGGTCGCCACGATTCAGGAAGGTGCCTTCGACTATCTTGACGCGCCGATCAAGCGCGTCGCGCAGGCCGAGGTGCCGCTGCCATACGCCAAGGTGATGGAACAGGCGGCCCTGCCCAAGGCCCAGAACCTGGTCGAGAGCATCAAGGCCACGCTGGACGCCAGCGGCTACCGCGCCAGGACGACCCGCTGATGGCCGAAGTCACCATGCCCCGCCTCAGCGACACGATGGAGGAGGGCACCATCTCCAGCTGGCTCAAGCATCCGGGCGACCAGGTCAGGAAGGGCGACGTCATCGCGCAGATCGAGACCGACAAGGCCACCATGGACCTGACCGCGTTCGAAGCCGGCACGCTCCAGGAGATTCTGGCGCCCGAAGGCAGCACCGTGGCGATCGGCAAGCCGGTCGCGCGCATCGGCAGCGGAGCAGCCTCATCGGCGCCGGCTCAAGCGCCGCCCTCATCGGGCAAGACGCCCCCGACGCCAGCGCCCGCGGAGGCCGCTCCGCCCGCTGCCGCCGAGACCGGTTCTCAGCAGCCCCAGACCCGAGAGGCCCGCGAGAACGTGGCCGAAGCGCCAGAACCGACCGCATCGCCTTCGGTGCCTACCACCTTCGAACGGCAGGCGGTTTCGGCGCCCGCCGCGGACGGCAAAGTACGCGCCTCGCCCATGGCGCGCCACATGGCGGCCGAGCACGGGCTGGACCTCGCGCGCATCAACGGCAGCGGCCCGCAAGGTCGCGTCATCCGTGCTGACGTGGAAGCCGCACTCTCGGCGCCTCCGCGCGAAGCCGTTGCGGCGCCTCCAGGTGAGATGGCTACGGCAGCCGCGCCGCCGACACCGCAGGCTCCACCCGCGCCGGGCGCCGACGACGAGCGCGTGCCGCTCTCGCAGATGCGGCGGACCATCGCCCGCCGTATGGCCGAGAGTACGCGGACCATCCCGCACTTCTTCCTTACGACCGTCGTCGATGCGACCGAGATGGGCATCCTGCGCAAGCAGATCAACGAGCAGGCCGCCGAGGCGGGCATCAAGGTCACCTTCAACGACATGGTCGTGAAGGGCGTGGCGCTGGCGATCCGCAAGGTGCCCGAAGTCAACGTCTCGTTCGCCGAAGACAGTCTGATCGTGCACAAGCGGGTGCACATCGGCGTCGCGGTGGCCACCGACCGCGGCCTCATTGTGCCCGTCCTGCGCGATGTCGACCAGAAGAGCCTGGGGCAGATCGCGCACGAGACCCGCGATCTGGCCGAACGCGCGAACGCGGGCAAGCTCCTGCCGCCGGACTATTCGGGCGGCACCTTCACGGTCAGCAATCTCGGCATGTTCGGCGTCGAGCAGTTCAATGCCGTGATCAACCCGCCGGAGTCCGCGATCCTGGCCGTCGGCGCGATCGCCCGCGAGCCGGCCGAACGGGCTGGCGAGATCGTCTTGCGGGACCGCATGAAGCTGACCCTGTCCGTGGACCACCGCGCCCTCGACGGAGCCATCGGCGCGCGCTACTTGCAAGCGCTCAAGGCACTGCTCGAGAAGCCGATGCTGCTGCTGGTGTAATGCTTTTTCGGCTACTCCTCATCTTTGTTGCCGCTGTCTCTTTATCGGCGTGTAGCCAGGCTCCGGAGGTGAGTATGCAGGATGGACTCAAGTACACCGACGAGCAGGTCGGCACCGGCGCCACGGCGGTGGCCGGCAAGACGGCTGTCGTCCACTACACCGGCTGGCTGATGGACGGCACCAAGTTCGACAGCTCCAAGGATCGTGGTCAGCCGTTCTCGTTTCCGCTCGGCGGTGGCCAGGTCATCAAGGGTTGGGACGAAGGCGTGGCCGGCATGAAGGTCGGCGGCAAACGCGTCCTCATCGTGCCGCCGTCGCTCGGCTACGGCGCGCGTGGCGCCGGCAACGTCATCCCGCCCAATGCCACGCTCAAGTTCGAGGTCGAGCTGCTCGACGTGAAATAGGCGTTCCGCCTCTCCCAGAGGGAGTGGGAGCATTGATGAGCGCTTCTCGCTCGACGCCCAGGAGCTCCCCGATGCGGTCGACGTTGATGTCGCCCAGCGGGTACTCCGCCAGGATCTTCGGATCGTGCGCGTAGTGGCCCTGGCGCGGAAAGACGGTGGTCACCCGCTCGCGCCAGATGCGCTTGATGGCCGCCAGGACGCGCAGCTTGTCGTCCACCAGGACGTAGTGTTGGGCGGGAAATCGCGCCTCGACATCCTGCAGCTCCTGCTCCTTGTGTACGTAGATCAGCACGTTGCCCTCGACGGCCGACCACAGACCAGAACGCTCGATCTTGCGCGGCTGAAACACCACGTCTCCGTCCGACAGGATGACCACCGGCCCCCAACCTTTAAGACGGTCGATGACGTCCAGCGACTCCGGGTACAGCCGGTTCGCAAACGGATAGTCGATCAGGTAGTGCGACAGGTGCAGCAGGTGCGGTTCATTCGGATGCTCGAAGCGATAGCGCTGGAGTGAGCCCAGGTAGTCGGCGTAGCCGAGCTCTGTGCGCAGCTCCTCAAAGATCTCGAAGTACCGCCGTGTGCGGTCCGCCCCAACCTCGCGCTCGAGGTAGCGCCGCAGATCCGCGGTGACGCGGTCGTTATCCAGCAGCGTATTGTCGACATCCAGCAGGAAGACAGCCCTCGAAATGCCGTCCATGGTTCAGTCGAGCTTGAAGTAACGATAGCCTTCGCCGAGCTCGAATGGCAGATTGAAGGCCCGCGCCACGAACTTCGAGCGTTCGCGGACGCGTTCGACGACCTGGTCGAAGCGATCGCCAACCTGGCTGTTGTGCTGGCGCAGACCCTCGAGCTTGCGTTCGAAGCACTCGGTGATGTCGACCCAGACGTCGGGGCTCTGCATGGTGGACATAAACACCTCGCGCACCTTGTGGGGTTCGAAGCCGTCGACGAGAAGCTCGGGAAACACGTGTGGATCGCGAGCCGACGGGTACACGGCGTCGAGGCAGGCGTCACCCGCGGCGCGATGATCGGGATGGTTGAGATAGCGATTGCCGCCGAAGCGCATCGTTGGATCCTGGCAGATGACCGCGTCGGGCCGAAAGCGGCGAATCTCGCGCACGATGTCGCGCCGCAGCTCGAGGGTGTTTGTCAGCGTGCCGTCTTCGTAGGACAGAAACACCACTTCACGAGCGCCGAGCGCGTGGGCGGCGTTGGCCTGCTCGACGCGGCGGATTTTGGCCAGGTTGTACGGGTTGGTGTTCGGGTCGCTCGAGCCCTTGTCACCGCTGGTGCACAGCACGTAGTTGACCTCTTTGCCGGCCGCGGCCCACTTGGCGATCGTACCGCCGCAGCCGAACTCGGCATCGTCGGGGTGGGCCATGACGACCAGCACACTGCTGCCCACGGGAATGGTGGGCAGCGGACCATCGAGCATCATGGCTTTTAGCGTAGCGAGACACGAGAACGGGCGACCCCTCTACAGGAGTCGCCCGTCTCCGCGGTGAAAGCTTATGGCGTCACGCCCCGAGGCAGCTTACGCGGCCGCGGAGGTGACGCCGAAATGGGTACTCATTTCGTGGCATCACCTCCTTCCACCGACGCTAATGATAGCCGGCTTACCCACGCCAGCACAATCCTTCGTCAACTCGATTTGCCTCTCCCTCTGGGAGAGGCCGCGCGCAGCGCGGGTGAGGGGTGCGTACGAGCGAAAGCGTCGTGCTCGTAAGCACCCCTCACCCAGCCCTCTCCCAGAGGGAGAGGGGGGCCTGTTAGGGTTGTGCCGGTGACAACGCTCATCGCCATTGTGCTGGCGGTGCTGTCGGCCGTGCCCGCCATGCTGGTGCGGTTCGGGCCCGCCATGCTGGTGCGGTTCGGCGGCCTCGCCGTGCCGATCGAGGTGGCGACGCTGTTTTATGGACTGGCCATTGTCGGCGCGTCATTCGCGATGGCCTGGGGCGCCGAAGCCGCCGAGCACGACATCCCCCGCGCTCTGGCGCTCAGCGTGGTCGCCCTCCTGGCGGTCTTTCCCGAGTATGCCGTCGACATCGTGTTAGCCTTCAAAGCCGGCCAGAACCCTGAGTTCGCGCCGTACGCCGCGGCGAACATGACCGGCTCCAACCGCCTGCTGCTCGGCCTCGGCTGGCCGACCGTGTCCATTCTTGCCTGGCTTTCGCGCGGAGAGTCCTGCCTGCGCCTCACGCGTGACGCGGTGTTGCCGCTGTTCTTCCTGTCAATCGCGACGATCTACTCGTTCCTCCTGCCGTTGAAGGCCAACATCGGCCTGGTCGACACGGTGATCCTGTTTGCGCTGTTCGGCGCGTATGCGGTGATGGCCGCGCGCGAAGATACGGAGGAGCCCGACCTGGTGGGCCCTGCCGCGGTGATCGGCGCGCTGGGCGCCACGCCGCGTCGGCTGTCGGTCGTCGCCCTCTTCCTGTTCGCCGGTGGGACGATCGGCGCATCTGCCGAACCGTTCGCCGACGGCCTGGTACGTACGGGCCAGAAACTGGGCATCGACGAGTTCCTGCTCGTCCAGTGGCTGGCGCCGCTGGCCAGTGAGGCCCCGGAGTTTCTGGTGGCTGCGCTCCTGGCGCTGCGCGGCAAAGCCGCCGCCGCCATGGGACTCCTGCTATCAGCCAAGCTCAACCAGTGGACCTTGCTGGTAGGCAGTCTGCCGCTGGCCTTTTCAGTCGGCGCCGGCGCATTCGAGGCTCTGCCGCTCGACACGCGTCAGGTCGCCGAGGTGTTGCTGACGGCCGCTCAGGGCCTATTCGGCGTCGCCGTTCTGGCCAACCTGGCGCTCGAATTGGGCGAAGCTGTCCTGCTGGCTGGCTTGTTCGGTGCCCAGTTTGTGGCGGGCGGGCTGTTGCGCATGGTGCTGCACAACGCGGCCGGTAGCGAAATTGAGCTGATTGTGTTCAGCTTTGTGTACATGCTGCTGAGCGTGGTCTTCGTGCTGCGCGCCAGAGGCGCGATCGGCGCCATGTGGCGCACGGGCTTCCGCTGACCCAGATGTACGATCACCTTCTGGTGGCATTGGATGGCTCGGCAGCCGCGGAGCGTGTGCTGCCGCACGCTGAAGCGATCGCCGAAGCGTTCAATGCGACGATCACCCTGGTGCGCGCCGTCATCTCGGCCGAGATGTTCTTCGCCGAAACGGCCACGGGCGACACGGGCGTGGGCCAGGTGGCGCCGCCGGTCGACCCGACGCCGATTCTGGAGGCCGACCGCTCGGCGGCTGTCGACTATCTCGACAACGTCGCCAGGCGCCTGCGTGCGCGGAATCTCACGGTCAATGTCGAGCATCCGGAGGGCGCGGCCAGAGAGGTCATCGTCGAGCGAGCTTCGGCCCTGGGTGCGAGCTTGATCCTCATGACCACGCACGGCCGCGGTGGCCTGGGCCGCATGGTCTTCGGAAGCACAGCCGACTCCGTCCTGCGCCACGCACCGTGCCCCGTTCTCCTGGTCCGCATCCAGGCGGCGGACGAGGACGAAAGCGCTAGCGGCCTTTGAGGTCTTCGATCTCGCGGTCGAGGTCTGCCAGGGCGGTGTAGTCCTCGTCCAGCAGACGGTAGCAGCGCTCCAGAAACAATTCGGCCAGCTCGGCGGCACGCGGCTCGGCCGAGCGCGCGGCGGCGATCAGCTCGTCCGGCCGGTACTTGTCGGTGAGGTGGCGCGCCACTCGTTGCATATCGCCGACCGTCTCGCTCGCGTGACGTGCGTCGCCGCCTTCGATGGCGTAGCGCAAGGTGCCGGTGAGCCGCGCCAAACGCGCGACCTTGTCGCGATCCGGCATCACCTGCAGCAGCAGGTCATCCACATCCATCCCGCCAGCGGCCGTCGCGACGGATTCGGTCACAGGCTGGTCGAGCGGCTGCGAGGCGACGTAGCTCACACATCGTTCGGCATACTGCGAGCCGATGTCCGCCACGGGCTGTAGCGCATAGAGCGGGTCGCTCATGCGCAGCGTTCCGCCGTCGATCAGATCGTCATTCCGCAGCTCGGCCAGACGCTCCAGGGCATCCAGACCGCCCTCGTATCTCTCAGGAACAGGCGGCAGCGGATACGCCGACGGTCCCGCCGCGGCCAGCTGACCCGCCAACTGCGACGCGAACGCCGCCGGGATGTACTTACCGAGATCCATCTTGATCGGCGCTACCACCAGGTATGTCGCCCAGACCTGGTCAGGTGAGTCCCCGTCGCGAAAGAAGACCAGCGCGTGTCCACGCGGTCGATCCGGATCGCCCGCGCGGAACGTCAGCACGCCGTGGATTGTATTCTCAGACCAGCGCACGTGCCGTTGTTCCTGAACGACACCCTCTCGGCCACACGCAAGGCAGTGCCGGAGGGGCCGATCAAGCTGTACGTGTGCGGCGTGACGCCGTACGACACCACCCATCTGGGCCACGCGTTCACCTTCGTGCACTTCGACACGCTGGTCCGCGCCATGCGCTGGCTGGCGCCCGAGCGCCAGGTCACCTACGTCCAGAACGTCACCGACATCGACGACTCGATCTTGCAGCGGGCGCGCACGCTGCAGATGGACTGGCGCTCGCTCGGCGACGAGCAGCTCGAGCAGTACCTGGCCGACATGCGCGACCTGAACGTGGCCGAGCCGACACACCTGGTTCGTGCCACGGCGTCGATCCCGACCATGTTGAAGATCATCAAGCTGCTGCTGGAGCGTGAGGCGGCGTACGTCGTCGACCGAGGCAGTGTCTTTTTTCGCGTCCGCTCCGTGCCGACGTACGGTGAGCTGTCAAAGCTGAGCCGTGAGGCGATGCTCGAGATCGCCAGCCAGCAGGACGACGCCGACGTGGACGATCCGCGCAAGGAGGATCCGCTCGACTTTGCGCTGTGGAAGGGCTGGTCAGGTCAGCCTGACGAGCCCTGCTGGGAGAGCCCGTGGGGCAGCGGACGCCCAGGCTGGCACATCGAGTGCTCGGCACTCGCTTACCAGTACCTGGGGGAGCAGGTGACCATCCACGGCGGGGGAGCGGATCTGATGTTCCCACACCACGAGAGCGAGATCGCCGAGAGCGAGACGGCGTTTCAGAAGCGGCCGTTCGCCCAGATCTGGTCGCACGTCGCCATGGTGCGCAAGGACGGCGAAAAGATGAGCAAGAGCCTGGGCAATATGGTGTTCGTGCGCGAGCTGCTGCGGAACTACTCGGCGGACGCGATCAGGCTGAATCTGCTCCAGCACCACTACCACGAGGTGTGGGAGTGGTCGCCCGCCGCGCTGGATGAGGCCGCGCGACTCGCCAGACACTTGGCCACCGCCACGCGTGGGCCCGATGTATCCGCTGACATCGCGCGCGAGAACTTCGCCGCGGCTCTTTCCGATGATCTCGACACACCGCGGGCGATGCGGGTGCTCGAGTCCGTCGGCGGCGAAACGCTGCGCGAGCTCGGTGGCGTGCTCGGTCTCGCATTGACTGATTAGGCTAGGCCTGCCTACCGTCAATCGCGGTACGCGGTGTGCATCGGCTCGCCTCGCCACAGGCGACCGCGGCCTGCCACAATCGCTGCCTTGAGCGTCCGCATGAATCGATCTGCGCCTCGATTCGGCTCATCGAGCACCAGCTACCCCGCCGCCCGCCGATCCTCTACCTCGGCGCTGGCGCTCGCCGCGCGCCGCGGCGGCAAACTGCTGCTACGCCTGATCCTGAGTTTGATGCTGCTGCTCGCGGTTGGCCTGCTCGGCCCTGGATTTCTGCTGGACACCCCGCAGCCTCCGCCCGCAGTCAGCGACGCGATCGTCGTCATCAGCGGCGACGAGCAGCTGGCGCGCTTCCAGGAAGGTGTGAACCTGTATCAGAAGGGCATGGGCCAGTTCCTGGTGTTTTCGGGTGCGGCGTTCGATAACGGCACCAGCAACGCGGATGTCATGCGCGCACTCGCCGTACG
>VBGG01000157.1 GCA_005883405.1 Chloroflexota bacterium | reverse complement strand
CCGATTGGCGGCTCCGCGGGTTCGATGTCCAGCAGTGCCAGCCCGTCCCGCTGGGCGGCCAGGAACGCACGGACCGTGGCGGCCGTGCTGGTCACCCAGGCGGCGGCAAGCGAGCGCTGCTCAGGGGCTGGCTGCACCGTTTCGTGGTGGTGGCGAGGGCGGTGCCCGTTGTCGCTCGGCGGGGCCTTGAGCGCGTCCTCATCTCGCAGCACGACCTCGAAGGGCACGCGGGGGGCGCAGGGAGGCGGATCCGCGCGCTCCTCCTTCTCGATGAGGAGCACAGCCCGCGGCTGTCCCGCCTCGCGAACCTCGAGCCGCGTGTGTCGGGCTCCGCCACCCAGGGTGCGCACGAGCAGGTCCATCCCGGTCGCCTCGGCGAACCGTTCTCGGCCCGTCGGCGGCGACAGATCCAGCACCTCATGGACGTCGGCCTGGAGCGGCCCAGTCCCGTCGTCACTGCGTACGACCGCCAGGATGCGGTCGCCGTTGGCGCGTGCACGCGACAGCGGCTTCAGGAGCAGGAGGCAGGCGCCCTCGCCGTCGCGGGCTGCACCCAGCAGCAGCGTGTCGCAACGGGTCCGCAGCCAGTAGGGAGCGAGGAGCAGGCTGGTAATGAACGTCGCCGAGTCACCCGAGAGCGTCTGGTGCATGGCCCGCAGATCGAAGTGGTAGGCCGGGTAGCCCGAGCACATCGTGGGGAGGCTCGACGCGATCGCCTCGACGGTGAGCGGGGGGCCAAGGCGCAGCTCGATGGCCTCGTCCGGGGCGTCGGTGCCCAGGCGGTAGGCGTACTTGCGCGACAGCCGCCGGCTCATCTGGCCCCCCAGGTTCGAGGCGATCACGACCCCGGTCCCGGCGGCCTGGTTCGCGGCGGGGTTGCGCGCGAGCAGCTCTGAGGCCAGGTGCGTCACCGCCAGCTGCAGCGGGTCGATACGGCGCAGGAGGTTCGGCCCAGTGCGCAGTCCGGCCGCATCCATGCGCAGCCGCTCGGGCAGCGGGAGGAGCACCTCGGCGTCCAGCACGGCCAGCGGCTCGGCCACCGGTCGGGGGCGCGGCCCTGCTGGCCGGCTCTCACCCGTGTCGGGCCAAGCGGTGGGTGCGTCCGGCAGCACGAGGCACGTTTCGGCCAGCGCTGGGTGCGGTGACACGGCGATGTGGGGCGGGATGAGATCGTCGCGGAGCATCAGCAGCGTCTTGATGAGCGACGCGATACCCGCCGCGGCCAGCGTGTGGCCCACGAGCGCTTTGACCGAGCCGATCGCCAGCTTGGCGCCGCGCGGGCGGTGCGGTCCGAAGAAGCGATGCAGCGACTGGATCTCAGTCGCGTCGCCGACCACCGTCGCCGTCCCGTGCGCCTCGATGTAATCGACCGCCGCGGGATCGACCTCCGCGTAGGCCCGCTCATAGGCCAGCCGTTGGCCATTCGCGACCGGGGCGAAGATGGACCGCTCGGCTCCGTCGGCGGCCAACCCGATGGTGCGCACGATCCCGTGCACGTGACGCCGGCCGGCTCGCGCCGTGTCGAGTGGCTCGAGAACGACCGCGCCAGCCCCTTCGCCCGGAACGATGCCGGACGCGTCGATGGCGAAGGGCCGGATCCGCCCCTCGGGCGAGAGCGCCATCAGCCTGGCGAAGCCGATGTACAGGAACGGCGGCAAGAAGGCGTTCAGTCCGAGGACGACCACCGCGTCGGCCTGCCCTGTCTCGACCAACCCGGCGGCGAGGTCGAGCGCGTACAGCGACGACGCGCACGCGGTGTCGACGGCCAGACGCGGGCCACCCAGCCTCGGCGCGATCGCCCCGAGTTGCAGGTCGGGTGGGTGCGCGAACCCGGTCGGGAGCGTGGCCGGTGCGACGCCCAGCGCTGCCAGCGCGCGCGCCGCGTCGTGTTCGAAATAGCTCGGGGCGGTCCAGGACGTCGCGGCAACAAGCGCCGTGCGTGAGAGGTCGAGCGGGCGTCCTGCGCGGGCCGCATCGGCGAGCGCCGCGTCCACGACGCGCCGCCCCAGCTCGACCTGTCGATCCTCCGGGCCGCCGTCAGTGTCGAGGCAGAAGGCCAGGTCGGTATAGGTGCGGTCCGCGTCACCCGCTCGGCCGATATAGCGTCGGCGGGGGATGCCCCAGCGCTCCTCGAGCGAGCGGGTGGGCGCAACGCGCGCCTCGCGGACGTTGCGCCAGAACGCCTCGGCGTCCGGTGCGCCCGGCAGGCGGCACGCCAGTCCGGTGACCGCGAGTGGCTCACAGCTCGGCATTGCAGCTGCTCCTTGTCTGGACCTGCTCAGGCTCAGGCCGCGAGGCGAACGCGAGCGTGCTGGGCGGCGCAACGAGCACGCACTCGTCGTCCTTCCCGCCGCGGGCGAGCTCCTCGAGGAAGTGACTGGTCCCGGCGTGATTGCCGATACCCGCGAGGCCAAGGCGCGCCATCTGCTGCCGCAGAGCGGTGCTCGCCAGCCCCGCCTCCGTCCAGACCGACCAGCGGATCGAACGCACCGGGTAAGCGACCTGCGCGTTCCACTCGCGCCCGAGCGCCTCGAGGATCTCGTTCGCCGCCACGTAGTCGGTCTGGCCGGCGGTCCCAGCGTGCGCCGCGAGAGAGCTGAAGAGCAGCACGACCTGGAGTGGGTCGTCCCTGAGCAGCGCGCGCAGGTGAAAGACCGAGTGCGCCTTGGCGTAGAGCACGCGGCGGAACGACTCGACTGACTTGCTGGCCACAAGCCCGTCCTCAGTGAGGCCGGCGCCATGCACGACCGCGTGGATCGGCCCGTGCGCGACACGGATCTCGTCGAGGGCCCGCGCGAGCTCCTCGGCGCGCGTCGCGTCAGCCTGGGCGTAGGCGAAGGTCGCACCCATTGCCTCCACCCGCCGGCGCGTTCGCCAGAGCGCGCGCTGCCGCGACACCAGGTGGAACCGGCTCCACAGCTCCTCGCCTTGCGCCTCGCCGGTCTCGCGCTCCAGCGCGTCGACCACTGCCTGCCTCAGTGCCGGCCCATCCTCGATGCCGTCGAACGGCGGGGTAACCGGGAACGGCGTGCGACCGATCACCGCGATGCGGCAGCCATAGCGGACCGCCACGGCATGCGCGGCCTCGGCCGTAATCCCGTCGCCGCCGCCGAGGAGCACCATGAGCGAGTTCGGCCCCAGCCGGATCGAGTCGCCGGTGGTGACCCGCGGTGGACGCGCCTCGATCTCCTGGCGCAGCAGCCGGTCGCCACGCAGGACCAGATCCAGATCGCTCCCAGCCGCCGCGAGCGCGTCCAATACGCGGTCGACCGCGATCGAAGCGCCGCCTTCGATCCAGACGGCGCGCACTGTCACACCAGGCCACTCGCGCACGAGTGCGCGTGCGACACCGCGTGCCCCGGCCCACGCGCCGTCCGACCCACCGACCGCCGCGATCCCGAGCCAGACCGGGCGTGACAACGTCACGAGCGCCTTGGCCAGGACAAACAGCCCCGTGGCACCGCGCTCCACGCGGCCGCTGAACGCGTCCCAGCCGAGGTCGCGTTTGCCATCCAATGCGAGGAACAGGACTGCGTATGCTCGATCCTGGTCCAGGAGGGGTCGCAGGCCGCACGCGAGTCCCTCCACGTCCTCGAGCGGCGTCAGGGCCGTTGCACCGGGCAGGTCCCATCCAGCGAGCGACAGAGCCAGCGAAGTTACCTCGTGTCCGCGTTCTTCGAGGGCGCGCCGGAAGCGGTCCGCGGCGCGGCCCCGCGGGCCGATCAGCAGGACCTCTCGCGGAAGGGCGCCGGGCAGTGCCTCGGGGACCGGGACCTCCAGGCGAACGAAGCGCCCCAGGGGCTCTTGAAGCGGCGCCTTGGTGGCCGGCGCCTCGGGTCGATCGCCCAGGATTCGCCCGCACAGCTCAATGAGCGTGTCGAGCGTTGGCGTGTGGAGGAGCTCGCGCCCGGCCACAGCCAGGTCCGGATGCGCCTCGACCAGCCACGCCGTCAATTGCTCCCGGGCGAAGACGTCGAGCGCCTGATCCAGTTCGACATCGTGCCCGTCGTCGATGCTCGCGGCTGCGTCGCCCCTCAGCTGCTCGATCAGCGCCACGATCTCCGCGCGGAGCTGCCTCGCCGCGGTCCCGCCGCTCGCTCGCGCCGGTGGCGGCTCAGCCGCGGCGGACGCCGCGGGGTTGTCGTCTGGTTTCGCGAGCGCCTCGAGCAGCTCCACGAGCTCGCCCACGGTCTTTGCGCCGCGCAGGCGGTCCACGTGTTGCTCCAGATCAGTGAACCGCTGTGACAGTCGGCAATAGAGCTCGATCATGGTGATCGAGTCGAGCCCGAGCTCACGCTCGAACTCGGTGTCACGCCGGATCACTTCACGGGGAAACCCGGTGAGCTCGGCGATTGTGCGGCCGAGCCACGCTTCGGTGCCGGGCTCCTCTGCCTCGCATGCCTCCGAGGCAAGGCGCGGCGCCGCGGAGGCGCTGCTGTCGCCCTGGGGCGTCGGCGGGGGAACCGTGGGGGCCGCGGGACCGCCAGGCAGCCGAGTGAGCGCGCGCTCTTGCGTCTCGAGGTAATCCGCCACGGTCCGCTGGTTGGCCTCGACGAGGGCCGTGAAGAGCTCCAGCCGTTCGGTGGGCGTCGCGTCCGCGGCGAGTCCAATGACGCGTTGCTGCTTGGCGAAGAACGCCTCGAGGACGCGGCGGTTCGTCTCGAGGAACGCGAGGACCACGTCCGACTGGTGGCTCGGCGCCAGCACCTGCCGTGTCGGGATGCCGTACTCCTCGAGCTGCGCGAACGCCCTGGTGATGTGCTGGCGGGCGTCGCGCCGACCGGGGTCGAGGGCCAGGGCGAGATGTGGACGGTCGGACAGGATGCGCTCCGCGAGGTCGGTCAGCGCGTGGCCGGGTCCCACCTCGACAAAGACCCGCGCGCCCTGCTCGTACAGGGATTCGATCGCATCGACCCAGCGCACCGGCTCCACGAGCTGGCGCGCGAGCAGGTCGCGCATCTCCGTCTGGCTCGTGTATGGTCGCGCCGAGACCGTACTCACGACGGCGAGCCGCGCTGGGGGCGCGAGTGTCGTGTTGTCGAGCACGGCGCGCCAGAGAGCAGCGGCGGGTCGCATCAGCGGAGAGTGGAACCCGCACGAGGTGCGCAGGCGCGCCGTCTGGATGCCCCGGAGCGAGGCGCGCTGCTGCGCGGACTCGACGGCTTCGGTCTCGCCTGAGATCACGACCTGGCGCGGCTCGTTGAGCGTCGCGATCGCCAGGACGCCGCCGGTCGAGGCGATCAGGGAGGCAGCGTGTTCGGGCGGCGCCATGACGGCCAGCATCGAGCCGCCGACCTGTTCGCCGGCCTCGTCCAGCAGCCGGCCGCGCTCGCGGCTGAGGCGCAAGAGAGACGGGTCGTCGAAGGCGCCCGCGAACGCCAGGGCGGGCAGCTCGCCATAGCTGTGTCCGGCGGCGAACGCTGGCCGCAGGCCCAGCTCGTCGTCGAGCGCGCGAGCCAGCGCGATCGACACCAGGCCGATGGCGGGCTGCGCATGGCGTGTTCGGGTCAGGTCGGCGTCGTGCTCCGCGCTCGGCGCCCGGAACACGCGCGCGACCAGCGACTCTCCCTCGAGGGCGTGCCACACGGCGTCGAGCGCCTCCAGCCGCTCGGCGAACCCGGGCACGACCCCGCGTAGCGGGCCGAGCATGCCGGTGTACTGGCTGCCCTGGCCAGGGAACAGGAAGGCGAGCCGTGGCTGCATGGCCATGGTCCTGGACGAGCTAGACATCTAGGGCGAGCTCTGCCTGGCGAGTGAGATCCCGGCAGCTGGCCGATACGCGAGCGGTCACAGGGGCGAGGCACGAGTGCACGCCGGCAGGCTGGGCGTCGCCAGGAGGATCGATGCTGTCCCCAGTCCAGTACACAAGGTCGGCGTCGGTGAGGGCCCAGTGCTCGAAGCCCGTGGTGAATGTCGGCGTGTTGGTGCTCTGGCGGTAGAAGCTGAGCCCCTTGTCCGTCGCCTGGAGGGTGTCACCCGAGCCGCGCGGGTCGCCGTACTCGCAGGACGTTGGGCTCCCCATGCGCCCGCCCAATTTGGCGCTGAGTGTCGCGAACCCGAAGTGAAATTGGGGCTGCTCACCCGGCCGACAGTAGGGATCGGCGGGCACGGCAGGAACGGGCGCGGGGGCGACGGGGGGGCTGACGGGTGCCGGCTTGGCCGTGGCAGCGGGCACGGGGGGCGTTGGGGGTGCCGAGGGAGCGGTCGCCGGCGTCGGGCTGGCGGACGCGGACGGCTGCAAAGCGGCGCGCACGCGATCCTGCTGGAGTCCGGCGAACTGCCGCGCCTGCGCCTCGACTGCCTGCTCCTGGGCCGCCTGACCCGTTACCTCAACAAAGACGCCGACCTGGCCAAGGCGGAAGACGTAGCCCAAGCCAACGGCGCCGCCCGACGTGACTGCCCGGCTTTTGTAGCCGCGGCCATCTCCAAGCCCCGTTCGGCGTCACGGCCACCGTGAACACGGCCGCCCGCGGGGAGGGAGAGTTAAGGTCGTTGTGGTACATGACGGTGTGGGTCTGCACCGAACCTTGGGATCCCGATTGGTTGGCCAGTGACCAGTCGGGGCCCAGCGCGGACGCGGGGACCACCAGGCCCTGAGGATCGAGCGTCTGGGCCGCGAGGGCGGCGCCTGCCTCTGGAGTTGCCAGCAGCGGGAGCGCGACCAGGAACAGGGGCATGGCGCGCCAGAGGGAGGCGGCTCGGATGAAGCGTCGTCTGATGGACCGGTAGAGCGCGCAGGCGTGACGGATGAGTGTGTGCAGCTTCATGGGCAAGCCCTCCTGTCTGGGGCGGTGTGCGTGCAAGACGTGCTCGGCGCAATCGGCGGCGAACAGGCGGGCGGTGCGCTCGCTTACGTGCGTGTCGAGGACGGTGATCGTGCGTGTCGGCTGGACCTTCTCGGCCCGAAGGAGCTCGACCGGGTGCACTCGTAGCTACGGGAGCTCCGCGGCCGAGGCGCCGTTGGCGGCGCTCCTTCTGGCTTCTTCGAGGTCTTCCTTACTTCCTTAAGAGATGAGCTCGGCGAGGTGCGCTCGTTGCCACTGGAGCTCCGCGGCGTAGGCGCCAGTGGCGGCGGTGGCGGCGCCGGTGGCGGCGTAGGCGGCGCCGGTGACGGCGTAGGTGGCGGCGGTGACGGCGGCGACGGCGGCAGTGGCGGCGGTGATGGCTGCGGCGCTCGTGGTGGCGGCGGCGGCGGCGCGGTACGTGGCGGCGGCGGCGGCGACGGCGGCGATGGTGTAGGGGTTGGCGGCGCAGACGGCCATGGCGGCGGCGGTGGGGGTGCCGACGACGGTGATGTAGCGGCTGGCAGCGTACGCGGCGGCGGCACGGTAGGGGTTGGCGGCTCGGAAGGCGCCGAAGGTGGCGGCCGTGGCGGCGCCGACGGCGGTGGTGTAGGGCCTGGCGGCGGAGGCGGCGGCGGAACGGTAGGCGCGGAAGGTCGCGGCGGTGGCGGCGCCGACGAAGGTGCCATATGAGTTGGCGGCGTAGGCGGCCGCGGCCGCGGCGGCGGCGGCGGTGGTGTCGGCCAGGCTGCCTCCCCGAGGGCGGGCAGCGGCGAAGGCGTTCATGCACGCTTCTTCGAGCCGCTGCTTCGAGGCGGCGCCCTGGGCGAAGATGCGCGCTGTCTCAATGGCCTGGCGCGGGCGCGGGTCGTCTGGGAAGCGCTGCTCGAAGATGTGCAGGACGTGCTCGGCGCAATCGGCGGCGAACAGGCGAGCGACGCGCTCGCTTACCCGCGGGTCGAGGACGGTGACGGTTCTGGTGTTCACAGGGAAACCCTCCCGCTGCGGTAGGCCCAACGCCAGAAGCGCAGGCTGGCGATCTGCTGGTCAAGCGACGGGGACGTGATCTCGGGCGAGCGCCACTCCTCGTCGATGCGGCGGAGCGCCTGCCGGCGGAGCGCGCTCTGCTCGGCCGTGCTGAGAACGTCAGAAGTCATCGGGTGCTCTCCTCTGGTGTCAACAGTCTCTGTTTACCCGGCCATTGCCCCCGAGCCGGAATCCAGCTACGATCGCCCTGTTTGGCGGTCTCGGCCAGTATCAAGCGGTGGGTGCGCGGTTGCTACGGCCACGTGGGACAGAACGCGGCGCGCGATTTGTCCATCTGAGACACAGTAGCGCCGCCTCGAGGGGGCGAGCAGATGGCCAGCAGTGGCTCGACGGCAGGCGTAGTTAATCCGGGACGAGTACCTTCGTCCCAGGCGGCGCGGCTGTTGCGGCAGATCGCCGAGCGCAAGGCGGCCGAGGCCGAGGCCATCGCCGCCACGATGCGCAGCATCTACGCGGACGAGATCCCTGCTTATCGCCGCATCACCGATCCCGCGCTCCTGGAGGACGTCCGCTTCGTCTCCGAGGACCTGGTGCGGGTCTGGCTGAGCGTCCTGGGCACCGGCCAGCCACCCTCGGCCACGGCGCTGCGGCCACTAGTGGAGGGGGCACGCCGCCGGGTCGCACAGGGCATCGACCTGCACGCCCTGCTGCGCGCCTACCGGGTCGGACTGCGGGTCATGTGGCATGACCTGATGAGCGCGCCAGAGTGGCGGCGGCCGAGTCTCCAGGTGGAGCTGGGGCGCGTGGCCGAGCTCGCGTTGGACTACGCCGACCGGATCAGCACCGAGATCGCTGCCGCCTATGTGGATGAGCTGGCGCGGTTGACGCGCGAGCGCGTTCAACAGCGCTCCGTCCTGCTGGAGGTGATCCTGGCAGCACCCGAGGGCGAATCGGTTGACGGGCCTCGCGAGCTGGAGCGGCCGCACGTCGTGGTCGTGGTGCAGGTGGCCGGCGGTCTGACCGTCGAGCGGCTGGAGGGTGTCGGCGTGGCCATCGAGGGCAGCCTGGAGGCTACGCTGTGGACCATCCGGCACCAGAGCGTGATCGCGGCCGTCCCGTTGCGGCCGGGGCAGGGGCGCGGGCACATCCTGGAGCAGGCCCGCGTGGTCGCTGCGGGCCCGGGCGTCCTGGCCGTCGGCGTGGGCGGCGACGCGCGCGGCGCGCGGGAGACGCGCCACAGCTACCGCGAGGCCGTCGACACCGTGCGCCTCGGCACTGCGCTCGCCGGGGACGGGCGAGCCGTCTACGACTTCCAGGAGTTCGCCTCGGCGATCGCCGTGGCCAGGCAGCCCGACCAGGCGCGGCGCTTCGTGGCCACCGCCTTGTCACCGTTGGGTGACCTCGCCCGCCGGCAGTGGGCGCTCCCCACGCTCGAGGCGTACATCGCCCGCCAGGGACGGACCAAGGAAACGGCCGCCGCACTCGGCGTGCACCAGAACACGGTGAAGTATCGGTTGCGCGAGCTGCAGGAGGTGTCGGGCGCGCTCCTGGCCGATCCCGAGCGCGCCAGTGCGTTGCTGCTCGCGGTGCGCCTGCGCCGGCTGCTGCAGAGCGGGGCGCACGAGACCGAGCTCGCCCGCTAGAAGTTCGGCCGACCAGCCGGTTTCCGGCGAAAGTCGCAGTCGGCCGAA
>VBGG01000156.1:5671-10192 GCA_005883405.1 Chloroflexota bacterium | reverse complement strand
CACAGGGCGTCGGGTTCGCCAGGCATGGAACAGGGCGACCTGGTGGAAGCGCGGGCTGTACCCGCACACCATCGTCGCCCGGGGAGCAAGTTGGCGGAGGGTTCGCTCCAGGCCGCGCGCTGAGACCTGGTCGACGGCGCGTGGACCACCCTGAGCGACGCGTGACAAGAACAGCGGCTGATAGCCGGACAGCAGGTCGGTATCCCAGGCAAACGTCGCGCCGAACTCCTGATCGCGATAGCCGGCAATGCTGAAATCCGAGCCGTAGATCGCCGTGACCGGTACACCGAACTGCGCTTGTAGTGCGCGGTACACCGGCGCGTGGTATTGGATGGGATGCGTTTCGATGACCGCCAGCATCAGCAGGCAGCGATCAGGATTTCAGCTAGCGCAGAGCGCGGCGTACACCGGGGCAAACTGTCGCTCATAGTTCCACTCGCCCAGGATCCGCTGGCGTCCGCTTTCACCCATCTGCCATCGCTCGCGCGGATGCGTCAGGAACCACTGGAGGGCAGCTGCGATGCTCTCAGGGTCTGCGGGGTCGCAGGCGAGCGCGTAGCCCGGGGTCACATACAGCCTGTGCCACTCCTCGAGATCGGATACGAGCAGCGGCAGTCCACTCGCCAGACAGTCGAATGGCTTGTTGGACGCGCCAACCATGGCCTCGTCGTCAGCATCCGCGTGGATGCTGGGAGTGAACAGTGACAGACCGACATCCGATCGGCGGGCCCACGTGCTGGTGCGCTGCGGCCCGCAGCGAATCCATGTAGCCTTCGTGCCCGACGGTTTCGTACCCGATCACGCGCAGCTTGACCAACTCCGGCAGGCGAACCAGCGCGGCGACGAGTGTCGACGGCAATCGGGAAGGCACGATCGAACCGTGGTACAACACCCACAGCGATTGCTGATCGCCGACGGGGTGTGGTGGCCCGACCTCCGCCCGAGAAGGACAGTTCCAAACGCACGCGACGTTGCGCTGGACGCGCATCTCTCGAGCGAAGCGTCCCGCCCGCCGCTCATTGGGCAGGACGCAGACCGCCGCACGGCGCGCCAGCCACCTGCGCGCAACCAGGCAGACCTGGCGAGGCACATCGCGGCCAGCCGCGGCGGGCGAGACGTGCTCATGATAGATCACCTTGACGCCTGGGACGAAGGTGAGCACCAGCCCGATCGGAGACGCCAGGTACTCTGAGGAGTACACCCGATTCGGTCGCCACATCACCGCGCAGCTCAGGACCCACAGCACAAAGTGGATGTACCGAAGCCACTGGCGCCCGCCCGCCCGAATCGCGGCCAGGCGGCGGACTCCAATTCGCTCGTGGGGAGTAAAGCGCAGTGCGGCCGCGCCCAGCACCTCGGCACCGACGAACAGCACGTCCCAGCCCTGTCCGGCCGCGATGCGCGAGCTGTGCTCGAGCGGAGGGTACGCGGCCGGGTTGGTGTACTGCACGTACATCACTCGGCGGCTCGGCTGGCGGTGCGTCCGCCAACGCGCCGGGAAAGCCACCAGTCGACCCCTGCTCACGTGGACTCCTTAAGGCGGATAGACGCGTCCAACACCTCGGCCACGGCCAATGGGACGAGTCCGCGGCGATCAGGCCCCAGCGCAGCGCGATACAGCGCATGCATCTCACGAGCGACCACGTCCATCCGCCGCGGCTGCTGCACTCCGGCTCGCAGGCACCAGAAGCCCGTTTACGCCGTGCTCGACCAACTCGGCGATCCCGCCCAGGTCCGATCCCAGGACAGGAACGCCGGCGGCGAACGCCTCCAGCACCACCAGTGGGCCAGTTTCCAGCCAGCGCGACGGAACGGCAACCAGATCGTACTCATGGAGGAGGGGGATCACGCGCTCGTTGGGAACCGGTGGGTAGAACTTCGCCCGACGGTCACCGCCAGCCAGCCGCTCGACCTGGACCCTGTAAGCCCTCGCGGCGGCACTCTGGTCAACTCCGTACAGGTGCACCTCCAGAGGCGCGTCGGGCAGTCCGCGTAAGGCCCGGACCAGGAGGTCCGGTCCCTTGGTGGCGTCAAACCGCCCGAGGAACGCGATCCGTAGCCGGCCGGTGGTGGAGGGCGGATGCACTGGCCCCGCGGAGTTGCTCCAAGTCCTCGGCAGCCCATGGCGCGAAAGTGTTATCTTGTGCGCCGGCACGCCATTCCGCACCAGCAGCTCCGCGGCCCAGTTGCACACGACTACCGTCTGATCCACCTCGCGCATCAGGGTTCGAAAAGCCGCGTGTCGAAGCTCTACCAGCTCAGTCATCCGCAGGGCGGTCCATGGGCCGCCGGACCGGCCGAGCATGCCAATCAGCTTGCCCACGTTCGGGTGCAACCCGCCGAGCAGGGCGCTGGCGGGCTGCCCCGCGCCCAGGCCGTGGAGCGAGCAGCGGGCGCACGCATGACGACGGTCCCCCAGCGCAGGAGCGTCCCGCGCACGCACGAGACGGTTGGCGTGTGATAGGTAAATACGACGGGAATTCCACGTCGCTGCGCTTCGCGCATCACTCGCACCGACACGCCGCTGGTGAACGCGTGGAGATGGATAATGTCTGGGGCCTCGTCGTCGAGGATGCCGGCAAATTCGCGGCAGGCTTGTGTGTCGCCCTCACCATACAGGTCACGCAGGTCTCGCAGCCTGGAGCTGGTGGCGAACCGGCGCACGCGCAAGCCGCGTTCCGAATAGCGCAACGTTTTCTCGCCGGGGGCGGCAACCAGCACGTCGAGCCCACGCGCTTGCTGCTCACGTGCCAGCGCATCGACATATACCTCGGTGCCGCCGACGGGATCGGGCGCGAAGCAAAATGGAATGTGGACAATCTTCATTTCGTGAGAGCCGGCGCGCTTTTGACTACCGACTTGGCAAGCTCGTACGGCTTGCGACCCACCACTGTAGCCAGCAACCGCCGCATCACGGCGGGTTGGACAAGGTAGGCCGGTCGATACCGCACGGCGGCGAGGTCGCAGCGTTGCGCATCCGAGTCCATGCCAAAGCCGAAGTATTTGTTGGCAAGCGTCAGGTACTGTGCTCCATGAACCTGTCGGCGCACCCTCTGCTTGCGCTCTTCCAGGCCAGGCATCGCTTCACGTTCGCCGTACACCATGTTGAGAACTCGAAAAATTGATGTCTCCTCGGTCTTGTTCCGCGCGATAGTGGTGTGAAGGTTCGCGGCATGGACGCGGTAGTCCGCCAGGACCTGGTTGATGTAGTAGAAGTCATACCGCCGCGCCATCATTACGGTGAAATACCAGTCGTGGAAGGCCAGTCCCGCGGGCACGGGAAGTGTCTGCCGCCAGGACTCTCGGCGCGCGATGACCGTTGGGGCACAGATGAAGTTCTCCTCGAGCAATCGGGTGAGCTCGTTGCCCTTGAAGTCACGACCGCCATGCGCCCGATCAACCCGTTCGGCGGTGACCATGCCGGTATCGTCGATCAGCGCGACATCGCCATAAACCAGGCCGACATCCGGGTAGTGCCGGAAGACGGCCAGAACCTCACTCAGGTAGTTGGGCCGGTAGCGGTCGTCACAGTCAATGCGCGCGACGAATGTTCCTCGCGCCAGCCTGAGCCCGTCGGTGACCGTCGCAATATGTCCCTGGTTGACCGCGTGGCGTACGAACTGGACGCGCGGTTCCGCGAACGACCGCGCGACGCGCTCCGAATCGTCGGTCGAGGCATCGTCGACTACGATGACCTCGAACGCCGCGGCCGTATGCTGGCTCACGATCGACGCCAGGCAGTCGCTGAGATAGCGGCCGTAATTGTACGATAGGACAACAAAGCTGACGTCGGGTGCGGCCAGGTTGCTCAGACGAGAACCCGTTCACGCGCCAGGGCAGGCGCAGCGTCGGCGTTGGTAAACGTCTGGAAATCGAATGCCTGCTTCCGCAGCGCGGCGCTGATCTCGGGACCTCGGTGGACGACGAACCGCAGTAATTCGCAGACGGCCGCCACTTCGCTCGGCCCGACCGCGGTGCCGGTGGGCAGAGTAAGCATCTGCTCCGCCGCCCGCTCCGTGACTGGCAGGACCTGCTCTCGCACGGGTCTGCTGGACCGATACGGCTCCATGCGATGGCACCCGGGAAAGAAGTACCGGCGCACCAGGACGTTCTCCGCCCAGCAAACCGCGGCCACGTCGTCGCGGCTGATGCCGCACTCGACCGCGTCCACGTCGACGGCGACATACTGGTAGTTCTGCCTCTCGCTGTCCGAAAACGGCAGCACCCGCAACCCGCGCACTCCAGCCAGCTCTCGCCGGTACTGCTCGTAGTTGCGGCGGTTCACCGCGATGAACTCGTCGAGGCTTTCCAGCGAGGTGAGGCCCATGGCCGCGGAGGCTTCGTTCATCTTGCCGTTGATGCCGAGCCCCACTACCGTGTCGTACCCGGCGAAGCCAAAGTTATGCATGAGACGCAGAGTGCGGGCGAGATCCTCGTCGTTGGTGACGATTGCGCCGCCCTCGAAGGCGTTGCAGAACTTCGTCGCATGGAAGCTGAACACCTCCGCGTCGCCGAATGAGC
>VBGG01000156.1:3766-5658 GCA_005883405.1 Chloroflexota bacterium | reverse complement strand
CGCAGATGGTGGCAATCGGCGATGGCCGAAAGCCGCTCCACATCGCAGGGGCGTCCCCACAGATGCACGCCCAGGATCCCGGTCGTGCGGGGGCCGACCTGCGCCTCCACGGCGTCAGGATCGAGAGTCAGCCGCTCCGGTTCCACGTCGCAAAACACGGGCGTGATGCCCAGCCACTGCAGCACATGCGCGGTCGCGATGAAGGTGAACGAGGGGACGATGACCTCGCCACGCAAGCCGAGCGCTCGGATCGCGATCTCGAGTCCAACGGTTGCGTTCGGCGTCGCCACACAATGCCGCACCCCCACCCGGTCGGCGATGCAGCGCTCGAACTCCTGGACATACGGTCCCTGGTTGGTCAACCACCGGCGGTCGAGCAGGTCGTTCATCCGCTCCAGGAAGCGTTGACGCTCACCAATATTGGGGCGCCCGACGTGGAGGGGCTCGCCGAACGCTGGGGTCCCGCCGAAGATGGCGAGATCGCCCGTGGACGACCTGTTAGCCAGCAGTTGCAAGCGTGGTGGACTCCCTTCTCACAGTCGCTGGCACTCCGAAAGCCACCACCGCGGCGGGCAGATCCCGCACGAGGACGGCCCCGGCACCCAGAACGGAGCGTGCTCCGATCGAGACGTTGTTGCTGACAATAGCGCCGATTCCCACCCAAGCTGCACGTCCCACCACGACGTTGCCGCCGAGATGTGCGCCCGGGCCGATATGCGCGCCGTCCTCGATGATGCACTCATGGTCGACAGTCGCCGCCGTGTTGAGGATCACGTTCTCGCCAATCGACGAGCCGGGTTGCACGATCACACCAGCACACACCAGCGTGCCTGGGCCAACTGCGACGTCGCGTGCAATCGTGGCGTGGGGGTGGACAGCGCTGGCCAGCCGGAGCCCCGCCGCCCGCGCGCCATCCGCGATCCGCAAGCGGGCTTCACAATCGCCTATGCCAACCAGGACCGATTGCACGCCTGCCTCCAGGAGCCGCGGGATCTGTTCTGGCCCGCCCAGCACCCATGCTTCGTGGCGGGCGAGCCAGCGCGGCTCGGGATTGACGTCATCGAGAAAGCCGACCAGGTCGTACATGCCCACCTCACGCATGACATCGGCCACCACGAGGGCATGTCCCGATGCACCCCACACGACGACCTTGGGCCGCGTGCTCGCCTCGGGCGCCAGTTTCCGATCAACCATACCGGTCCGCGCTTTCACTGGGCGGCCCGCACGAGCAAACGCCGGAGAGCACCCCAGTAAGGGCGCGACCACAGCGCGTCAGGCCGCTGAACCAACAGGCTGCCCAGGTACTGCCAGCGGTGATTGGCAGTCCACACGTCCGCCACCATGCGCTGGGTGACAACCCCCCGCACGTAGGCCGCGAGACGGAGCCGCTCCAGCGCGGGCAGTTGCGGGCCGAGCGTCCGGAGCACTCGCAGGCCCTCCGACTGAAAGTCGGCCTGGTGGCTGCTGGTCTTCGAGCGCGGGTGATAGAGCGCGTACGACAGGAGCGCGGGCGTTGTGGCCGTCGTCAGCCGCTCGCGCAGCAGGACTGTGAGCCGCAGGTACAACTCCCAGTCCAGCACGCACTGAAGATCTTCGCGCAGGCCTCCGACCTGTCGGACCAGGCGCGCGTCAAGAAAGGCCGACGGCTGGGCCACGACGACACGGTTGGAGCGCGTGAAATCGAGCGGGTGCCGCGGCGGCCGTCCGGCCCAATCGTGGCGGATTCGTCCTGACTGGGCATCCACGATGACCCCGCGCCCCACCAGCATCGCCGCCTGCGTGGCCACGCGCAGTGTGGCGATTTCCGCCAGGGCGCCAGGCATGAGCTGATCGTCGGAGTTGAGCCAGTTGAAGACTTCGCCACCGCAGCGCGCGAGGCCCTTGTTGATGGC
>VBGG01000156.1:0-3701 GCA_005883405.1 Chloroflexota bacterium | reverse complement strand
GGAGCACCGAGCGAATCGTTGCTTCGAGGAATCCGGCCTGATTGTACGACGGAGTGACGATGCTCAGCCGCGGCCAGGGGCGGCCATCCGGAGCGGCCTCCGGGAGGCGCTGAGACTGCTCCGTCCACGGCCAGCCCGTCCGACCCGCCGGTGGTGGTGGAAGCGTGTCGAGAGTCGGGGACGGCACCAGCCGCAGAGCCGCTGATGGTTGACTCATCGGGCTCGCCTGCCTCTCACGCACGCACCTCCGCGACAGCCTCCTCTGCAATTGCCACGAACTGCTCAGCATACGTGCGCCGACGCTGTTGGAGTCGCAAGCGTGCATCTGCCTCCACGGCGAGGTCCGGCCCAGGGTTACGTTCCCACGCCTCGGCGAGCTTCGTCGCCAGGTCCTCACAATCGAAGGGGTCGAAGTACGTTGCGTTTGGCGGATTCTGTTCGCGGTGTGCCGGAATATCCGAGAGCAGCACCGATTTGCCAAGCGATCGCGCCTCGTCGACAGTGTAGCCCCAGCCTTCAAAGAGGGAAGGATTCAGCACGCCGACGCTCTGACGCATCAGCGCCAGAACCTCGTCGCGGACGAGCATACCGAGATAGATGACCTGTTCCCGAACGTCCCACACGGACAGTTTGTGGAATAACTCAGAGGATTGACGCGGGTGGCGATAATCGATCAAATTGCCCGTACAGACAACACAAACCTGAATCCCGCGACGCTTCAAGACCGCGACAGCTCGAATGACAAGCTCATGATTCTTGTGCTTCCAGAATTGATTGGGCAGGTAAACGAACTTGTCGGGCAAGTTGTAGAGTCTGGTAACCGTCAGAGGATCCTTCTGATAAACATCGTCGGCGATGTAGCTTGCCGGCGGCACCAGTCGGACCTTCGCTGCATACTTCGGAGCGAAAGCTTGAAAATCCAGACGTACCGAGTGACTCATGACGAGAATTCGGGTAGCCACCTCGCTCGATCGAGTGAACCGGGAGTTGCGTGCCGCGCGGTCGGCGGCGTCGAACATTTCCGGCAGCCTGAGGTGCTGTAGATCCGGCAACCACCACAACGTGGCGATGCGGCCGTAGCCAGACGAAAGCCCGGTGCACAGGACCGCATCAATACCATAACGTTCCAGGGTCCGCTGGACGGACACGTCGCGCGTCCGGACGTGGCGGCTCAACCAGTTCTCAGCCCAGGCGACCGACCATCGCGGGGCATAGGTGTAGCGGATGACGCCGTCGAGCTCCGCGGCGGGCGTCTGTCCACAGATGTCATCCGTCATCGTCGAGCTGAACGAGAATAGACCGATCTGCTGAGCGTACGTGTCGCGGACCGCGCTCAGCAGACCATTCATGTGGATGGGGCCAACCGTCCAGAATTCATCGTCGAGTGACGGCACCGCGATACGCAGACGGTGCGGCCCGGGCTCAGACGCGGCCACTCTATTCTGTGACCGAGAAGCAGTCGCAGGCCGATGCGATAACGACAGCACGCTTGGCTCAGTCCCGAGCCGCCTCGGCTGTCTCGCGCGCCAGCGCAACGAATTCCTGGGCGTACGCACGCCGGCGTTCGTGCAGCTGCTCGCGGGCGGCGGCCTCTCGGGCTCCATCCGGCCCGGCTTTGCCCGCCCGCCACACCGTTTGCAACCTGGCGGCGAGATCCTCGGCATCGAAGGGGTTGAAGAAGGTCGCCTGGGGCGGGTCCTGTTCACGGTGGGCTGGGATGTCGGAGACGAGCACGAGTTTGCCGAGGGAGCGGGCCTCGTCGACGGTGTACCCCCAACCCTCGAAGAGTGCCGGATTGAGCACGGCGACGCATTGCCGCATCAGCAGGAGCACCTCTTCGTGTTGCAACAGTCCCAGACAGATGATGTGCTCGCGGAGGCCCCAGGCGGAGAGCTTCCGAAACAGCTCGGCCGCGTACCGGGGATGCCGATAGTCGAGGAGGCTTCCGGTACAGACAATGCGTACATGCACGTTGCGGTCCTTCAAAATCTTGACGGCCTGCAACACGAGCTCGTGATTCTTGTGTTTCCAGAACTGATTGGGCAGGTAGATGAACCTGTCGGGCAGATGGTTTGCAGCAGCCACGGCGGCCGGATTCAGGTCGTACACTCGATCCGGGATAAAACTGGCCGGCTTGAGCACGCGCAGCTTTGGCCCGTACGTGGGGGCAAAGCCCAGGAAGTCTCGACGAACGGCGTCACTCATCACCACAATCCGGGTCGCGAGCTGACTCGAGCGAAGGAACTCCGATGTTCGCTCCACGCGTTCGGCTTCGTCGAACATCTCCGGCATTACCAGGTGCTGGAAGTCGGCGAGCCACAATATGGTGCCGATGCGGCCATAGCCACGCGTCAGCCGCATGCACAAAGCAACGTCTATGCCGTGGCTCTCCAGCACGCTTTCAATCGAGCTATCCTGTACACTCACGTGCCGGCCTAGCCACTTGATGGCCCACGCCAGCGTCCAGCGCGGAGGATACGCACGGTGGATCGCGCCAGTTGCACCCACGGTTCGCGCGTAGTCACGCGCCCAATCCGGATCCCTGGCGCTGAACACGAACGTGTGGACGCCGTTGCCGTAGGTTTCTCGCACCGCCGCCACGAGGCTGGCCAGGTGGATGGGGCCAACTGTCCAGTAGTCGCCTTCGAGAACCGGAAGCGCGATCCGCAGGGGTTCTTCGCCACTCTTGGTGGTGCTCGCGCGCGGTTCAGAGGAGTACAGCCGAACCGCCGGCCGCCCCACAAGATGGGAGCGCTCCACCTGATGGATTGCTTTGTACGACCTCACGATTTGTAGACCAGAGCCCGTTCTTGCAGCCACGATCGCAAGTAGCTTGTAGTCTGAAGGCACAAGCGCGCCCGGCGCAGCCATCCTTCCGAGAACGGTCGGCCGGGACGTGGGGCGTAGGCTATCTCGTACATCAAGTCCTCGAAAGTCCACAGGTCCTTGACACTCGTGCTCGTCTTGGCCGCCGTCGCCTCATAGGCGGAGACGAATGCAGACCAGAGTACCGAACGGGCTGGGGCTGAGAAGGGAAAGGGACCGACTTCCCTTCGCAGCGAGTTCCAGAAACTCTCCAGGTCCGCCTCGGGCGGTCCGACGCCGTACCGGGTGAAGTCGACTACGTACAGCAGCCGCTCATGCATGATCAGGTTGTTGAGGACCAGGTCGCCGTGGCACCACGTCAACCGAAGCTGCTGCGCCGCGATGGTCCCGCCGAGCCTGTCGAGCAGTCGGTGTGCAAGCGCGTGCTGGGTCACCCCGAGCCGTCCGGCCGCATCATCCAGATAAGCGACCGAGATCTCGAACTGCCGTGACGCACCAGTCGGGCAGCGCCAGGTACCTCCGCCGCATCAACGGCGTGAGGTTAATGCCAGGGACGTACTCCAGGACAATGGCGCGTTCGGCTTCCACGGTGTGCAAGACGGCTGGTACCCGGACCTGTAGAGATGGCGTAGTGATCGCGCGAGCCGCGACCAAACCCTCGTACTCGCTCGCGAAATCGGCCGGGTGCTTCAACAACTTGAGAAAGGCCTGCGGTCGTCCAGCGTGGGCGCGGATTGCGGCCGTAAGGCTGGTCCTGGGGTTCGGCCAGCCCGTGGTCGCGACGCGCCTGGCGGTGCTATCGACCAGGAACACGGTCGGTTCAGGGATTGACCAGTAGGAGGCGAGAACCCGACGCATCCGCTCCGACACGTTGC
>VBGG01000155.1 GCA_005883405.1 Chloroflexota bacterium | reverse complement strand
CCCGTGGGCTCCGCTCGCAGGCTCGCTTCGCGCAGGGCAGGCCCGTGGGCTCCGCTCGCAGGCTCGCTTCGCGCAGGGCACGGCGACGAAGGATCTATCCAGCTTCTCGTGGCCAGCCTCGGAGTTGCGGATCCTTCGCAAGCTCAGGATGACAGCCGTCGGGTGATGATGAGATGACCGACAGGATCCTGCTGGTCGGCGCGACCGGTTTTCTCGGTAGCTTCGTTGCCGCGCGGCTGATGGAGCGCCATCCGGTGGCCTTGGTTCGACCCTCGAGCGAAACGTCTGTTTTGCCGCGGGGAATGGAGCTCCGCCGCGGGTCTCTGAACGGAGGGCCACTCCCGCTAGATGGAATCTCCACCGTGGTGTACTGCGCGTCGATGGGTTTCGGCCATGTGCCGCGATCGGTCCGCCAGCTGGAGCAAAGGCGCATCAGCCGCGCCCTGTTCATCAGTACCACCGCGGTGTTCACCACCCTCCCCTCCGCAAGCCGGACGCCGCGGCTGGAGGCGGAAGCGGCCGTGGAGCGTTCGTCGATGGACTGGACCATCCTGCGGCCGACTATGATCTACGGCACCGCACGCGACCGGAATATCAGCCGACTGCTGCGGTTTCTCAAACGAATTCCCGTCTTTCCACTGTGCGGCAATGCGTTGTGGCAGCCGATTTACGTCGAGGACCTGGCGGATGCAGTCGTCGCGGCACTCGACAGCTCGGATACGGTGAAGAAGGTCTACAACGTGGCAGGCGCGCAGCCGCTGCGTTTCGCGGACCTGGTGCGGACCGCGGGCCGCGCGGTCGAGCGCAACGTGACGCTGATCCGCGTTCCCCTGGCAGCCGCGGTTCTTGCCGCCGGGCTCACGCGCGTCGTCACGCCCGAGCAGATCTGCCGCCTGGCGGAGGACAAGGCCTTCTCGTATGCAGATGCCGCGCGAGACTTCCTCTTCGCTCCGCGTTCGTTCGCCGAAGGGGTGGCGTGTGAAGCTGAGGCGCTCGGACTCGCCAGGCGCGCGCCACCGCGAGTAGAACCGCGCCGTTGAGCCTGCCGCCGCTACTACAATTTGGCATAGTCCAGGCACTGCGATGCCGCAGCGGATACCGCTCGTCCTCAACGTCAACGCCGAAGATCACGAGGTCTTCGTCCCCGTCCATAAGACGCTGCTCGAAGTGCTGCGCGAAGACCTCGACCTGACTGGTACGAAGCACGGCTGCGAGCTCGGCGAGTGCGGCGCGTGCGCCGTGCTGCTCGATGGCGAGCCGATCCTGTCGTGCCTGGCGCTACCCGTCGAGTGCCAGGCGCCAGCCGCCATCGTCACCGTTGAGGGGCTCTCGAACGGGGCAACCCCCCATCCGCTCCAGGTTGCGTTCGCCGAGTTGGGCGCCGCCCAGTGCGGCTACTGCACGCCAGGCATGCTCGTCACTGCCAGCGCGCTGCTTGACGAAACACCTTCGCCGAGCCGCGAGCAGATCGTTGATGCGCTCTCGGGAAACCTGTGTCGCTGCACGGGCTATGTGAAAATCTTCGAAGCGGTGGAGTTGGCGGCTGAACGTCTGCGCGCCTCCACCGCGGCGGTGTCCGTATGACCCTCGCGACCGAACCCGAATTCGACGTGGTAGGCACGTCGCTCACCAGGCAAGACGGTCTGTCAAAGACCAGTGGCAATGCCCGCTATGCGGACGATCTGAAGCTGCCGCGCATGGGCTTCTGCAGGCTGCTGCGCGGCACGCGTCCGCACGCCCGCATCCTGTCGATCGACACGTCGGCCGCCAGAGCGCTGCCGGGGGTCTTCGCGGTGATTACGGGCGCGGACATGCCCGTCAAGTATGGCGTGCTACCGGTCGGCCAGGACGAGCAGGCATTGTGCACGGATAAGGTCCGTTACGTTGGCGACGCGGTGGCGGCTGTGGCCGCGGTCGATGAAGAGACCGCCGACCGCGCGCTCGATCTGATCGATGTCGCGTACGCGGAGTTGCCCACGTACCTGTCCATCGAGGAGGGCCTGACCAGAGCGGGCGAGCCAATCCACGAGGGCAAGTACGGCAATGCGCATCGCGCCGCCGCCCTGGAATTCGGCGACGTCGACGCCGCGCTGAGCGATGCGGAGCATGTCTTCGAAGATACGTACTTCTTCCAGGGCAACACGCATCTGCCGCTCGAGCAGCACGCGTGCGTGGCCGATTGGAGTCCATCCGGGAGACTCACGCTGTGGAGTAGCACGCAGTCGCCGCATTACGTCCACAAGGAGCTGGCCAAGGCGCTCGAGCTGCGCGAGGACCAGGTGCGTGTGGTAGCGCCGCCAGTCGGCGGCGGGTTCGGTGGCAAGCTGGAGCTGTTTCAGCACGAGGCGGCCGCCGCCAAGCTGGCAATGCTGACCGGGCGACCCATCAAGGCTGCCCTGAACCGCGAAGAGGTTTTCTATTGCCATCGCGGACGGCATCCGGTCCTGATGTGGGTCAAAACGGGCTGGACTGAAGACGGTCGCATCACAGGAATGGACTTCAAGTCCTACGTCGACGGCGGCGCGTACATGAGCTACGGCGCGGCGTCCCTGTACTACACGGGCGCGCTGCAGACGGTGTGCGAGCACGTGCCCGCCTATCGCTGGCAGGGCGTGCGCGTCCTTACGAACAAGCCTCCGTGCGGTCCGAAGCGCGGTCACGGCACGCCCCAGCCGCGCTACGCGCTGGAGTGCCACTTCGACACGGTTGCCGAACGGCTCGGTATTCCGATCATCGAGCTGCGGCGGAAGAACTTTCTCGAGCCCAACACGAAGACCGTCAACTACCTGCGGATTACCAGCAACGGCCTGCGGCAGTGCGTCGACATCGTCACCCGTGAGTCGCGGTTCGACGCCCGCCACGGCAAGCTGCCTTTCGGCAAGGGCATCGGCTTCGCCGTCGGAGCGTACCTGTGCGGTGCCGGCTTGCCGCTGTACTGGAACGACATGCCCCACACCTCGGTTGATATTCGCCTCGACCGCAGCGGCGTGGTGACCGTGTCGTGTGGCCAGATCGATATCGGCCAGGGATCCAACTCGATGCTGGTGACGGTCGTGGCCGAGGCGCTCGGCTGTCGGCCCGAGCAGATCAGCCTCATCTCCGCCGACACGGACCTCACGCCGATCGATCTGGGCAGTTACTCGAGCCGCGTGACCTTCATGGCAGGCAACGCGGCCATCAGCGCCGCGACGCAGCTGCGCAATCTGCTGGTCAATGCCGCCGCGGACGAGCTCGACGTTCCGGTGGACGAGCTGGTGATGCGCCGCGGGACGCTGTGGCGCCGAGATGGCCTGGGGCCGAGACTGACGTTCCCCGAGCTTGTCAAGCTGGCCGAGACGCGCAATGGCGCGCTCACCGCCACCGGGAGTTACAAGCCTCCCAAACTGGGCGGTCCATTCAAGGGCTCGGGCGTGGGCCCCAGTCCGGCGTACAGCTACTCAGCAGCGGTAGTCGAGGTCGACGTCGATCCTGAGACGGGCTGGGTGACCGTCGAGCGAGTCTGGCTGGCCCACGACATCGGCCGCGCGTTGAACCCGGTGCTGGTGGAAGGGCAGATCGAAGGCAGCATCTACATGGCCCTCGGCGAAGCGCTGATGGAGGAGCAGGAGTTCCGCGGCGACCGCGGGCCCCGCGTCCTCGGCGTGCACCGCATCCCGTCAATGCTCGAGTACAAGAGCCCGACGACGTTCGAGACGCCGGAGATCCACACCTTCCTGGTCGAGACGCTCGATCCCGAGGGCCCATTCGGCGCCAAGGAGGTCGGCCAGGGCCCGTTGCTACCGGTCATCCCCGCCGTCGCCAACGCGGTCCACGACGCGGTGGGCGTGCGCATCGACGAGACGCCGATAACGCCCGAGAAGGTGCTACGCGCGCTGGAGGCCCGAGCCGAGGGCAAATCCGCGCGCTACGGCCCAACGAAGCTGCCGAGCTATGCCTTCCCGCGCCTGATCCGCGTAAAACCCCCTCTCCCTCTGGGAGAGGGCGGGGGTGAGGGTGCCGTCGAGGCAGAAGCGTAATGCTCAGACTTCCCCCGTTTCAGTACCTGGCGCCGCGTTCGCTCGACGAGGCCGCCACTGCGCTCGCCGACCACGGTGCAAAAGCGATGGTCGTGGCAGGAGGCACGGACCTCTTCCCCAACATGAAGCGCCGTCAGCAGGAGCCCCAGGTGGTAATCGGCTTGCGGGCGGTTCAGGAATTACGTGATATCCGTCCCACGGATGGCCTGCTGCGCATCGGCGCGACGGCCACGCTGGACACGGTTGCCACGCATCCCCTGGTGCGTGAGCGCTACCCCGCGCTGGCCACCGCGGCGGCTCTCGTATCGACGCCCCACCTGCGCCGCATGGGCACGCTCGGCGGCAACCTGTGCCTGGACACGCGCTGCACGTATTACGACCAGAACTACCACTGGCGCAAAAGCATCGACTTCTGCATGAAGAAGGACGGCGCCATCTGCTGGGTCGCCCCCAACAGCCGCCGCTGCTGGGCCGTCTCGAGCTCCGACACCGCGCCCGTCGCCGTTGCGTTGCGCGCGCGATTGAAACTGGTCAGCGCCAGTGGCGAGCGCAGCATCGAGGCTGGCGATTTCTTCCGCGACGACGGCATCGACTATCTGACGCGTCGTCCCGACGAGATCCTGGCGAGCATCGACTTTGCAGACCACGCCGGCTGGCGCATGACGTACGAGAAACTCCGCCGTCGCGGCTCGTTCGATTTTCCGATCCTGGGTGTGGCCGCGGCGGTAAAGCTGACCGACAGGATGGTCGAGGATGTCCGCCTGGTGCTGGGTGCGGTTGGTTCCTCGCCGGTCGACCAATCGGATCTGGCGCGACCGCTGGTCGGGACGCGGCCGACGCGGGAGGCGATCCAGGCGGTCGCCGCGGCGGCCTACAAAGGTGCTCGGCCGCTCGACAACACGGACCTGAACTACGCCTGGCGCAAGAAGATGACCCGCGTGTACGTTGAGCGCGCGCTTTCACTGGTCTGTGAAGTCCATGAGTGAGTTCGAAGCGATACGCTGCCCCTTCTGCAGCGCCGCGTCCGCGGAGTTGCTGTCGCTGTTCGGCTCACAGCTGCTGCTGAGCCAGTACCGTTGCAGCGCCTGCGGCAGCTACTTTGAGGGCCTGCGCGCGGACCGTTGGGACGATCAGCCGCTAGTTGCCAGTGGTGGAGAAGAAAAAGATGGCTCTTGAGCTCAATACCGAGGCTGTGACGCTGCAGCGCATCAAGAGCGGCAAGCTCGTCGAAGGCCTCGAGCACATGTCGCCGACCTACCTGGAAGGCATCAAGCGTATTCTGACCGTCTCGGGCGACACCGAGCTGATCAGCGCGCCCGCCTATTTCCGCGCGGCGCAAGACGCGCCGAGTCTGAACGCCTTCGGCACCGCCATCAGCATCGTCCAGGACGAGTTGGCTCACGCGCACATCGCCTATCGACTGCTCGAGGACCTCGGCGTCGACAAGGACTGGCTGATCTACCAGCGGCCGCCGGGCGACTGGAAGTACCCCTACGCGTTCGATGTGCCATTGGACACCTGGTACGAGCTGGTGGTCGCCAACGCCTTCTATGACCAGGCCGGCTATGAGCTGCTGTCGGACGTGTATCACTCGACGACCTTCGGACCGTGGAAGCGGGCGCTGGCCAAGGTGGACAAGGAGGAGACGTTCCACTTGCGACACGGTCAGCAGTGGATCCGCCGTCTGGCCCCGGACCCCGCGGAGCGTGAGAAACTGCAGCAGGCGGCCGACTGGATGTTCATGCTCACGGTGGAGTGGTTCGGGCTGCCAGATACCGAAAAGCGCCATACCGAACAGCTCGACTACGGCTTCAAAGGCCGCAGCAACGACACGCTGCGGCAGGCCTGGATGGCCAAGGTGGTGCCGTTCTGCGAGGAGGTGGGTCTGCGCGTTCCGGCCCATCTCGACGAGTCCTCGGGGAAGTACGTCATCGACGCGCCATTCCCAGCCAGGTTCGACGCAGTTGAAAAACGCTGGGCGTTTGAGGAGGGTCCGATCGGTTGGGACGAGGTCCTCGTGCGCTGGAAGGCGCGTGGGCCGATGAACCAGGACTACGTCGGCTCGCTGCAGCGGGGTTGGGCGCCTCAGACGGCATGACGGTCTCAGCTTCTCAGGATGGTGTCGTCGAGCGCCTGTGGGCCGCCCTGCGCGAGGTCGAGGACCCTGAGATCCCTGTGTCGCTGGTCGATATGGGACTCATCGTGGCAGTGGCCTACGAGCCCGCCGAACGAGCGGCGAAGCTGAAGATCACCTACACGGCGATGGGCTGCCCCGCCATGGACATGATCCAGGACGACATCCGTGCCCGCTTGCTGCGCGAGCCCGGCGTCGACCGCGTCGAGATCGAAGTGGTGTGGGACCCCGTGTGGACCCACCGCCGTCTCAGCCAGTCGGCGCGTGAGTCCATGCGCGAGCTTGGACTGTCGGTGTGAGCGCCACCGCCGCGCCACCGCGCACAGTCGGCGTCCGTGAAGAGCTGAAGCCTTCGCTCCGCAAGTGCTGGGTGGTCTTCGCTCGTCGGCGCTATGACGAGCCGCTCTACCAGGTCGGCACGGTGACGGCCGATGACCCCGCCATGGCCGTCCTCTTCGCCCAGAGCATCTACGACGAGCACCCGTGGATCGAGATGCTCGTCGCTCCGCGCGACGAGATGCGCACCGTCATCGCGTCATGACTGACGCCGAGGCCCCGAGCTCGGGCCTCTTCGAGACCGCGACCGACCAGGAGTCGCTCCAGCGGGCCGCCGCGGCCGCCGCGCCGACCACTGCCGAGCGGGCCGACCTGGCCATGGTCCAAACGCTGGATGCGGCTCTGCGCGAACCCATGTACGCGCTGTTGTTGTCGCTGGCGGACAACAAGTACGTGCTCGGGCGGCGCTATGCCGAGTGGTGCACCGGTGCGCCGATGCTGGAGTCGGCCGTGGCCGCCGCCGCGATGGCCCAGGATGAGCTCGGCCACGCCCGCTCGTTCTATCCGCTACTGCGCGGCTTCCCCAACGGCCGAGATGCGACCCAGATGGAGGAGAAAGGATGGCAGCAGCGGCAAACGAGCGGCATGCGCAGTCTCGACGCTCGCTTCGGCACCTGGTCCGACTTTGTGGCGACGAACCTGGTGATCGATACCGCGCTGACCACGCTCCTCTCCGCCGCCGTCGAGGTTCCGTACGAGCCTCTGAGGCAGCGCGCACGCAAGATCCAGCAAGAGGAGGCCGGGCACTGGACCCACGCCGCCGGCTGGCTGCGGCGCCCGTCGATCAGCCGCACCGAGTTCACCTGGTTCGGCCAGCCCGACGATCCCGTCGTCACGCAGCTCAAAGCGGCTGGCTTGCTGAGTGAAAACGCCGAGGGTCTGCGAAAGCAGCTGCGCGCCAGACTCGAGCCTCTCCTCGACGAAGCCGGCCTCGGCGAGCCGCTCTTCGGCCGCCAGCTGCCCTGGGACCGCTGGGACCCCGCCGCACGCCGCCTTCGCGCATAACTCTGTACCCTTGCGCGCATGCTCGCCCCGCTGAGCGTGGCTTTCGTGACGGCGCTCGTCGGCGGCAGGCTCTACCTGCGCTGGGCGCCGCGCCGAGTGCTGGACGTGCCGAACGCGCGCAGCTCCCACACCCGACCCACGCCGCGCGGAGGCGGCCTGGTCATCGTCGTTGGCTTCCTCGCCGGGCTGGCGATCTGGTTGCTCACTGGCGGCAGCCTGTCGCCGCGTGCGTTCGGTTGGCTCATCGGTGCGCTGCTGGTCGCCGCGGTGTCGTTCGTCGACGACTTGCGGACGCTTCCCCCCGCGCCACGCCTGCTCACGCATCTCGTCGGTGCGGCACTCCTGATCGTTGGCGCTGCCCAGGCTGGCTACATGCTCATCCTGCCCCTGGCGTTCGTCTACATCAGCCTGATCACCAACGTCTACAACTTCATGGACGGCATCGACGGCCTCGCCGCACTCCAGGCCATTGTCGCGGGCGGTGCCCTGGCGATCGCCGGGCTCATGCTCGAGAACCCGCTGATCGGCGCGGCTGGCGGCTTGCTCGCGGCGGCCACCGCCGGGTTCCTCGTCTACAACTTGCCACCCGCGCGGCTGTTCATGGGCGACATCGGCAGCACCTTCCTCGGCTTCAGCCTGGCCGGACTCACCCTCCTGGGCGGCGTCGGAGTTGGTGGCGGACGACTGCCGATCGAGTTCGGGATTGTCGTTCTGGCGCCGTTTCTGTTCGACAGCGTGGCGACGCTCGCTCGGCGCTTGCTGAGGGGCGAGCGGTGGTACGCCGCACACCGCTCGCACTACTACCAGCGGCTGGTGCAGAGCGGTCTGTCGCACGCGCAGGTGACGATCCTGTACACCGCGCTGGCCATCGTCGCCGCCACGGCGGCCCTGGCTGGCCTGAACGCCGACACGCCGGCGCGAGCCACGCTGGACCTCCTCGCGTACGCTCCGATGCTCGCCGTGGTCGCGCTCGTATGGCGCCTCGAGAGCGGCGCTGGCCCCAAGCAACCGAATGAGCCATCGCCCGTTGTCACTCAGGGACACAACTGACCTCCACATGAACACGATCTGCCTGCTCGGCCTGGGCTATATCGGCTTGCCGACCGGCAGCATGTTCGCCCTGGCTGGCAAGGACGTCATCGGCGTCGATCCGAGCCCGCGGGTGCAGGCGGCCCTCCAGGATGGTCAGGCCTCGATCGACGAGCCAGAGCTGCAAACGCTGGTCGCCGCGGCGATCAACTCGGGTCGATTGCGCGTCCAGACGCGCCCGGCGCCCGCCGACGCATTCATCATCGCGGTGCCGACGCCCCTCGATCCACTGACCAATCGTGCTGATCTGAGCTACGTTGAGCGGGCCGCCCGTGAGATCGCGCCGTTGTTGCGCCGCGGCAATCTCGTCGTGCTCGAATCCACTGTCCCGCCAGGCACGACGCGCGACCTGCTCGCCCCGATCCTGGCTGAATCCGGCTTGCGACCCGGTCTTGACGTCTTCATCGCCCACTGTCCCGAACGGGTGTTGCCAGGCCGCATCCTGGTCGAGCTCGAGCAGAACGATCGTCTGGCCGGTGGCCTGACCCCGGCTTGCGCCGAGCGCGCCGCCGACCTGTACACGGCCTTCGTCAAGGGCCAGATCATGCGCACCGACGCGACCACGGCCGAGATGGTCAAGGTGATGGAGAACACGTTCCGCGACGTCAATGTCGCCCTGGCCAATGAGTTCGCGTTGATCGCCGAGCGCGTCGGCGTCGACGTCTGGGAGGCGATCCGGCTGGCGAACCATCATCCGCGGGTGAACGTGCTTCGACCGGGTCCCGGCGTCGGCGGCCACTGCATCGCCGTCGATCCGTGGTTCCTGGTAGGCGCCGCGTCCGATGCCGTGCGTGTGATTCCCTCGTCGCGCGAGATCAACGATGGCATGCCGCGGCATGTCCTGGGTCGGCTCAACACGTTGGTCGCCCCGCCCGCGCGCGTGGCCCTGCTGGGTGTCACCTACAAAGCCGAAGTGGACGACGTGCGTGAGAGCCCCGCGCTGCGGGTCGCGGAGTTAGCCGTCGAGCACGGCTACGCGGTCCGGCTGTGCGACCCACACGTGAGGCCGGACACGCCTGGCTTGCCCGCCCCACTGCTACCGATCGAACAGGCGTTGCGAGATGCCGACGCGGTGGTGCTGCTGGTCGACCACCGCGCATTTCGAGAGCTTGACCTGGACCTGGCCGCGGCGCTCGTCAGCCACAAGCGCATCCTCGACACGCGCAATGCACTCGATCGGGCGGCGTGGCGCGCGCGCGGCTTCGAGATCGGCGTCCTCGGCGTCGGACTGCAGGCGCGGGCTCACGCGGAGTCGCCGAGTGCGTAGCCGGCCGCTGCGCTTCAGCCCCGCACCCTGGCAGCTCACAGCGCTCGACGCCGTAGCCGGCGCGGGTGGCGTCACCCTGGCCACGCTCCTGCGCTTCATCGACGAAGGCAGCGTGCCATCGACGTACGTGCAGCGGCTCATGCCGTGGGTCTTGTTGGCTGCCGTGCTTCAGATCGGCGCAGGCGAGCTGATGAATCGGCTGCGTAAGCCGGGCTCGGTACTGGCGCGGCGGCCGGTGGCGCCGTTCCTGGTGGCGACGCTGGCAGCGCTGCTGGTGGTGCTGGTCGTCAACGATCTGGTCCTGCGCGAGCCCTGGCGTCTGCCACACTTCGTCGCCATAGTCGGCCCGCTGCTCGCCGCGTCGGCGAGCGCTGCGCTGCGCCTGGCCGCCGCGCGCGCCATCGACATCGAGGAGCTGTTGTCTCGACCCGTGCTGCGCCTGGACGTCGACCGTTGCGCGGCGGTCCTGGCGGGCAAGCGCGTGCTGATCACCGGCGGGGCGGGATCGATCGGTTCCGAGCTGGCGCGCCAGGTTCTGGCCGTCGGGCCTGCTTCGGTGCTGGCTGTCGATCTGAACGAGACGGGCCTGTACGAGCTGCAGAGCGATCTCGTTCATAAATCAACGTTGCGAACGTGCATCGCCGACGTTGCCGACAGCCGGCGCATGCGTGAGCTGTTCCAGCGCGAGCGGCCGGAGGTGGTCTTCCATGCGGCGGCCTACAAGCACGTGCCGCTGGTCGAGGCCAATCCTGACCAGGGATTCGTTACCAACGTGCTGGGAACGCTGAGCGTGTGCTCCGCGGCAGTGGAGGCTGGCGTCGGACGGGTGGTAGTCATCTCGACAGATAAGGCGGTCAACCCGTACAGCTTCATGGGCCTCACCAAGCGCGTGGCCGAGCTGATGGTGGTGGCCCTCGGCGGCGCCGCGGCACCAGGCACGGTGCTTTCGGCGGTCCGCTTCGGCAATGTGCTGGGCAGCCGCGGCAGTGTGGTGCCGACGCTGTTACGGCAGATCGAGGCTGGCGGGCCGATCACGATCACGCATCGCGACGCGCAGCGGTTCTTCATGACCGCGTCCGAAGCGGCCAGCCTGGTGCTGCTGGCCGCGGCGTTCGAGACCCCGGGTGGGTTGTTCGTCCTGGACATGGGCGACGAAGTGCGCATCGAGCAGCTCGCCGAACGCCTCATGCGGCTAAAAGGGCTTCGACCAGGTCGCGACGTGACCATCGACTACGTCGGCCTGCGGCCTGGCGAAAAGCTGCGCGAGGAGCTCCACAGCCTGGATGAGCGTCTCATCGGCACGGACCGCCCCGCCGTCTGGCGCGTGGAGCCGGCCTACGCGGTAGATGCCGAAGCCCTGCTCGATGGCGTCCGCGGCGTCGACGCCCGCCGTCGCGCCGGCGACCTC
>VBGG01000648.1 GCA_005883405.1 Chloroflexota bacterium | reverse complement strand
CGCTCGCCGAGAACAGCTTGCTCCTGCCTCCGCCGGCGTGGCCCACTGACGTGACGAACGAAGTAACGATGCTCGAAGAGGATGACGAGGAACCGGAGCCGGTCTTCGCGTTGCTGGAGACGGTGCGGGAGTATGCCCAGGAGCGGCTGGACGCGGCGGGAGAGCTGGAGGCGGCCGGTCGTGCCCATGCCCACTACTATCTGGAGCTGGCAGAGCGCGCGGCACCCGCGCTGCGCGGCCCAGATCAGCGCACCTGGCACTTTCGGCTGGAGCGCGAGCACGACAACCTCCGGGCGGCGCTCCGCTGGTCGCTCGATCAAGTCCGACCGGACGGTACAGAAGCGCTAGTGGAGCCGGAGGCAGGGCTAGGACTCTCCGGCGCTCTGGGCTACTTCTGGTACGTGCGAGGCTACCATTCCGAGGGCCGTCGTTGGCTTGAGGAGGCACTGGGCCGCGCGTCGCGGGACCGTGACGGAGCGGGGCTGGACTCGGCAGCGCGGACGCGCGCGCTGATCGCGGCGGGTCCGCTCCTCATGGTCCAGGCCGAGTACGCCCGGTCGCGGTTCGTGCTAACTGAGGCGCTGGCGCTGGCCGAGCAGCGGCAGGATCCCGCCGCAATCGCAGAGGCCACAACGTATCTGGGACATGCCACGGTCGTGGCCGGGGATGGCCCACAAGGGACGCGGCTGCTACAGGAGGCAGTGCGCCGCTGGGAGGCGCTGGGTGATCCGCATGGTCATGGCGAGACGCTCTTCTATCTCGGCTATGCCGCTGACGTCATGGGGGACGTGCTGGCCGCCGCGGGGCACTACACGGCCGCGCTGGGTCGGCTCGCGGATGCAGGCAACGCACAGCACGCGGGGTTCGTTCACAGCTATCTCGGCGTCCTCGAGTCGCGTCGGGGGAACGTGCCTGGCGCTGTGGCGCAGATTCAGGCGCTGCTGCAAACCAGTGCAAGCCTGCGGGATCGGTGGCTCCTCAGCTTCGCCGCCCAGGCGACGGTGGTGCTCGTGGGGTCACGCCCCCAGTCCGTCGCGTGGGCGCGCCTCCTGGGGGCGGCGGACGCACTGGGCCAGGCCACCGGCGGCGCGACGCTCGGTTGGGAGCATTTACCCGGCGCGGAGCACGTAGTAAGACTGCGCGAGCAGTTGGAACGGGAGGTGGAGTTGAAGGCAGCGTATCGTGAGGGACTCACGCTGTCCTTCGCCAAAGTGGCCGGACTGGCCCTGACGCTGCTCGGCGAAATCGCGCATGCTCCGGCAGACCCCCACACCGCGGACGAGTCCAGCCCGACCTGATCACAGTACCCGGCCCAGATCGAAAGTGGTTGGCGAGGGTGGATTCGCGCGGCAATTGATACCCGGGACGATCGCGCAGCTGATGGTGCTGCATTTCTACACGTCGGCGGCTGGGCGCTTCGCACGCCTGGCCGAACGCGGGGTTCGGCGCTCGCTCCCATTCATCACCCGCGCGCGGCGATACACCGCGCGTTTCTTCCGATCGACCCTGTGTTCGCTTGCAAGCACACTCCGATCCGCGGTCGCCGCAGCTGACGCTCCGGGGCAATTGCCTGCGTAATCGCGCACGTCGGCTGTCGTCGCCTCGTGAGTCTGCAGGAGCTTGAAATCCCGAGAGACTTGGACTCGCTGGCACCCGTCTGGGCATTCTGGAGCACGTCTGTCGACCTCTCTTCAAAACGGTCGAGTCGATGCTCGACATGCAATCTGGGTTGTCCGCTCGCGCACCACCAGGCACCCGGCCGCAGCACGGTGCACTGCCACGTCCGTGGAGCCGTGGGAGTCGAACCCACCCTCGACCAGGAAGCTGGCCGAGCAACCGTTTTGGGAAGACGGTCGAACGGCTGTTCAGCCGTGCTCCGGGATGGCCCAGACGGGTGCCACTGAGTTCAAGTCTCGGGGTTGCAGGCGAATCATCCACGCCGTCTTATCGGATCCCAGCCCATGGACGTGCATTGGCCGGTCAATGGCAAATCTTCATCCGATGCGGCTAGAGCGTTCGGAGTCCTTGGCGCGGATCGGGTCAGTCGGCTGTGAGTGAGGCCTCCGTTCGGACTGGTCTTCAGGCCGTTGGACAACTTTGTTGGTGCAGGCGGACGACTTCGGGAAAATACGCACCCGGCTTGTCAACGGCAGGCCCCGCTGCGATCGCTATGCTGGTCGTTCGGCCGGGCGGGAAGAGCTGCCACCGCCACGGCGGCCCGAAGTGTAACATTTGCGAGCTAAACCCCTTCGCCAACAACGACGCTTGTCGGATTTTTGACTCGACATGCTTCAGGGGCACAGGATGCCAACCGATCTCCCAGTCTCCATCACGACCGAATCGTGGCCGGTCCACGCCCACGACGTCCTACACACCCTGCCACGACTAGTGATTCCGCGACCCGAGGCCAGCACGACTAGAATGTATGCCTATTTCGGCTCTCGCGCGTGGGCCTCCTGGAACCTACTTTGGTTTGAGAACGCGTTTGCAGCTCTGCGCGATGCGCATTTCGATCTGTCGCGCGCTGCTGCCGCCGCGGCGGAAGGTTTCCCCACCCCTGATCCAGAGCGGATCATCGTTCCTGGCAGGTCCCTCTTGCTGTCGCTTAACAACGTACCCGAACCAACTGAGCCTGTAATGGACTTAAGCGTCATCGCCCGCGCTGAACGGTTCCGCTACTTCCTCGATAATGCCGCGACGCGAGCGTCCGTGAGCTTCGATTCGGCATTCGGCCTTCTCAACTCGTATTACCGCATCCGCACAATCGATGTTGGAGCCTCGGTCAAGAGATCCGAGACTTTCGATCGCATTCGGTCCGAGTTTCCAGCAACATCAGCATCGGTGGAAGAACTGAGAGCAATCACCACGAGCAGCTCCTATAAGGAAGGTGAAGCTTATCGAAACCGACGAATCCACGACATTGGCACATCC
>VBGG01000646.1 GCA_005883405.1 Chloroflexota bacterium | reverse complement strand
GCGACGATCTCCTGGACCGCGCCAGCGAGTAACGGCGGCAGCGCCATCACTTCCTACACGGTCCGCGTAGCCACGGCCAACGGCGCGGCGCCACTGACCCCGATCTCGACCACGGTCGCCGCACCGGCGACCAGCGCCACGATCACGGGTCTGAGGAACGGCTCGATCTACACCTTCACGGTGACGGCCACCAACGCCGTCGGCACCAGCCTGGCCTCAGCGCCCTCGAACAGCGTGAAGCCACTCGGGCCGATTCCGTTCGTCGGCGAGATCGAGGACGAGCAGGAGAACGAGCACCCCGTCCATCGGGTGTTCGTGCGCCCGGTGCCCCCGTTCATCAACACGAATATCCAATGACGGTGTAACGGAAGCGAACACGCACCATTCTCTGGTCTAGACCCAATATCCGCGTCACGGTCGCTGCCTACCAGGCGACGACCTGACGCGGCAGCCCTCTGGCATTCGACCCCAGCTTCTTGGCACGGAAGCTGGGGTCGAAGTTTGTGCCGAAAAAGATGACCGGGCCAGTGCCCTTAGTAGTGCATTTCGGCGTCAGAGTGGCGGATCCTTGGCAGGCTCAGAATGACATTCAGCCTGTTCAGGACCCGAAAACTTACGGGACGCTGTACTCACGGTGTGCCGTTGTGGATATTGATCTCGTCGCCGAAGCGGGTCCCCAGGCGGAACCCTTTGACCTTGGCAGACAGCTCGCCGGTCTCTTTGAACTCCAGCTTGAACCACACCGGGAACACCGATTCGCCGTCGAGAAGCAGCTCCACCGGCCGACCGTCAACCAGGTAGACGTCGAGGACGTGGTTCTGCGGACCCTCCGCCACGGCGAGCTCGGCGCTGGAGGAATCGGAGCGATCGGCGGAGTCGGAGGACGCGGTTGGCCACATTACGAGAATTGTAGGTGCACGCGTCTCGGTGCCACTCGCTGTCGCGCGGTGCTGCCAAAGAGCGCGAACAAGCCACCTGCCACGGGTCTCCTCTGGGGAATCAGCCGTTGGCCGCATACTCTGGTCTGTGGGGCTGGCGCTGGCAGGGTGCTGTCTGCTCGGCGCGTTGCTGGCCCAGGGCACCGCGCCGGTGCAGGTCCGGGTTGGCTATAGCCGCGAAGGGCGCCCGATCGAGGGCTATAGCCTGGGCAATGGGCGAGCGACGGCGGTGATCGTTGGCGGCATCCATGGTCGGCCCGAGCTCAACAGCTCCGACCTGGTCTGGCAGTTGCTCGAGTACTTCGAATCCGATCCGAGCACGCTCCCGCCGGGCCTGAAGTTGCTGTTCGTGCCAGAGGCGAACCCGGACGGCCTGGCCGACGGCACCCGAGAGCTCGCCGATGGCGTCGATCCAAACCGAAACTTCCCGACGCACGATTGGCTGCCTGGCACGTTTGGACCCGGCAAGTGGCTGCCCGATGGCGGCGGCGATGGCCCACTGTCCGAGCCCGAAACCGTAGCGCTGGCGAACTTGATCCAGCGCATCCACCCCGTGGCGGTGCTGTCGTATCACTCGGCGGCCGGCATCGCCATGGGGGGTGCGACCGCCGATCGCACGGGCATGCTTGCCGCGTACGCGGACAACAGCGGCTACCCCGCCCGCCCGTTCGTTGCCTATCCCGTGACGGGCGACTTCGCCCAGTGGTGCGACGACATCGGCATCCCCACGGTCGAGGTCGAGCTGAGCGATCACTTCGATCCCGAGTTCGACCGCAACCTGGCCGGGGCCGAAGCCGCGCTGCAGGAGGTCTTGGCCAGGTATCAGTCATACTAGGACTGAACTGTCGCCATGCTTGCCAGACTTCGCCTGATTCCCCAGGATGCCCGCTTCTTCGATCTCTTCAATCGAAGCGCGGAGAACACGCTCGAAGGCGCGCGCCTGCTCGACGACCTGCTGAACAACTACGTCGACGTGGAGCGCAAGACGCGTCACCTCAAGGACATCGAACACACGGGCGACGAGATTACCCATGAGGTGTTCGGCGCGCTACACCGTACCTTCGTAACGCCGATCGATCGCGAAGACATCAGCAATCTCGCGTCGTCGCTTGACGACGTGATCGACTGGATCGAGGAGGTTGGGCGACGCATTCATCTGTATCGCGTCGATCAGCCGACCGACATTGCGCGACAGTTCTCCAGGGTCATCCTGGAGCAGGCGGAGCAGATTGCTCGCGGGGTGCCGTTGCTCGAGACGCGCCGCGAAGCCGACCAGCTGCAACGCGCGACCCAGGAGATCCATCGGCTCGAAAACGAAGCCGACGATCTGCTCGCGGGCGCCATCGCGCACTTGTATGACGGCGTCACCGAGGTGCCCGAGCTGATCAAAGCCATGCGCTGGGACGACATCTACCAGCTGCTCGAGGACACCACCGACAAGAGTGAGAACGTAGCGACGGTCCTCAACAACATCGCGCTCAAGAATGCGTGAGGTGATTCCCTGGCGGGGACCCACGTGCTAGCTGGTCTCAGGCGGCGCCGAACTTCAGCCTCTCCCTCTGGGAGAGGCCGCGCGCAGCGCGGGTGAGGGTGCCGTAAGACCGCAAGCGTTCGTGCTCGCACGCCACCCTCACCCCAGCCCTCTCCCAGAGGGAGAGGGAAACGTCCGCCGAGCGGCTGCATCTGATGCCTGAACTTTCCCCGAGCCGCGAACTGTTCGTCTTGCTGTTGATCATCATTCTCGGACTCACCTTCGACTTCATCAACGGCTTTCACGACACGGCGAATGCCATCGCCACCGTGGTGGCCACGCGGGTGTTGTCGCCGGGACGGGCGGTGCTCATGGCAGGGGTGCTCAACTTTGTGGGCGCGCTGTCAGGCACCGCGGTCGCGACGACGGTTGGCAAGGGCATCATCCCGCCCGAGCTGTCCACACAGACGCTGGTCGTCTCCGCACTCGTGGCGGCGATCGTTTGGAATCTGGTGACCTGGTACCTGGGCCTGCCGTCCAGCTCGAGTCATGCGCTGATCTTCAGCCTGGTCGGCGCGGGCGTCGGCGGCGCAGGCTGGAGCGCTGTGCAGATCAGCGGTCTGGAGAAAACGTTCCAGGGCCTCGTGTTCTCACCGGTGCTCGGGTTCTCCGCCGCGTTCCTGCTCATGTTGCTGCTGCTGAATCTGTTCGCGCGCGCATTTCCAGCGACGGTGACGCGGGTCTTCGGCCGCGCACAGCTGTTATCGGCTGCGTATATGGCCTATTCGCACGGCTCCAACGATGCCCAGAAGACGATGGGCGTCATGACCATGGCCCTCGCGAGCTACCTGCACTGGGGCGGCAACGACTGGCAGGTGCCGACCTGGATCATCCTCTTCGCCGCGCTGGCCATGGGCCTGGGGACCTCTGTGGGTGGCTGGCGGATCATCCGCACGATGGGACTGCGCGTGGTGCAGCTGCGGCCGATCCATGGCTTCGCGGCCGAGACGGCCGCCGCGACGATTATCGAGGCCGCCAGTCGGCTCGGCGTGCCGGTCTCCACCACCCACACGATCAGCTCGGCGATCCTGGGCGTGGGCTCGACGCGGCGCTTGTCCGCCGTGCGCTGGGGTGTCGCCGGCCAGATTGTCATCGGTTGGATCCTGACGATCCCGGGCTGCTTCATGATCGCGTGGGCCGTCAGGAGCGTGCTGCTCCTGGCGGGCGCGTGACGCCACGCCCGCGCGAGCACATCGCGCACATCCAGCCATACGAGTGGGAAGCCATGGCCGGCGATGTGGCCGCGGCGGCCGGCATCCCCGAAGCCGACGTCGTACGCTTCGACACCAACACCGCGCCCTGGCCGCCGGTGGCCTGGGAGCGCACGGTGCTCGACCTGCCGAGGTTACCTGCCAACGAGTACCCGCACCCGTCCAACGAGCCGCTGCGCTCGCTGTTGGCGCGGCGGCTGGGGGTTGCAGCCGACCAGGTGGTGGTCACCTGCGGCGCCGACGAGGCGCTGTTTCTGGTGGCCAGCGCGTAT
>VBGG01000150.1:28144-31437 GCA_005883405.1 Chloroflexota bacterium | reverse complement strand
CCGCGGCCCGAAGCGACCCAGGCGCCAGAGCCCACCCCGCCGCCAGAGCCGACGCCGGCGTCCGAAGCGACACAACCACCAGCGCCAACGTCCGCGCCCGCGGCACAACCGACGGCAGCGCCGGCCAAACCGACTTCTCCGCCAGCGCCCACCGCCGCTCCGCCTGCGAATCCGACCGCCCCGCCGAAGCCTGCGCCGACCTCGCCCGCCGCGCAGATAGCACCGGGCGTCTTCGGCCGATACGCACCCCTCACCCGCGCTGCGCGCGGCCTCTCCCAGAGGGAGAGGCGGAACGGAAGCGGGGCGCCTCCGCGCGAAGCGCGTGCAAAAGCAGCTAAATGCCAAACACCTGAAGAGCGTTATGTGCGGCGGTGGAACCAGAACCACTCGAACAGCATGAGTGGCAGGACCAGCGCGGCGAGGATGCCCCAGAACTCTTTTTGCAGTGTGGTCACGCCAGCGTCTAGCAGGCCAGGGCTGTCCAGGCCGGTCAGGCGCGGGCGGACGTCGCTCTCATCAGGATTGGCCAGATTGGCGGCGAACAGGTCGTCGTCGACTGTCTGTTGGCCACCCTGGACCAACTGCTGGACTCTATACAGCCCCGGTACGTCGGTCGCGGCGTAGGTGATCGGCCCCTGGCCTGTGCGGAATTCCGCCGCCTGATCGTTCGGCCCGGTGACGCGCACGCTCTGCACCTGCGGCAACGGCGAGAGCGACTCGGGCGACCCGGTCTGGATCTCCGACGACTGGACCACGCCGGGCGGCGAGAGATAATTGACCAGGTTGGCCATCATGATCGGAAATGCCGACATGAGCGGCAGGTTCGACTGCTGCAGGTCGAACGGCAGGATGGCCACGCGCCGGTCTCCATCCTGACCAGCCACCATCAGCGCTGTCCCATCCGCGGCGCTGATCAGCGCCTTCCCCCACCGCGGCATGTCGATCTTCGATGCGCGGGAGATGGTCAGGTCGCGAATATCGACGAAGCCGAGGATGGGGTCCTCGCGGTCCCAGCTCGCCACGCGCGGACGGCTCACCGAGCCGGTGGTGCGGTACGGCCCGCGGTCCGGCGGGTTGACGACCAGCAGGTTGCCGCGCGGCAGGAGCGGCGGCAGATAATTGTCGAAGACGATGATGTCGAAGCGATCGGCTTCAACCGCCAGGTAGCGCTGAGCAGCGATACGGTAGAGATCCACGTTCGGCAGCAGTGTCAGCACCTTCTCGAGGAACTGGTTGCTGTTACTCACCAGCAGCACCTGAGCGGGCTTGCGCTGGACCAGAACCGCGAACGCGGTATCGTCCAGGGTCAGGCCGTTGTCACCATTCAGGTTCGAGATCGTGACGCTGGCATAGCGCGCGCCGGCCGGCAGCTGCTCGAAGACCTGGTCGGACTGGCCGTTGGGCGCCAGATCGACGGTGCGATCCTCGACCGACTGGCCGTCGACCGAGATGTTGATCACAGCCCGCGTGCGCAAGTCGGAGAAGTTGGCGACGCGAGTCAAGAGCTGCTGGCGGCGGTTGTCCTGTGGATCGGGCCGGGTCGAGATGGTGGTCACCGCCAGGTTGCCGGTGTTTGGCTGGCCGACCGGCACGACTTCGACCGCTCCAAGATCCTCGGGCAGATCTGGGGGAAGTGTGAACGCGCCATCGGTGAACAGATAGATTCGTCGCGCGTTGGGATCGCCACCGAGCGAGCGCGCCAGCAGCAAGGCCTCGCGCATGTCCGCCGCGGCCCCGGAGGGCTGAGCGTCGGCCAGCGCCCGGTCGACTTGCTGGCGGTCAGGCGTTGCCGCGACCAGTACCTGCGGATGGGCGGCGACGAGGATCGCGGTGGCCAGCGAGTTCTCGGGCAGGCCCGAGAGTGTGTTGCGGGCGGCCTCGACGGCCTTGGCGAAGCGAGTTGGCTTGACGTCTTTGGCCTGCATGCTGGCCGAGCCGTCCAGCAGCAGGATGGCCTGGACGGGCTTCTGACCGACCTGCTCCGAGAACGGTCTTGCGACGGCGAAGGTGATCAGGGCCAGGGCGACGAGCTGCAGCAGCAGAAGGAGGTTCCACTTGAGCCGCTGGAGGGGCTCGTGGGCGGCGAGGTCTCGGATCAGGTCATTCCACAGGAAGGTCGACGAGACCTCCTCGTCGTGCCGCCGCACCTTCAGGAGATAGAAGATGACGACGATAGGCAGGCTTACGCCGAGCGCCAGGGCCAGCGGCGTAAAGAGGTTCACCGCACCACGCCTCGGCGGCGTAAGACCTCGAAGACCAGGCTCTCCATAGGTGTGGACGTGTCGATGGGCACGTAACCCAGGCCGTGGCGCGCGCAGAACGACTCGATCTGGCGGCGCCACTCGTCGAGCCGCTGACCGTACAGGCGGATGGCGTCGTTGTTGAGCGTCACCGACACGGCCGCGCCGCTCTCGCGATCGATCAGGCGGACATCCCCGCCAAGCGTCGGCCGCAGCTCCTGGGGCGAAAGTGTATGCAGCACCACCACGTCGCCAGATCGCGCGGCCAGCCTGGTCAGAGCTTTCTCCCAGCTGGGCGACAGCAGATCGGACAGCAGGACCACCAATCCCGCCGCACGACTGGTAAATGAGTTCAGCGCCTGATCCAGGTCGGACGGCCCGCTGGGGGTGCCGAAGATCGGCGTGGCCAGCTGCGCGGGCCTGAAGTCGTCCATGAAGCTGAGCATGGCGCTGGTCCGACCGCGGCCCCAGGCCGGGCCGTACGCGCTCGCCGAAGCGCTCAATGGCCTGACGAACAGTCGGTTGGACGCATTGAGCGCGACATAGCCGAGCGTGGCGGCCAGCCGCCGGGCGTAGCGCAGCTTGGACGGGTCGCCCCAGTCCATGCTGCGACTGGCATCCACCAGCAGGTGGACGTTGAGCACCTCCTCCTCCTCGTACAGGCGGACGAAGAGGGTGTCAGTGCGGCTGTAGATATTCCAATCGACGCGGGCCGGATCGTCGCCCTCGACGTAGTGGCGGAAATCGGCGAACTCCAGGCTCGAGCCCTTGCGAAGGGAGCGTCGATCGCCCTGACCGTGAGCGATCAGCCGTTTGCGGCAGACCAGCGTCAGCCGCTCCAGCCGCTTCGCCAGGTTGGCGTCGAGCAGCGTTTGTTGCTGCGCCACGCCTATTCCTCGGACGTCGTCGCGACGACGTCGTGAATGAGCTTGTCCGTGGTCACGCCCTCGGCGTCTGCCTCGAAGCCGAGGATGACGCGGTGGCGCAGGGAAGCCAGCGACACGGCCCGGATGTCGTCGAAGGCGACGTTGTAACGGCCCTCGAGCAGGGCGC
>VBGG01000150.1:24712-28001 GCA_005883405.1 Chloroflexota bacterium | reverse complement strand
GCCACGTGAGTCGGGTGCGGCATGCTGACACCGGTGGTGAGCTGGGCAATCCGCAAAAGCTCCTCTTCGGTGGGATACGGCACCGTCAGCTTGAAGAGGAAGCGGTCCAGCTGCGCCTCGGGCAGCGGGTAGGTTCCTTCCATCTCGATCGGATTCTGGGTGGCGAGGACGAAGAATGGCTCCGGCAGGGTATGTGTCGTGCGGCCGGCGGTCACGCGACGTTCCTGCATCGCCTCCAGCAACGCCGATTGCGTTTTGGGCGTGGCGCGATTGACCTCGTCCGCGAGCACCAGATTGGCGAACAGCGGACCTGGCTGGAATTCGAGCGTGCGGGCGCCGTCGCTGGTGTCGCGCAGGATGCTCGTGCCGGTGATATCGGCGGGCATCAGGTCCGGCGTGAACTGAACGCGACTAAACGTCAGGTCGAGCGCCTCGCCGATGGTCCGTACCAACAGGGTTTTGCCCAGGCCGGGAATGCCCTCGAGCAGCGCGTGCCCACCTGCCAGCAGGCAGGTTAGAACGCCGCGGACCACTTCGGACTGACCGACGATGACGTGGCCAACCTCGGCTTCGATCGCACGGGCGCTTTCGATGAATCGATAGGGAGTCGGGCCGCTGACAGGCGCGGCGGGTGCCCCGGCAGGCGGGACGTTTGCTGGCAGAACGCTCATCTGGGAGTTCGCAGTCCGGAGTGTGGAGTTGAGGTCACGTGGAGTTGGGCCTGTGAGGCGGTCGCAGCTCCTACTTTTGATCGAGGGAGCTGAAGTAGTCCTTGACGAGGTCGCGCAGCCCGATCGGAATGCTGCTGGAGTCGTTGCCTTGTGTCGGCTGGCTGGAGTAGACGGGCTGTACGGATTCGGGCGCGGTCTGCGCGTTGCCGGTGCCCGCGTCACTCGTATACGGGTTCATGCTGCTCTGGTCCGGCGCGACCTGACCGTTGGTGGGGACCTGCTCGGGCCTGGTGATCGCGTCGAGCTGGGTCGCGGAAGCGCCGGTATGGTTCGGGCTATCACCGCCGGTGGAGTAGCCGCCACCCTGGCCGAGGTCGCCGCCATTGCCCTGATCGCCGCCGGGCGTATCGCCACCGTTACCGTCCATACCTCCACCAGGCTGGTCTCCACCACGGCCCTGACCGCCCTGAGACTGCTCGGCGTTCTGCGAGCCGTTCGACCCCTGGCTGCCTGACGAAGAGCGGCTGCCACTACTGCTATTGCTGCCCGAACGACTCTGCGTGCGGCCGAGCGCCCGCTCGAGCGCGTTGCGGCTGCTCTGCAGCTGGCTGGCTGCGCGCTGCCGGGCGTCGGCCCCGGCGGCGGCGTCGCTCAGCTGATTGAGCGCGTCGCTGGCAGCCTGGGCGCCACCGGCACTCTGCTGGCCACCCTGGCTCGGATCGCCTTGAGCCGCCTGGGCCGCGTTCGCGGCGTCCGCACCGGACGCTGCCTGAAGTGCGTTGGCGGCGTCTGAGAGATTGCTGGCGATGCTCTGCGACATCCGACCAGCGCGACCGGATGCGTCGCGCAGGACCTTTGCCACGCGCTGCTGGTCCTGGCTGGTCAGGTTTTTGGTCGACTGGGCCAGGTCGCGGGCGGCCTGCGAGATCTGGCGCATGTCGCCGGTGTTGATGGCGTCGGCCAGTGACTGCGTGGTTGGATCGGACGCCAGTGCGCTGGCGATGGCGGCCAGCGCCGCGGCGATCTGATCGTCACCGGCGCTCATCTGCTGGACCTGCTCTTCGAGATCCTGCAGCGCGTTGAGCGCGGCATCCGGTTCGTTGCTCCGCGCATCCACCGTTTTTGCGCCCTTGCTCAAGAGCTGCCGCAGCGCATCCAATTCCGCCGTATCGTTGGGCTGGATGCTGTCCGCGAGGCGCTGCACACGTTGGGCTTGCTCGCGAGCGATGGTGATCGTCGGGTTCGAAGCGCGTGCACGCAGCAGCCACGGGTTGGGACTGATGAACACGATGGCCGCGATGACCACGACGAAGAACGCCGTCATCAGCTCGTGTTTGGGGGCGCGCAGCGGAAACGCCTCGAGCAGGTCCACCCGCTTCAGGTGGTCGACCGCGTCGCGCATCTGGGCGATGGCCAGCGGGAACTCGTCGCCGCGTCCGCCAAGCTCGAGGGCGGTCGTCGAGCGCTCATGCAGACGCGCGGCGCGGTCTATCCTTCGCGCGAGCTCGAGCGAGTTGTGGCGTATGAACAGACTGCCGACCGCCGTCACCAGCCCGACGACGAGTGGCACGACGACCAGGAGCACGATTGGTAGCGTCTTGACCGCGTCGCGCGCCCAGGCCCAGATCACCAGACCGAGCACCACGACCGTGCCAGCCGCCAGCCCTCGCGTCAGCCACAGCAGCCCGCGTTGTACCGACAGCGCGCGGCCTACCGAGTCGAGATGCTCGCGCAGCTCGGCGTGATACGTGGCGGCGGGTGAGAGCATCGTCATGCGGCATTCCGCGCGCGTCTGATCTTCAGCGGATGAGTCGGCTCGATGGCCACCGCCGCGCCGACCACGAGCAGCACTGCCAGCGCGGTCCAGGCCAGGCTGCCGATGACCCAGGCGGGCAGCAGCAAACCCGGCGCCCAGCTTTGAGGCGGCAGCGACAGGACTGTTCGGTACGCGGCTGGTGCGCCACGAGCGAACGCGTCGGTGGCTGTTCCGCCGCCGGAAAGGAGCGCCAGGAACGGGTTCAACCACAGCAGCGGACGGAACGCGTCGTTGCCGCCGAGGATGACGAACGCCAGGTGCAGACCGAGCGTTCCGAAGACAACGAACAGCGCCACACCCTGCGCGAACAGCGCCGCCTGCAGGGAGCCTCTGAGCACGGCGCCGAAGAACACGCCCAACGCGCAGAAGAAGAGCGTGGCCGTACACAGGACCGTTACCAGGGCGATGACCTGGTCGGATTGCACGCCGCCGAAGGACCAGGCCGGTGCGAAGAACGGCACACCGACAGCCAGTAGCAGCAAGCTGAAGATCAGCGCCGCGAGCACCTTGCCCAGGACAATGCGCGCCGGACCTGGCCCCTGCAACAGCAGCAGGTCGAGCGTGCCCCGCTCGCGTTCCAGGGCGAACGCTGACGCGGACACGGCGGGCGCGACCACGGCGGAGGCGAGGATGACGCACAGCCCGACCGCGCCGAAAAGGAAGATCGCGCGATTGGCGACGAGCAGGTTGGTGCTGGTGGTCGAGGTCGTGGAGAACAGAGCTGGAGCGGCGTTCGCGTCAGGGGCGAGGATCAGCATGCCCAGCAGAAAGACGAGCAGCGCGACCAGCAGCACGAGGAGTG
>VBGG01000150.1:0-24707 GCA_005883405.1 Chloroflexota bacterium | reverse complement strand
CAGCCAGGTCTGGAATTCCTTGACGACGAGTGCGCCGATCAGCGGCATGGGCTCGCTCCGCTCGCAGCCGTCAGCAGTCGGCTATCAGCTGTCAGGTCGGACTTCCGCTCGGACGCGGCCATGCGAGATTCTGCCTCAGAGATCCGGGCGCTGCCATGTATCTGCTGATAGCTGATGGCTGACGGCTGACAGCTCACCGTGGTGCCTCCTCGTGGAAAAGACGGGCCAGCGCGGTCGCTGGCGAGCGGCGTTCGACGCCGAAGTGGGCCACGCTGCAGCCTGCGCGGATGAGCTGCGGCAGCAGGTTGGCCAGCGCGTCCTCGTCGCCGGTGAACAGAAACCAGACGTTGCGGCCGTCTTCATCGACTTCGAGCTCGCGCAGGTCGCGGCGCTGGCCGAGCAGCGCCAGCCCAGCGTCCAGGCCATCGAGGATCTCGGCGCGAACGCGCACGCTGTCTGCGAACTGCGGCGCGGCCAACGCGGCAGCCGCGGTGCCGTCGCCGCTCCAGACGAGGCCGCCATCACGCAGCACGGTGACGGTGTCGCACACCTCCAGGACATCCTCCGGCCGCGTCGCCGAGACCACCATGGTCGACCCCAGCCGATGCAGCTCGCGCAGCACCTCGATCTGCTCCAGGCGCGCGAAGCCGTCAAGAGCGCGCAGCGGATCATCAAGCAGCAGCACATCCGGTTCGTGGACGAGCGCGCTGGCCAGCGCCAGGCGACGCCGTTCACCGGGCGAGAACGCGCTCACGTCGCGCCAACGCCGTTCTTCGAGGCCGACCACCTGCAGCAGCGTGTCGACGGCAACCTGGCGTACCTGTTTGCCGAGTCCGCGCGCACGCCCGACGAACTGGAGGTACTGCTCGGCGGTGAGCCCGTCGTACAGCATCGGTTCCTCGGGAACGTAGCCAATGCGATCGCGCACGGCTCTCGCACGGCGGACGGTGTCATACCCATGGATCACGATACGACCGGATGTCGGGCGATCCAGGCTTGCCAGCAAGCGCAACAGCACGGTCTTTCCAGACCCATTTGCACCCGCGATGCCAAACGCATGGCCTGGCTCCACTGTGAACGACACGTTGTTCAGTACGAGTCGGCTGCCAAAGCGGCGCACCAGGTGGTCGACGACCACGGCCGGCTCGGCGGGGGAATGCGGGATTGGCGGTCGCTCGTCTTCGAGTGGCCGAGCGATTGGCGCGTCGAGACTCACTTGATGGCTCCGACGGCGGTGACGTCGAGACGGTTGAGGCGGACTTCGCGAACGGTCGACGCGAGCGACGCGTCAAGGGTGTAGCGCAGGCGAACTTCACCCGCGGCCGAGACATAACGCAGCCCGTCAGGCACGATGCTGCTGCCGGCGCCGACCTCCCACGCCTGCCATTCGGCGGCGCGCCAGTTGAACAGGGAAACCGTGAACGGCAGGTCGGTCTGGCGGATCCGACCCTGCACCACGCCCTCGATGTTCAGCCGCAGCTGGTTCAACTGGAACGTGCCCTCGCTGGGCGGGATCATGAACTGGAGGGTGACGGCTTCGCCCGGCGCCACGGTGTAATAGTCGCGGTCGGTCGGCGCGCCCGAGCCGATGCCCAGGTCGCGGCGGTTCATCGCCGCGGCCGGAACCTCGCCTTCGAAGCCGAACGGGAGCTGCGGCTCAAGCGGCTGGACCAGCAGCGAGAAATCAGCCTGGCTGAGACGGAAGTCAGGCGCGCTGATCTGGTTGGGCGCCTGCTCGAGCCAGCCGACCAGCGTCGGACCACGCATCTCCATGCGGGCGAACAGGAAGCGCGCCGAGAACAGTGATTCGAGCCAATCGCGGCGGGCCGACGCGCCGAGGCGACTCGATGAGCCGGGCGGGGTGAGCTTATCGGCGAGCGCGGTGGCGGCCATGTTGCCTGCCGCCGCTTGCGGCGGAAGCAGGAAGTCCACCTGGCTGGACTGATCCTTCTCCAGCGTCCCCAGAGGTCGAATGTCGTTGTCGACGGCGATGTAGGCGTCGCTCAGGCGGCCACCGGTGCGATTGGTGACGATGCCCGTGAGCGCGCCGTGGTCGACTTGCAGGTCGGCCTGCACGCCGGGCGCTTCCTTCAGCTGGCCATCGAGCTGGGCAGTGGCGAGCTGGCCCTGTTTGAGGGGCATGTTGTCGAGCGACGGCTGCGCGCCTTCGAGCACGCGGAACGGCCAGGTGGTGTCGGACTCGTCGCTTGGGCGTGGGAACGGGTAGTACAACCCGCGGCTGAGGTCTTCCTGCGGAAGCACGAAGTTGAACACGCCGTCGCGGCGCGCCAGCACGGACACGTATTCGTGCGTATAGGCTGCAGAGCTATTGCCGACGTCGATCGGGCGCACCACCACGACGCGTGTCATCGCCGCGTCCGGCTCGGCACGTTGGCGGGCGACGACGAAAGAGAACAGTCCCGCGCTGAGCGTGAGGCCCACGACCGAGAGCAGCCCCCAACCGACCATGCCGCGTCTGCCGAGAACGAACAGGGCCGTGCCGAGACCCACGCCGTAGATCCCGATCAGCCCCCAGAACCAGTCGAGCGTCGGCTTGGGATGGGTGGAGTAGTCGGCCATCGCCAGTCTCGGCGCGCGGCCGCCCCAACGCAGGTAGGGGCGCACTAACGCAGAGCCGACGCCGTTGTCGACGGCGGCGTGCGTGATCAGGTAGCGCCACAGGCCTTCGTTGCCGCTCCACTGTCTGATGTTGCGCGAGGTCGGCTCGAATGCCAGGTAGATGAGCGTGCCGTCGCCGCGCTTGGAGGCCACGACGATGGGGACGCCGTCCTGGGCGACAACGACGTGCGCGCCTCGATCGGTGCGTGGGCGCGAGTTGCTGACCAGAAACGGTCCGGGCTGGTCGAGCGGTGTCTCCATGAAGTCGCCCAGTGCGCTGAGGGACTGCAGATTGGCGAGACCCGTGGGCTCGACAGGCAGCAGGTCGGGCGGCAGCGGGCCGAGCGTGCTCTGCCACGTGGAGGCGCCCACCTCGATCAACAGCCCGCCGGTGCCAACCCATACCTGGATGGCTTCGAGCTGTTCGGGTCGAAGCTGGGCAGTGGCCGCGTTGTCGATGATCATGCAGTCGAAGCTGCCCAGCAATTGGGCGCGCTCTGGAATCGTCAACGGATCGAGCGGTGCGGTCCGTGCACGACGGATCGGTGGCGGCAGATCCAGCGTCGCCAGGAAGTCATAGGTAGAAGGATCGCGCGCGAGCACGCCACAGAAGTAATCGCCCAGCGGCACGCGCGTCATGCTGATGTCCTGCTCGGTGATGAGCTCTCCGCCCGGAGCGTGTACGAGCCGCGCGGCCAAGCGGTTGTTGGTCGCGTTGGGCAGGTTCACCTCCATGGTGAACGTGCGGTTGCTCAAGCGAGGCAACACCACGGGCAGCGAGAACGTGGTCGGCACGAAGCTATACGTGCTGCGACCGCCCGGCTGCTCGACGACGACTTCTACGCGCGCTTTGAGCTCGCTGCCCTCGTTGACGAGCTGGACGTTCAGCGGCACCCAGCCACCGACCCGACCAGCACCATCGAATCCGGCCCGCACGTCCATGCGCACGGATCCCGCCGCGGACTGAGCGTCCTGATCGTCAGGCGCGGAGGCGACCGATTGCACACCTCCCAGAAGGAGGCTCAGAAGGAGCAGAACCCCTAAGACGGCACGCACCGCAAGCTAAACCCTCTCTCCCTCTTGAACCGACGCGGTGGCCGCCTGCCGGTATCGACCCAGGCGAGGGATGGCTGCCAGTCTAGCAATTTCCGCGCCATATGGAATGAGCCAGCTGAAGTGATTGTCCGCCCTTGCACCGGGCCTATTGCTGTGACGCACGGCTGCCGATCATTGACACAAGTCGAATGGTTCAGGAACTGGCACCCCATCGAGCGCTGACCTCCAGTGCGGTTGCACTCGCCGTGCCTGACGAGCGCGTCGTCCTCGAAACCCTGGCCGAAGTGGGCGTTGCGTTCACCAATGAGCGCCAGCTCGAGCCAGTGCTCGATCGCCTGCTGGGGACTGCCCTGCAAATCGTGCGGGCCGACGCCGGCTCCGTCATGCTCCTGTCCCGCGAACGCGACACGCTGGTCGTGGTGGCTGCCCGCGGGCCGCGAGCGCGTACCATTCTCGGTACTCGCCAACCGGCGGATCGAAGCGTCGCGGGCTGGGCCCTGCGCGCTGGCGAGACGGTGCTCCTGCATGGCGGGGCGTACGCGCAGCCGAGCTCCGATCATCCGCGCGAGTTGGCCTCCTCGGTGGTAGTACCGCTGGCGCTGAGTGGCCGTCTGGTCGGGGTGATGAATGCCAGTCGTGAGCCGGGCGCATCGCGCATGGACGAGTCGACGGCGAGGCTGCTCGAGCTGCTGGCGAACCAGGCAGCGATCCTGATCGACAGCGTCCAGATGCTGGAGGAGCTGCAGCGCAAGGATCAACGCCTCGAACAACTGGTGGACCAGCTGCTGGGCGAGACTGGTCGCCGGCCGGCGACGAGTATCGATCTGCTGGCGCCGCTGACCCGCCGCGAGCAGCAGGTGCTCGAGCTGCTGGTGGACGGATTGACCAATCGCGAGATCGCGCTGCGACTGGTGGTCGAGCCGGACACGGTCAAGGACCACGTGCAGAGCATCATCAAGAAGCTTGGCGCGACCGACCGAACGCACGCCGCAGTTATCGCCGTTCGCGGCGGCATCGTCTCGTAAAGGCCGTTTCCAAACTCCCGCTCCCCCGAGGGACGCGACAGTAAGGCCCGACGGCCGGTCTGTCAAGGCTTACGTTCGCGCGTTCGCGCGTTCAGAGCCCGGATTCAGGAGCGCGCTAACCAAAGACCGCGGGAACGCGCTGACCCGCGAACGCGCGAACGCGCGAACGCGCGAACGCGGGAACGCGCGAACGTTTCGCTTCAGCCGCAGGGAGTCGGCGGATCCGGACTTGCGGCGGCGGGCAGCGAGTCCAGGGCGCAGAGGGCGTGGATGGCATCTTCGAAGCGGTCGATGGGCACGATCTGCAGGTGTTTGACCCAGCGTCGGGCTTCCTCGGAGTCGTCTCGCGGCACCAGGAATACTTGCGCACCGTCCTGCTCCGCCGCTAGGGCCTTTTCGGCCGCGCCGCCGACGGCGCCAACGCTTCCGTCCTGGGCGATCGTTCCCGTGCCCGCGACGTAGTAGCCGCGGGTGAGGTCGCCATCGGTCACGGCATCGAGAATGCCCAGAGCGAACATGAAGCCAGCGGACGGTCCGCCGACGTTGTCGGACTCGACGTCGACGGGAAACGGCAGGCGCACGTCGAAGAGATACGTACTCACGGTGACGCCGACGATCGGGCGGCCTGGCTCGGTCGGCGAGCTCTTCGTGCCTACCTGAAGGTCCAGGTTCTGTTCCCCGCGACGGAGCGTCAGGCTCACCGCTTCGCCGACTTTGTGGCGCCCGATCGCCTGAATCAGGGCGTTGGTCGTATCGATGGGTTGTCCGTCGACGGCCAGGATGACGTCGCCGACCTGCAACACGCCCTGGGCGGGCATCCCCTCGATGAGGCTCTCGACTTCGGCGCCCTGGCCGGTGATCTCCACCGGGTAGCCCGCCGCGCGCAGTCCGACCACGGCGGCAACCGGCTTGCTTTCGTCGATCAGGCGCTTGTTGGTCTGATTGAGCTGTTCCTGGGTGGTGCCTGGCGGGCGGACCTCGTTGGCTGGGACGACCTCTGCGTGGCCCGCCACCTTGGCGTGTACCACCTCGCCCCAGTTTGCTTCCTGCTCGAAGACGGCCGTGAACGCCATGTGGCCCATCGGCTTGCGGTACTCGTCCGGAACGCGCAGCCGCGATCCAATGTCGTAGGCCCCGCCCGGGGTGACAAGAAAATACGGGCTGGTGGCGCCCAGCGGCGCGTCCGCCAGCACGGCTACCAGCAGAGCAATGGCGAGCAGGTCACGAATAACGTCATCCTAGGGCCGCGGCCGAAAAGCTGCCCTGCCATTCCGTATTGCGGCCGCGTCCCTAGGCACAGTCAGTCACAAGAAGTTCGGCCGACTGCGACTTCCGCCGAAAACCGGCTTGTCGGCCGAACTTCTAGCCCCGCTATCGAGCCGCGTAGAACGAACTGAGGTCGGGGGGATCGGCGGAGATCGACTGGGACTGGAAGTACTCGAGGATGGGGTGGTCGTCGGTCAGGATCGGGCCCTGGGCGGCGTAGGCGTGGAGCTGCTCGCTGGTGCCACGGAATTGAGCGAGGACGTCCTCGGCGTGATTGAACCCGACCTCGGCCAGGCTGGCGCGCGCGCCAGGGTCCGCCAGGCGCGCCTCCAGCTCCGACGCGCTCAAGCGCATCGGTGACGGCGAACCGACCAGCAGATCGCCCCCCAGCCACAGCGTCGCATTCGGGAAGGCCTGCAGAAACGTTCGCACGATGAGCGAGTGCTCGAAGGCCGTCCCGGGGGATACCCACTGGACCATGATCCCGTCGGGTTTCAGCGAGCGCGTCACCAGCTCGAAGTACTCGACCGAGTACAGATTGGTGGCGCCAGCGTCGTACGGGTGCACGACATCCGCCGTCACCACGTCGTAGGCCTGGCGGTTCCGAAGGAGGAAGTTCCGACCGTCGTCGATCGATATGTGGACGTTGGGGCGCGCGAGCACGTCCATATTGGCCACGCCGAAGAACGGCGCGGCGGCGATCACGCTCTCCGAAAGCTCGATCACGTCGACCAGCGATCCGGAGTGCTGGGCCAACGCGCCCGGGGTAGCGCCCGCTCCGAGCCCCACCACGAGCGCATGCGGCGTGCGCGACGGCGCCAGCAGTGCCGCCAGATGACCCATCACGCGGTGATAGCGGACCAGGTCTGGCGCGTCGTTGGTCTGGCCGCGGCTATTGGTGAACAGGGTCTGCACGCCGTCGGCGTCGCGTCCCACGCTGACCGTGTTCTCCAGGCCCTGCCAGTAGGCCAGCAGCTGCTGGTCGGGGAAATGCTCGTGGAAGACGATCTCGTGCACGGGCGGGCTCAGCGCCGCCAGTCCGATTACCCCCAGGGCGACCACCCCCGCCAGAGCGGCGCGCCACCGCAACCCGACCACGCTCAGGAGCCCGGCGCCCAGCACCACATTGCCCGCCGCTAGCAGCAGCAGGCCGTGATGCGCGCCCACGATAGGCACCAGCACAAACCCGCCGGCGAGCGAGCCGACGATGGCGCCGGCGACGTTGCCCGCGTACACGCCCCCGAGCCGGCGCCCCAGGCCGCGTGTGCCTGCCGCCCACAGGCGCGCCGCCACGGGAAAGGTCGCGCCCATGAGCAGCGCAGCCGGCAGCACGGTCGCGGCACACAGGACCGCCATCAGCCGCAGGTCTGTGCGGACGAACCGGGCCAGCACGGTTGGGCCCTGGTCGCGTACGGCGGTGAGCGCGTCGTAAGCGCTGCCAAAGGCGGAGAGCGCAACCACGGCGGCGAGTCCGATACCCAGCTCGAGCCAGCCGAAGGTCAGGCCCGCGGCACGCGCCGATGGCCGCCACCGGACCAGCAGCCCGCCGAGTGCGCCGCCCACGGCGATCCCGCCCAGAACGGTCGCCAGCATCAGGACAAAGCCGTAGATGCTGCTGTCGAAAAGAACGGCGAGGATGCGCGACCAGACCACTTCGTACGCCAGTGAAATGGCGCCCGAGACGGTGAAGGCGATCAGCGCCGCGCGAGCTACTCCCTCTCCCTCTGGGAGAGGGCTGGGGTGAGAGGTGCGTATCTTCCCAAACGTTCGATCCCGTATGCACCCCTCACCCTGACCCTCTCCCAGAGGGAGAGGGAATGCCGACAACGCTAGCGCGCCGAGGCCGGCCAGGCCGTTGGCTGCCGCGGCGGCGGCGATTGTCTCAGTCAGGCCCAGTCGGCCGATGAGCAGGAAACCTGACAGGAGGCAGCCGACGATCGCGCCCGCGGTGTTGGTCGCATACAGGAGCCCCATCGCCCAGGCATCGGCGCGCGTATCGCCGCGGGTGAGGCGTACTCCGCGGACCGCCAGCGGCAACGTGGCGCCCATGAGCGCGGTCGGCACCAGCAGCACGGCGAAGGCCAGCGCGGCGCGCACTCCCCCCGCGACCAGCGGCGCCTGGCCCGGATCGACCACCTGCGAGAGTCCGCCGTAGATATCCTGCAGCAGGCGGAACACCCACGGGGTGAGCAAGGCCGTCGCGCCGACGCCGAGCTCCACCAGGCCGTACGTGCGCAGTGGCCACCGCGCCAGGTCGGCGCGGCGACCGCCGAAGAAGCTGCCGATCGCCAGGCCGCCCATGAAGGCCGCCAGCACCGTGCTGATCGCGTAGACAGTGACGCCAAACGCGAGGCCCAGCAGGCGGACCCAGGCGACCTGGTAGATCAGCCCGGCCGCGCCGGAAAGGAAAAGCAGGGATGCGACCGCGGCGGTCGCGTTCCGGGTTCCGCGTTCCGCGTTCCGAGTTCCGCGCTGCGCGCTGAGTGCTTCGACTTCAACGCGGAACCCGGAACCCGGAACCCGGAACGGACTCCTCAGGACTCAGTCCTGGTTCGGGGCGTGGGCGTGCCGTTGTCGCGTGGACCACCAGGCGCGGCAGGTGCGTCGAGCGCACGCAGCCGCGTCATCAGCTCGCTGACCTTCTGGCCCGTGAGCGTCTCGAACAGCTCCGGCACCTGCGCCACCATCTTGGCAACCTCGCCGGTGATCTGGCTGACGCCCGCCGAGCGGCCGTCGCCGGTGGACACGACGGTGATCTTGTCGACGCTGGCCAGCGACTGGGCCAGCGCGCGCACCGCGTCGGGCATGCCGGTGATGAGCTTGTCGAGAACGGCGGCCTGGCTGTACTCCTGGTACGCCTCGGCGCGCTGGTGCATGGCGTCGGCCTCGGCCTGGCCCTTGGCGCGGATGATCTCAGCTTCCGCGGTGCCTTGCAGGCGAATCGCTTCGGCCTGACCAGCCGCCTCGATGGCCAGCTTCTGGCGCTGCGCCTCGGCTAGCACCTCGATCCGCCTCCGCTCGGCCTCGGCTTGCTTGCTGACGGTGGCTTCCAGCTCGAGCGCCTTGCGTTGGACCTCCAGTTCCTGGACTTTGATCTGCTCCTGGCGCTGGACCTGATCGATGCGGACCTGCTCGGCAATGACCTTCTGCTGTGCCTGGTTGGAGGAGATGTCATACGCCTTCTCAGCCAGAGCGCGCTGGGTGCGCACCGACGCCTCATAATCGGCTTTCTTCATCTCCAGATCGCGCGTCGCCTCGGCCTGCTTGGTTTCGGACGCAGTCTGGGCGATCACCCGCTCCTGGTCGGCCTGCGCCTGAGCCACCGCTGACTCACGCATGGCCATCGCGCGGCGGATTGCCGTGTCGCGCTCGGCTTCGGCCTGGGCGATGTCGGCCTCGCGCTTGACACGCGCGATGTCTGGCCGACCCATGTTGTTGATGTAGTCGTTCTCGTCGATGACCTTCTTGATGGTGAAGGACACCACCTCGAGGCCCATCTTGGTCAGGTCGTCGGAGACGCTATCGCGCACGCGGCCAGCGACGATCTCCGGCTCCTTGACGATCTCCTCGACCTTGAGCAGGCCGACGATGCCGCGCAGGTGACCCGCCATGACCAGCCGCAGCAGCGCCTCGCGCTCGTCGGGCGGCTTGGTCAGGAACTGCTCTGCCGCCGTGCGGATGCTCATCGGGTCGGACTTGACCTTGATCTGCGACACGGCTTCGACGGCGACTGCCACACCCTGTGACGTGTACAGCTGCTGCTCGGGCGCGACGTCGAACGACATCAGCTCGAGTGACAGCTCTTGAAAGCTCTGGAAGAGCGGCCACACCACCCTGCCGCCGCCGGTCACGATATGCGTGCCGCCCCAGCCGTAGACGATCAGCGCGCGGTTGGGTCCGACGCGTCGGAAGAGGTTGCCGACGATCCACATCATCAGCAAGAGAACGACGACCGCCACGAAAACGACGGCGCCTAGCACGATGTCCATTGCCCTATGCCTTTCTGTTATCCGCTCCAGCGGACTTTAGCGCGGCGTCTCGCGCCGCCAGGAACTCACCCCAGGGTTGGACGGTGGCGAAACCGTCGGCGTAGGCGGTGATCACCACCTCTTGCCCACGTGGAATGGCCGCGCCACCGAAACCACGCGCGGCCTCACTACGCCGCGCGCCTACCTTCGCAAAGATCACTTCACCCGTCCCACCGGCGGGAATGCTGACCGTCACCTGGCCGACGGTGCCCTCGAGGCGGTAGTCGTCGGGGTCCATCTCCACCTCGCCGGCGAGGATCAGGCCCAGGAAGCGGGCGATCAGGTACCAGCCAATGGCGCCAGCGAGCAGTGCGCCGATCACGATGGCGGGCAGCGCCCACGCGCTGAGGCGCAGCAGCACGTAACCGGCGGCGCCGAACCAGGTGAGCGCGCCGACGACCGAGCCGAAGTTCAGCAGCGGCAGGTGCAGGATGGCTGCTCCGCCGTGGTGCGGCGAGACGTTCGGCTGGCCGACGTGCGGGTGGCCATCGTGCGCTCCCGCGTGGTCGAAGTGCGCCGCGGCGTGTCCGTGGCCAATGTGCGCCGACGCGTGTCCGTGGCCAACGTGCGCCGCGCCGTGGCCCGCCATACCCAGGACGACTGACGCCAGGGTGAACAGCGCGCCGAATGCAAAACAGGCCAAGAAGATCGTTTCCATGGGACCGTGACTGGTTGGTTGTAGTACTCCTCGCCTATCGGGGTGTCAACAGAAGCTACGCGCTTCGTGAGGAATTAGTTGCGGCAAACAGCTCGAGCGCGTGTGCGATGCTGAGCAGTGTGGGGATCTGGCAGACACGCCGCGTGGCGAGCTGGTTATTGATCGGGGCCACGGCTACGCTGCTCGAGCTGGCGTTGTTGCGCCTCCTTTACGAGATCGTAAACCTGCCGCTGCCGGTCGCCACAGCCGTCGCGGCCGAAGTGCTCATCGTGATCAAGTTCGTGGTTGCCGACCGCTGGGTATTCGGTCACCCCTGGCCGGCTGTCGACCGCCTTGCGCGCTACCACGGCGCGTCGGCGGGCGCGTTCATCGTCTACTGGCTGATCGTCAATGGCCTGGGCGTGCTCCTCGGTCTACCCTACGTCGCGGCTTTCCTGATCGGCACGGCCGCCGCGTTCACCTGGAGTCTAATGAGCAACTTCCTGTGGGTTTGGGCGTCATAATCGAGAGGCGGCCAAAGCCTTGCATACCCACACCAGCGACCTGCCCGGGACCCGGGCGAGCACCGAGCGACGCCTGCTGATCGTGCTGGCCATCACTGGCCTGTACATGCTGGCCGAAGTGGTCGGCGGTTTGCTGACGGGATCTCTGGCTCTGCTCGCGGACAGCGGCCATCTGCTGGGGGATGTGCTCGGGCTGGCGATGGCCGCCAGTGCCATCCGCTTCGCGCGCAGGCCAGCGACCGCCGGTCGCACGTACGGCTTCTATCGCGCCGAGATTCTGGCCGCGCTCGTCAACAGCTTCGTGCTCATCCTCGTCGCCGGCTGGATCCTCTATGCGGCGTTGCAACGCCTTGCCGAGCCGACGGTAGAGATCCGTGCTCTGCCGATGCTCGCGGTCGCCGCCGGTGGCGTTGCCGTCACGATCATCGGTGTGACGCTCCTGCACGCGGGCGCCCAGGAGAGCCTGAATGTTCGGGCGGCTTTCCTCGAGGTCATGGGCGACCTGCTGAGCTCGATCGGCACCATCGTCGCGGCGCTGATCATCCTCGCCACTGGCTGGACAGCCGCCGACGCGCTCATCTCGGCGTTGATCGGCGTCTTCATGCTGCCCCGCGCGTGGGTGCTGCTGCGCAGCGTGATCGACGTGCTGCTCGAGTCCGCGCCCGGCCATTTGAACATCCCGCAGATCGAAGCGGCCATGCGCGCCGTGCCGGGTGTCGACTCCGTCCACGACATGCACCTGTGGTCGATCACCAGCGGCTTCGACGCCATGAGCGGCCACGTGCGCTCGAATGGCCGGCCCTCGGAAGACGTGCTGCACGATCTGCGGACGATGCTTCGCGATCGGTTCGGCATCGAGCATGTGACGCTGCAAGTCGAAGCTGCCAACCACGCCGACGACGGCGCGTGCTGCGTCGCCGACCCAAGATGTTTCGTGCCTGCGGGCGCGTGGCCGCGCGTGCCATAGAGCGGCCGCCCGCAGGCAAGTCTGTCACACGAAGTTCGGCCGCGATTGGCGTTGCGCGGCGGAGCGTTTCGGCCGAACTTCTACGGAATCAGTCCGAATACCCGCCACAGCGGAACGCTCGCGCACAACGCCAGCAACGTAACCACGCCGTAGGCGACGGCCATCGGTCGGGCCTGCTCGTGGGTGAAGAGTCGACCGTTGGTGCCGTGATAGAGCGCCAGGTAGGTCGTGCTCTGGTATGGCAGGAAGAAGCCATTGCAGGCCATGAGCGCGATCAGGCCGATCACCCACGGGTCGATGCCCGCCGTGAGGCCGACCGGAGCAAGTGAAATCGTCAGCAGCGGCGCAGCCGCTTGCCAGCGCATGACGAGACTCAGCGCGAAGCACAGCAGCGTAAGCGCGGCCACGAATGCGACCGGGCTGCTGGCCAGGCCACCGACCGTCTGGGTGGCGACTCCGGCCAGCCACTTGTCGAGCTGGGTATCGGCGAACACGTCGGACATGCTGGTCAAGATGCCCGACAGCAGCGCGAAGCTCCAGTTGACGGTGCTCAGACCGTTGGCGGCGAGCACGCCGGTGCCGGCCAGCACGCCCAGAGCTATGACGCCGATCCAGGCAGGATCAACGTGATGGAGTGGCTGGGTGCTGAAGCCCAGCAGCACAAGGGCGGTCATCACCATCGCGATCACTTCGTGTCGCGATGGCGGCCCGAGCAGGGCGCGCTGCAGCTCCAGCGAGTTCCTGGAGCGGGTGACGCCCGTCCCGCGTGGCCGATAGCGCCACAGAATGAACGCCGCCAGCGCGACGAACAGCAACACGTGCGTTGGCAGCGCTCGCACGAACCAGCCGCCCCAGCTGACACTCGCGCGCGTGGCTTCAGGCAGTACGGCGTAGACCAGGACCGAGGTGGTCGAGCTGGTCAGGAACAATGCCACCACCTGACCGAACCCGATCAGCACCGCCATCGCCAGGCCGACGCCGGCTGGACTCCCAGGGGTGTAGCCCAGCGCGTCGAGCAGCTCAGTCACCGCCGGCGCAACCAGGGCAACTCGGCTGGTGGCGTTGGGCGCGGCGGGACCAACCAGCATGCCCGACACGCCGAGCCCGGTGACCTGACCGGCATACCCGCCGCGGCTGTTGGCCACGACCCACAACGCCATGCGATACAGCAGGCCCGAGGACGCGATCGCCGCGCCGACCGCCAGCGTACTGACCACCAGCACCCAGTTGCTCGTCGCGAAGCCACCCAGCGCGATCCGCGGCGCGGTCACCCCGCCCACCACCCAGGCCGCGGCCAGCAGGAGGGCGACGATGCCGTCCGGCAGCGCCTCGACCGCGAACAGCGGCAGGCTGGCCAGCAGTGTGCCGAGGGCGTGCCAGCCGCGGTCTGGCAAGCCTTCGGGCGGCGGCAAGAGCCACGCGACGACCAGCAACGCGGCTCCCATCAGGATCGCGGCCGGCCTTCGGCCCACTTGCCAGCGTCTCGGCGCCAGCGGTGCGCGCTCCACGGCGGGCGTGCTGCTCAGCTGTTGAAGGTGCGGATGCTCGCCCAGCGCGGTCAAAGGCAGCAGCTCCACCAGGCGGCGTGCCTGGCTCAGGCGATTGGCGCGCCGCAGCAGCTCCACTTCACGATCGGCCAGCTCGACCGCTTCGGCCACCAGGTCGCCCTCGAGCAGGACCTGGACGGCGAGCTCGTACGCGCCAGCGTTACGGGCGACGGCGGCGAGCTCACGGCGTGCGTTGGCCAGACCCTGGGGTCCAAGGCGCTCGGCGGTCCGGCTCAGCAGGAATCGCCGGAACGCTGGCGGGTATGCCTGAGCATCCGAGCGCCCGTCGAGGAGAATGTCGGCGAGCGGCAGTGACGCTGGGACGGCTGGTGCACTGCCGCCGAGCAGCAGCATGCGCAGCACGCGCTCATCCAGCCTTGGCAGCAGGGCGACGCGTTCGAGCACGTGCTGTTCGGACTCGCTCAGACCCGAGTACAGGTGCTCGGCCATGCCCTGGAACTCTTGCGAAAGCTCGGCGACCTCGACCTGACGCAGTGCGAGACGACTGCCCACGTCGGCCGCGAAGAACGTGGCGATGCCGGGTGTTCGGCTCAACAGGCGGGTGAAGCGCTCGCCTGGCAAACGCCAGACGACGCACGGGCTCACTGCCAAGAGCGTCGTTGCGCGGACTTCGTCGCGTAGCAGCGCCAGGTCGCCGAACACCGCTGGCGGCTGGAGCACGTCCAGGCGAACGCCGTTGGCCTGGCGCTCCACCAGGCCTTCGCGCAGGATGTACAGCGCGTCGGCTCGTGTTCCCTGCGCGAAGATCACCTCGCCTGCTTCGAAGCTGACCTCTTCCAGGGCCGCCGCGAGGCGAGCGCGGTCGACCGGCGACAGCTCCGAAAAGGGAGCGACGGTCGCCAGCTCGGAAGCCGCGCGAGCGATCGTCTCGCGGGCGCCATGCGGGATCGCCACTGGGCGACGTTATAGCGTTCGCGCGTTCGCGCGTTCCTGCGTTCCCCCGTTCGCGCGTTCGCGCGTTCGCGTGGCGAGTAGAGGTCCGTCTCCCAGCGGGGCGAGGCGGTTCCGCGCGCAGTGCCGAGAACGCGCGAACGCGCGAACGCGCGAACGATAATGAAGCGTTGTTCGCCGATGTAAACGGCATCCGATTGGCGTACTCGGATACGGGCACGGGCTCGCCCGTGGCGTTGCTGGTGCACGGCTTTCCGCTGAACCGCTCGATGTGGGACCCGCAACGTGGCAGTTTGCGCTCGATGGGAGTGCGGGTGATCGCGCCCGACCTGCGCGGCTTCGGCGCTTCCGAGAGCGGACCGCCGGGGCCACTCACGATGGAGCAGCACGCTGACGACCTGGTCGCCTTGTTGGACGTTCTTGGCGTGAGCGAGCCAATCGTCTTCGTCGGGCTGTCGATGGGTGGCTACGTCGGCTTCGCGCTGTGGCGACGGCATCCCGAGCGCGTGCGCGCCTTCGTCTTTGCGGACACACGCGCCTCGGCCGATACGGCTACCGCGCGTGAGGATCGACTGCGTATTGCGCGCCTGGCAGAGGAGTTCGACAGCCCTCAACCGGCCATCGACAGCATGCTGCCGCGATTGCTCTCGCCCCACCTGCGCGCAGGCTCGCTACCGGAGCGGCTCGTGCGCGGCATGATGGCCGGCTCCTCCGCCCAGGCCGTGGCCAACGGCCAGCGCGGCCTGGCTGCCCGTGTGGACAGCTCTTCCACGTTGAGCACCATCGCGGTGCCCACGCTGGTGATCGTCGGCGAGCACGACGTGCCCACGCCGCCCGACGAGTCCCGCCTGATCGCCGAAGGCATCCCGAACGCGCGCCTGGTCACCATCGATCAGGCGGGGCACATGTCCAATCTGGAGAACCCCGAAGCGTTCAACGACGCGCTCCTCGCGTTCGTCGAGACCGCGAGGGAGTAGCCGTACCTACATCTTGCGCCACTGGCGGCCGTCGCGCTCGATGAACGCGTCGGCCCAGCCGGGGCCCCACGTGCCGGCGGGGTAGAAGTGGACGTTGTTGGGCCGATCGCTCCAGCCCGCCTGGATGTCCTGGGCCCAGGCCCACGCCTGCTCGACCTCGTCGGCGCGAGTGAACAGGGTGCGGTCGCCGAGCATTGCGTCAAGGAGCAGGCGCTCGTAGGCGTCCGACTGTTCCACGTCGCGGAACGAAGAGCCGTACATGAAGTTCATGTCGACTTCCTGGAGCTGCATCGTCGGGCCGGGGACCTTGGCCCCGAACCGCAGGCTGATGCCCTCATCAGGCTGAATGCGCATCGCCAGCACGTTAGGCTCCAGGCGCTCTTCGCCTGGGAAGAACATCTGCGGCGCGCGCTTGAACTGGATGGCGATCTCTGTAGCGCGCTTCGGCATCCGCTTCCCGTGCCGCAGGTAGAACGGTGTGCCCGCCCAACGCCAGTTGTCGATCTGCAGCCGCATGACCACGAAGGTCTCGGTCCACGAGTCCGGCGCGACCTTCTCCTCGCCGCGGTAGCTGGACACCGGCCGACCGTCGACGCTGCCCGACGTGTACTGCCCGCGTAAGGTGAACTCGCCTGTCTGTTCAGGTGGGATGCGCCGCAGCGCCTTCAGCACCTTCAGCTTCTCGTCACGGACCGGCTCGGCTTCGAACACGACTGGTGGCTCCATTGCCACGATCGACAGGAGCTGCAGCATGTGATTTTCGACCACGTCGCGGAAGGCGCCAATCTGTTCGTAGTAGCCGCCGCGACGCTCGACGCCGACGGTCTCGGCCACCGTGAGCTGGACGTGATCGATGAAGTTGCGGTTCCAGATCGGCTCGAAGATGCCATTGGCCAGGCGGAAGGCCAGAATGTTCTGGACGGTCTCTTTGCCGAGGTAGTGGTCGATGCGGAAGACCTGCGACTCCTTGAACGCGTGCTGCACGGAGCCGTTGAGGTGCCGCGCCGTCTCGAGATCCACGCCGAACGGCTTTTCGATCACCAGGCGGACAAAAGCGTGCTCGTCAGGTCGCTGGTTCAGGCCCGCGGCGCCCAATTGGCCGGTGATCACTTCGAACAGCTCAGGCGGCGTCGCCAGATAGAACAGTCGGTTGCACTGCGTGCCGTGGCCGGCGTCGATCTTCTCCAGCCGCTCGCGTAGCAGCTGGTAGCTGGCGGGCTCGTTGAACTGCCCGGATATGTAGTGCAGGCACTTGCTGAACTCCTCCCAGGACTTGTCTGAAGCGACAGCGTCCGCGGTGTAGTGCGAGATGCCATCGCGCGCGGTGCGGCGGAAATCGTCGTTGCTGAGCGGCGAGCGCGCGAAGCCCAGGACGGCAAAGTGTTTGGTCACCAGCCCTGCCTGGAACAGGTCGAACAGCGCTGGGATCAGCTTGCGGTGGGTCAGATCGCCGGATGCGCCAAAGATGACGATGGCGCAGGGCGGCGCCGGCCGCTGCTGGGCCGGCTGAATGATCTCCCCGTCGCGCGTACTGACCGATACATCCAGTGCCATCGCGGCTACCCGCTGACGGGCGCGGAGCGGACGCCCGTTTCCTGGCCATCGACGCGGATCGCGTGGCCACCGAATTCGTTGCGCAGGGCCGCAAGCACGCGCCAGGAGAACGAGTTGCGGTCGCGCGAGTAGAAGCGGCTGAACAGGGACATGGTGATGATCGGCGCGGGCACGTCCTCGTCGATGGCGGCCTCGAGTGTCCAGCGGCCTTCGCCGGAATCGGCCACCCAGCCCTCGAGCTGCTCCAGCTTCGGGTCCTTTTCGAACGCGCTCACCGCCAGGTCGAGCAGCCATGACCGCACGACGCTGCCGTGCTGCCAGATCTTGCCCACCTGCTCGAGATTCAGCGGGTACTCGGACTTCTCGAGGATCTGGAAGCCTTCGGCGTAGGCCTGCATCATCCCGTATTCGATGCCGTTGTGAACCATCTTGACGAAGTGGCCCGCGCCATTTGGGCCGACCAGGCCGTAGCCGTCTTCGGGCGCCAGCGTCTTGACCGCCGGCTCGACGCGGGCGAACGCCTCCGGCGCGCCACCGGCCATGATCGAGTAGCCGACCTCGAGGCCCCAGATGCCGCCGCTCGTGCCGCAGTCCACGAACTCGAAGCCGCGGGCTTTGGCGCGCTCGGCACGAGCTCTGGTGTCTTTCCACTTCGAGTTCGCGCCGTCGACGAACAGGTCGCCGGGCTGGCAGAGGTCCATGAGCTGACCGAGGTACTCATCGGTGACGTTGCCGGCTGGCAGCATGAGCCAGATGTTGCGTGGTGGCTTGACCTTCTGGACCAGATCCTGGAGGGATGTCGCACCGATCGCGCCGTTGCGGACCGCATCCTGGACGGGCCCAGGGCTGCGGTTGAATGCCACGACCTCGTGTCCACCGCGCGCCAGGCGGTGGACCATATTGCCGCCCATGCGGCCGAGGCCAACGAAGCCAAGCTGCATATGTTGGGTCCCCCAGGGCTGTCAGGGATTACGGGTCAGTATCACTCAAAACTTGATTCAGGTGTTTCCCAGGCGGGACCCCCTGTGCATCGCTGCGCGGCCGGCCCTGAGAATTGAGCGACCCGTTCGCTTGCGACAGCACAAAGATTCAATGAGATGGCATCCGCCCGCGAAGTGCGGCTTGCGCGGTCCACGACCAACCGGCCAACACTCGGTGCGGCAAACGACAGCGGGCGAGGCCGTCTCTGCCGCCGCTACGCAGGCGAGGCCGTCCCTGCGAATTGAGCGACCCGTTCGCTTGCGACAGCGCAAAGATTCAATGAGATGGCATCCGCCCGCGAAGTGCGGCTTGCGCGGTTCATGGCCAACGGGCCCCTGCAGGGAGAGCTGAGAACTGATAGCTGATAGCTGAAAGCTGAGAGCTCAGCTAGCGGCCGAGGACGGCGGTGTGCGGGATCGAGTAGCCCTCGTAGAGGTGTTCGTACGGCGGGCCGTCGGTCAGCCGCAAGGCGCGCTCTTCGAGGTCCATGATGACCGAGGTGACGGTGACGCACCACTCCTCGGGCGGGTCGTCCTGATTCTCGTGACGGCACACGCTGTCAGGGAAGTTGTCGTGGTCGCGGAGACAGCTCTCCATGTCTCCAACAGAGACGGGCGCGCGGGCGTCGATCAGCTCGCGAAGGCGAGCCAGACGGGTATACGAGTGTGGCCGCCGCTCACTCCGAGGCTCTGAAACCCCGAGCGACGCCGGGTCCAAAAAGTGATTGGTGTGAGCCACGGCGCCGCGCTCGGCGGCGATGGTGCACACCGAATCGGGCGCCGCCTCGATGTCTACGGCCTGGTCGGGCACCTGCGCCAGCAGGAAGTTGGCCGAGCACGCGCGCGAGCCGCTGGTCACCACCTCGGCGGCCGAAGCGAGCGTCCGACGCCGAAGAATCTCGTAGCACCGCACGTGAAACGGCATGACCAGCCGCGACCAATCATCGGCGGTCGACAATAACCCGTTGATCGCCAACCCGAGCCCGGCGGAGTTCAAGCCGATCTTGCCGCCCACGATGCCCGCCTCGGTGAAGCTCAACGTCTCCAGCCCGTCTGGCTCACGCGTGTGGAGCACCGCGCCGAGTACCTCGGGGATCCAGTCCCAGTTCTCGCCAAGCAACAGGTGACCGTTCTCAGAGGCCGATGGCAGCACGGCAAACGACGAGCACCCATCGGGTTCACCAACGGGCAGGATGCTGTACTGGTAGTACAGCAGCTCGTAACGCATGTTGAGCACGACCAGGTCGAGCACGTCCTGTTCTGAGCCCTCGGCCAAGCCGCGCATGGCGTCTGAGTACGGGTGGCCATCCAGGAGCGGCAGGTACCGCTCGGCGCGTGCGCGCGCCTCGCGCGGGTTGAGCTGACCCTCGCGCAAGAAGCGGTCGTAGTGCTCGCCATGCACGTGGACAACGGGCAACGTCACCAGGGAGATAGGATAGGCCCTCGGTTCTCGACGGGAGGAGCTTTGCTATGCGCGCGTATGCGCTTCGCCTACTGGCTGGCCTCGCTCTGGCGCTCGGGTCGATCAGTGGTACGGCGGCCGCCGCCGGCCCAGTCAACGATAAGGGCAGCATCGGCGGAGCCGCGTACGAGATCGAGATTCCGGCGAACTGGAATGGCAGCCTGCTGCTGTACAGCCATGGGTACGTGACGCCCGGCTCGGACAACCCCGCGCGGGATGTTGGCGATCCCGCCACCGGTGGCGTGCTGCTGAACCAGGGCTATGCGCTGGCCGGATCGGCCTACAGCTCGACGGGCTGGGCGGTCAAAGACGCGCTGCACGATCAGATCGCGCTGCTCGACTACTTCGACAAGACCTACGGCGTGCCGAAGCGAACCATCGCCTGGGGCCATTCGCTGGGCGGCATGATCACCGCCGGACTGGTGCAGCGCGACGCGAGTCGCTTCGCCGGCGCGCTGCCGATGTGCGGCGTGCTGGCCGGCGGGGTCGGCGTGTGGAATACCGCGCTCGACGCGGAGTTCGTCTTCAAGACGCTGCTGGCGCCTGGCTCTTCGCTGCAGCTGGTGAACATCACCGATCCGTCGGCCAATCTCCACCAGGCCGAAGTGTTGCTGGCCCAGGCGCAAGGAACGCCACAGGGTCAAGCCAGGCTGGCCCTGGTGGCGGCCGTCGGCGACCTGCCGGGCTGGTTCGTTCCAGGATCGCCGGAACCACCGCGGACTGATTTCAGCGCCCGCGAGCTCAACCAGTTCCTGTGGGACCAGCAGGTGGACTTCCCGTTCCTGTTCGCACTCCGCGCGGAGCTGGAGTTCCGTGCGGGCGGCAACCCGTCGTGGAACACCGACGTGGACTACGACCGGCAGCTTGCGCGATCGATCAACCGTGATGAGGTTCGCGCGCTCTACCGCGCCGCCGGGCTCGACCTGCAACAGGATCTGGCGACGCTCGGCGCCGCGCCACGCATCGACGCGAGCCCTTCGGCGGTCGACTATCTGACGCAGAATATCGTCTTCAATGGCGACCTGGGCGGCCTGCCCGTACTGACCATTCACACCACGGGTGACGGGCTGGTACTGAACCAGGATGAGCAGGCCTACGCCAGGATCGTCGACGAGCGGCAGCTGCTACGGCAGGCGTTCGTCCATCGCGCGGGGCATTGCACGTTTACGCCCGCCGAGACGCTCGCGGCGCTCAGCGCGCTCGTGCGCCGGCTGGATACGGGAGCGTGGTCTGGGCTCAGTCCCGCGGAGCTGAACGCCGCCGCCACTGGTCTCGGGACCCTGGACCCTGCGCTGGCGCCCGCGCCCGCGGCCTACATCCCCTTTACGCCCACCGCGTTCCCGCGGCCGTTCAGTGTCGACGAGCACGGAGGATAATTCGCCTCTCCCTCTGGGAGTTGATTAAACCGCGCGCAGCGCGGGTGAGGGGTGCGTATCTTCGGGAACGTTGGAATCTCGTATGCACCCCTCACCCCAGCCCTCTCCCAGAGGGAGAGGGAGCTCGTTACTGGTCCGATGTGAAGAACGTCTGATCCGCGGAGACGGCTAGGGCGCCAGTGGCGTCTCGGCTGCGGACGCGGTAGTGGTAGGTGGAGGCGGCCGCGAGGCCCGTCAGCTGCATGTCGTGGCGCCAGTCGACGCGGGTGTCGATGGGCGTTGCCCGGCCATAGGACGCGGTGGGCCCGTACTCCACCTGGCCATCCGCCAGGACATCGGTGATCCAGGTGATGCGCGCGCTGGTCGACGTCAGTCCAGGGCTGACCGTGACCTTCGAGATCAGCGGCCCATTATCGACCTGAACGCTTACGACTCCCGAGGTGGTCGATCTGCCCAGAAGATCGGTGGCTCGCGCCGAAATCATGTGCAGCTGCGTTGGACTCGATTCCCGCGTGTCCCAGACCGCGCTGTATGGCTCCGCGGTCTGCGAAGGACCCGCTGGCTCACCGTCCACCAGAAACTGGAGTCGCACGATGGGCGCATCGTCGTCTACCACCGCTGAGAGTGGCACGCGGCCCGTGACCACGCTGGCCTCGGCCGGACCCATCAGCGTGATCGCCGGTGGCACCTGCTGCACGTAGGCCGAAAGCGGCGACCGCACCGCCACGCTGCCCGCCGTCCATGTGCGCGGAAGCGCGGCCAGCGTTGTCTGAGCGCTCAGCATGCTGCTGCCGCCAAGCCCAAGGTCTCGAAGAACAACGCTGCCTGACCCGATCGGGCTGAGCACCACCAGCCAGTAGCGGGTGTCCTTCAGCAGCGGCACCGGCGGGAGGCTCACGTCGATCCAGCCGTGTATCAGCGCCGGCGCGCTGCCCTGCGAGAGGATCGCGCCCGGCGTGCCACCTTCGTCGGAGTACAGCGCCACACGGATCACCGGCGTGCTGCTACCGGAGTCCACGTACAGCCGTACGAGGCTTGCCTGGCCGCTCTGCGCAGCGATGTACTGGTAGGCCGCCGCCTGGCCCTCGGCGAGCGTGACGCGTTCGGTCTCGACTCTCGAGTCACCGAGGAGCGTAGCCAGGCCTGCCACGGCCGTGGTGAAGGTCCCATCGACTGAGGCGCCGAGGAAGCCATCGCCGTCCCAGGCCTTGATGCGGAAGTGGTGGGTCGTGCCCGGGTGGAGGCCGCTGAGGAGCATCTCCTGTGCAGGCGACGTGAAGACCTTCAGCAGCGTGAAGCCTCCGTAGTTCGCGCTGGCGCCGTACTCCACCTGGGCCACCGTGCCCGTGCTGGTCGCCCAGCCCAGCCTGGCGGTGGTGGAGGTCAGCTGCCGCACCGACACGCTGGCCACTTCCGGGCCGCTGCCGGCTGGCGCTGTCGTGAGCGGGCTCTCGGCAGAAGTGCCGATCCCGCCGTCGAGGCCGATACTCCGCACCCGGAAACGGTAAGTGGCGCCGGGCGCGAGACCCGTGAGCACCACTCGATGCTCCGTCACCAGGTGATCGTCCTTTGCGGGCCGCGCTGTGTCGCTCAGGAGCTCGACCTGCGAGGTGGCCGGGATGTTCGTGTCCCAGGTCACGGTCACGCTCGAGCGGGTGATGCTGCTCAGGCTGATGCCCGACGCGACCGGGGCGACCGGCGTGGGCGTGCTTGTTGGGGTTCCCGCCGGGGTGGGGGTACCCGGCGGGGTCGGTGTGCGCGTCGCGGTGACGACTGGGGTGGGTGTTCGGGTGGCGGTCGAGGTGGGCGTTCGCGTGGCGGTGGGCGTTGGGGACGGCAACGCTGTGGCGGTCCGCGTCGGCGCAGTCGTTGCCGTTGCGGTGGCGGTCGCGGCGGGCACTGTTGGCGTGGGTGACGGTGTTGCCGTGGCCGTTGGCGACGGTGTCGCGGTTGCGGTGGGCGGCAATGTCGACGGCGTCAGCGTCGCGGTGGTGATGATCTGCTGCGCGAGACCGACCTGGAGCGGTTCCGCGGTGAAGCTGGCGCCGACCAGAATGAGCAGAGCACCCACGAGCGCCAGGCGGCTGAGCACGGAGCCACCAGAGTGCCATCGCCTCCGGCGGCCTGTCTAGAGGCAACACGGTAGCTCCCTCTCGTCTGGGGTGAGGGGTGCATGCGAGGACGAACGTTCGCGCCTATGTGCACCCCTCACCCGCGCTGCGCGCGGCCTCTCCCAGAGGGAGAGGCAATTCGCCGGCGACGGCCGCTAGGCTTCACAGGATGCCGCGAGCCTGGTGGTGGCTGGGGTTGCTGTGGCTGGCGGGCAGCGACATGCGGCTGACGCTGCTCGCGGTGCCGCCGGTGCTGCCGCTCATCCATGCCGACCTGCAGTTGGACGAGAAGGGCGTCGCCGCGCTGTCAGGCTTGCCAGTGCTGCTCCTGGGCCTCGGCGCCGTACCCGGCTCGCTGCTGATCGCCAGAGTCGGGCCGCGCCGGGCGCTGATCTTCGGGCTCTCGATGATCGGCGTCTCCTCGGCGCTGCGCGGTCTGGGGCCGAGCGTACCGGTGTTGTTCGCCATGACGTTCTGCATGGGCCTGGCGATCAGCATCAGCCAGCCGACCCTGCCCGCCCTGGTGCGGCAGTGGTTCCCGCACGCGATCACGCGCGCCACCGGCTTGTGGTCGAACGGTTTGCTGGTCGGGGAGCTCTTGAGTGCCGCGTTGACCCTGCCGGTGGTCCTGCCGCTGCTTGGTACTTGGGAAGCCAGCTTTGTGGTCTGGTCCATACCCGTGCTGGTGACCGCTGCGCTGGTCGCCATCGGAACGCCGCACGTGGCGAGCGCGGTTGGCGTGCCGCGGCCGCAGGGCATGCCCGATTGGCGGAGCAGCCGGATGTGGCGTCTGGGCGTGCTGCAGTCGGCGGCCAGCATGGTCTACTTCGGCGCCAACACGTTCATCCCTGACTACCTGCACGCCACCAGCCAGGCGGACCTGGTAGGCCTGGCGCTGACATCGCTCAACGGGGCACAGGTGCCGGCCTCAGCGGTGATCGGACTGGTGCCGCTGCGCGTGCTCGCTCGACCGATGACGTCGTATGCAGTAGCGGGCGCCATTCTTGTCTCACTCGGGGTGGTGCTGACGCTGCCAGGAGCGGCGCTGATCGCAGCGGCGGGGGTCTTCGGTTTCTGTGCTGCCTACATCCTGGTCCTGAGCTTTGCTCTGCCGGCGCTGCTGGCCGAGCCGGCTGAGGTCGCGCGGCTGTCGGCAGGCACGTTCGCGATCAGCTACTCGACGGCCTTCGTCGTGACCCTGCTCGCGGGCGCGGTGTGGGACGCGACGCACGTCGAGGCCAGCGCGTTTCTGCCCGCGCTGGCCGGAAGCGCTCTCGTGGCCGCGCTCGGGCCAGCGCTGGTGTCGGCTGCTGTGCAAGCGAAGTAGTTGCTAGCCTGTCGGCGTGCGGCTGCAGGTCGTCGCGTATCCGCCATACCGCGCCGGTTTGGGTGCGGGCACGCTAGACCTGGACGTGCAGGACGACAGCACGCTGCGCGACGTCTTGCGCCAGTTGGCTGACCGAAGTCGAGAGTTCGAGCCCCTAGCGGGCGCGGCGAAGGACGAGTGGCTCTGGGGCCAGCTGCTGGTGCACGTCCGAGGCGAAATGGTGCGACTCGACCAGCGCCTCCAGGACGGCGACTGCCTCGAGCTGTTGCCGCCGATCGCGGGTGGGGCTGACGACGTTCGTGCTTGTACGCCACCCTCACCACAGCCCTCTCCCAGAGG
>VBGG01000647.1 GCA_005883405.1 Chloroflexota bacterium | reverse complement strand
CGGTCTCGGCTGGCCCGGAGTCCATCCGCATCCTGGAAGACGGCAGCCACACGAATCATCGGATCGGCGTGGTCGAAGTCAGGATTCCGCCAGGTGTGACTGGACCACCCCAGCACGTGCACCGCAAGCACGACGAGACGTTCTTCGTGGTCTCAGGTGCTCCCAGCTTTACCTGTGGAGGCGAAACCGTGATCGCCCAGCCGGGCACGCTGGTGACCGCGCCGCCAGGCACTCCGCACACGTTCGCCAATCCGGGGGCCCAGCGGCCTGGATCCGAAGGAAGTCGCGGAGGTCATGGCGCGCTACGCGACTGAAGTCGTGCACTGAGGCACCGTCAGTACGCGGCGGAGTCCGGCTCCCGATGTTCTTTGATGGTCATGCCACCTCCTCAGCGAGGGTGGAGCACGCGCTGGGCAGCGGCTGGGTCGTAAGCGCCGTGGACGACCACCAGGATCTGCCCCTGGAAGACGGCTCGTTCGAGGTCCGCGGCTTCATCGACCGGCACGCCGACACCGACCAGGGCGCCGGTGACCGAGCCACGACCGCTGCCGGCGATTGAGACGTCCCGCCACAGATCGCCGGTGCCAAGCACCGGCCCGAGGCCCGGCACCGCCACCGAACCCACCCGACCGAGCCAATCCACGAACTGGGTCAGGCGATCGCGATGGCTGGCGTGCTCCAGATCCTCAGACGCGCCCGTGTCATGCTCGAGGGTCTCGGCGTCGGCTGGCCAACGCGTCACGATGCTGATCGAGCGCGGGTCAACGCCGGCCCCCTCTAGAGCGCGGATCGCGTCCTTAGCGGCCTGGCGGCCGGTGAATACGCGGGTGACGGGTGGGTTGGAAGACCGCGTACGGTCAGCACGGGCCACGCCGCCACTATAGCAACGCGTCCAGGCACTCGACTGGTGCACAACGCGTAGAGTTCGTGTGGTGGCGAGCCAACGGCCGACAGCGGGGGACCTGCGCTACGCCAGCCCGTCGGGGCGCTGGACGCTGCTGGCGACAGTCCTCGGGTCGGCCATGGTGTTCCTCGACGGGACGGTGGTCAACGTCGCGCTGCCGACGATCGGTCGCGACCTGGGGGCAGGCATCGACGGCCTGCAGTGGACCATCTCGGGCTACCTGCTGACGCTGGCGTCGCTCATCCTGCTCGGCGGATCGCTGGGCGACCGCTTCGGTCGGCGACGGGTATTCGTCATCGGCGTGGTCTGGTTTGCGACGGCATCCCTGATCTGCGGACTGGCGCCGAACCTGCCGACGCTGATCGGCGCGCGCGTGCTGCAAGGCGTCGGTGGCGCGTTGCTGACGCCCGGCAGCCTGGCCATCATCCAGGCCACGTTCGTCAGCGAAGACCGGGGCAAGGCGATCGGCGCCTGGTCGGGGCTGGGCGGTATCGCCACGGCGATCGGACCGCTCCTGGGCGGGTACCTGGTGCAAGCCGTGTCCTGGCGACTGATCTTCCTCATCAACCTGCCGCCGGCCGCCCTGGTCGCCTGGGTAGCACTGCGACACGTCCCGGAAAGCCGCGATCCCGAGGCGAGCGGCGAGATCGACGTGCCAGGAGCGCTGCTGGCGGTCGTCGGCCTCGGCGGCACCACCTTCGCGCTCATCGAGGCGCCGACCGAGGGCTTCGCTTCGCCCCGCATCCTTCTGGCGACGGCGCTGGGCCTGGTCGCACTCGTCGGATTCGCGATCGTCGAGGGGCGGGCGCGCCAGCCCATGCTTCCACTGTCGCTGTTTGCCTCGCGACCATTCACGGGCACCAACCTGGTGACCTTCACGGTGTACGGCGCGCTGGGTGGCATGCTCTTCCTGCTGGTGCTGCAGCTTCAGCAGGTGGTCGGCTATTCGCCAGTACAGGCGGGTCTGACCACGCTGCCGATCACCGTTCTGCTGCTGGTGATGTCGCCGCCAGCCGGCCAGCTGGCGCAGCGAATCGGGCCGCGGATTCCGCTGACCGTGGGACCGCTGCTGGCGGCGGCGGGCATGGCCTTGATGGCGCGCATCGGCCGGGGTAGCTCCTACCTGGTTGACGTCCTGCCAGCCGTGCTCGTCTTCGGAATCGGCCTCGGGCTAACCGTCGCGCCACTCACCGCGACGGTCATGGCCAGCGTCGAGGAGCGCCACGCGGGCGTAGCGTCGGCGGTGAACAACGCCGTGGCGCGCGCGGCCAGTCTGGTCGCGGTGGCTCTGCTGCCGGTGCTTGCCGGCTTGAGCGGCGACGCGTATCTCGACCCGAATGTGTTCACCGCTGGCTATCGCGTTGGGGTGCTGCTGGCGGCGGGTCTGGCAGCTGCCGGTGGCGTGATCGGCTGGGTTACGCTGCGGGACCCAAAGGTTGGGCGATACTCTTCGGGGTGAGTTCTTCAAAGCCCGCTACTCGATTCGCGTTTCCGGTGCCGCCGCGGCTGCTGACGATTCCGGGCGTGCAACTGCTCGAGCTGGAGGTCGTCCAGGTCGACGACCTGGGGCCGCGGATGCGCCAGCTCCTTTTGACCGGCAACGGGCTCCAGGACTTTACGTATGAGCCCGGCCAGGACGTCATGCTGGTGCTCTCGGGCGGCGAGCGGGCGGTGAGTCGGCGGTACACCATCCGTGGGTACGACCCGCGCGCCAGGACGATCGAGCTGGACGTCGTCGCCCATGGCGTACACGGCCCGGGGGCGGAATGGGCGGCCAGCACCATACCTGGGGACCGCGTCAACGGCGTCGGGCCGCGAGGCAAGATCTACCTCGATCGTGATGCCGATTGGCACCTGTTCCTGGGGGATGAGACGGGGGCCCCGGGCAGCCTGCGGATGCTGGAGGGGCTGCCTGAGGCGGTGCCTACCCAGGCGTACCTGGAGGTCACCTCGCCCGCGGACACGCTCGGTACCTCGAGGGCTAGCTCCGAGACGCAGCTGGTGAACTGGCTGTACCGCGGTGATACGCCGGCGATCGAGAGCACCATGCTTGTCGACGCGATGACCTCGGCGGACCTGCCGGATGGGCGCGGGCACGTCTATATCGCGGGCGAGGTCCAGATAGTCAACGCGGTCTTGCGGGCCGCGCTCGCGCGCGGGCTCACCCCCGATCAGGTCTCCGCCAAGGCGTACTGGGGCCGCGGCAAGGCGAACGAGAACAACGGCGAGCCACTAGAGAAAGCGGGCGCATAGGTAGAGGAAGAGACCGCCTCTCCCTCTGGGAGAGGCCGCGCGCAGCGCGGGTGAGGGGTGCCTACGAGCGAAAGCGTTCGTGCTCGTACGCCTCCCTCACCCCTGGATAAAGCCTCTCCCAGAGGGAGAGGGGGTCATCTCACTTGGCACGTCGTGCGGGGTGGCCCACGGCGGTGAGGAACATCACCAGTTTGCCTCTGGCATGGGGGCGAAGAAGCTGGTGACCTCGTCGTCGAAGAAGGTCAGGCCGGTGGCGCCGAGGCCCAGCGCGTAGGCGGCGAGGTAGAGCTTGCCGCCTTCGATGGCGGCTTCGAGCTGGGCAGCGCGGTAGTCGCGATTGGCTCGATGGTCCAGATTTGCGAGCCAGTAGACGTTCAGCGCCGCATCCCCAGCGAGCTCCTGGCCGAGGTCGAGGAATGCCGCCTCGCGGCGGAAGTCGCCTGTCTTCAGGAGCTCGAGCTGGCGCTCGCTTCGGTTGTAGGCGTAGGTTCCCGAGTCCAGGCCTTCAACCGCGTTGACGATCAGGTAGGGCTGCGTGAGCACCGGCGCATCTGACGGGATCGGGGCCGTCGCGACGTCGAGCATCACCTCCAGCTGGCCACGCGTGATCGCGTCATGGGCGAACTGGCGGCTCGAACCGCGATGCAGGATCACCTCTTCGATTCCCCGGAGGGGACCCATGCTGGAGTGGTCCGCGCGGCGCCGGGCGTCAGCGCCATCGGCCGTGCCAGTTTGCGGCGGAGCAGCTGAAGCGAGCGCTTCTCGCCACGCCAGGACCTCCGCGCCCGAGGCGAGGCTCGAAGCTCGATGGGCCTCGACGATCAGCGGATAGTCCACCTGCTGAGCCGACAGCCGCTGCGTCGGCAGCGCCAGGGCTGGAAGATCGGGCGCATTGACCGGCGGAGCGGCGCCCTGGCCGAGCGACACCAGGCAGATCGTCGCCTCCATGGCGGGATCGACGTCTAGCAGGCGATTGAGCTCGGTGTCGGCGAAGCCGACCAGCTCGTGGGCGGGGACTCCATTGGCGCAGGCCACCGCCAGCAGGTTGGCGACGATCGTGCCGGTATCCCAGAAGGCGTGACGATAAGCGCGCGCCTGGTACTTCCACGCGTTGCGCCACCAGGTGCTCGTGAACGCGGCGACGAGCGGCGCCTGCTCAACGTGCGGCTCGTCACCTGTCGCCGAAGCGACAACAAAACGGTAATCCCCACGGCGCAGCTGGCGGAGCCCGTTGTCGTGCGCACCGAAGTGGTATACCCCGGCCTCGAGACCTTCCAGATCGCCACAGATCAGGTACATCTCGATGTGGTACAGAGCGCCCGTACATGCCGCGGCGCGAAACGGCATGCGCCGGATGACGCGCGTCACGCCATTGCTGAAGTAGGCCAGCCGCGCGACCATCTGCAGATCGGGCAGGCCATCCGAGCCAGCGCATGCCCTCGCGATCGCATCGAGCGCCGACGACTGGGATGCGCTGAATGACAGCGGCAGGGTCAGCGGCTCGAGCGAGGTGTAGATCTTGAAGGGCAGTGGCTGGTTCGGCCAATCGAGGCCGTGCCCGCTCGACCGCACGCTCTCGAGCGAGTGCCTGGTCGCGGCGTGGTACTCGAGCAGGCTCAGAGGACTCACCGGCGGGTCTACCCCGTGGAGCGAAGCGGAGCGCGGGACTGCCCCTCCTCCTCGAGCGCGCGGATCATGTCAGATGGTCGGTGAACCAGCCGAGCAGGCGCTCCAGGAAGTCGGCGCGGTGCGACGGCGGCCCAACCCGCAGCATCGCATGCGCGCCACCGGGGTAGCGCGCGAACTCCACCTCGCAGCCAGCCTGCTTGAGGGCGACGAACATCTGCTCGCCCTGGCCGATGGGGCAGCGCTCGTCCGCTTCGCCCTGCATGATGAGCGTAGGCGTCCTCGCGCGGTGGGCAAAGGTAGAAGGGGAATGCGCCGCGAATGCCTCGCTCGCCTCATGCGGCTGGCCGCCCCACTCATACGGGCCCCACGCGTGGCCAATGTCGCTGGTGCCGTACATCGACTCCAGATCGAAGCAGGGTGCGCCGCACACTGCCGCTTTGAAGCGCGGAGTCTGGCCGATCGCCCACGCCGTCATGTAGCCGCCATAGCTATAGCCCCAGATACCAAGCCGGTCGGCGTCGGCATACGGGCGCTCGAGCAGCGCATCCAGCACGGTCATCAGGTCCAGGTAATCTTCGCCGCCCCAGTCACAGCGGACCATCTGGGCGAACTCACGCCCATACGAACCGGAGCCGCGCGGATTCGCGTATACGACCAGGAAACCGTGGCTGGCGAGGACCTGCTGAATGTTGTTGAAGGCAAAGCCGTGAAAGCCGTGCGGGCCGCCGTGCACGTCGAGCACGACCGGGTACTTCCTGCTCGGGTCGAAGTCGGCCGGCTTGAGCAGCCAGGCTTCGATGATTGTCCCGTCGCGCTCGACGTCGAACCGTTCCCACGCCGCCGGCGGCGCCGTGGCGAGCAGGCCGGTATTGTGGCGCGTGATGAGCCGCCGCTCGCCCGACTGGCGATCGTAGATCGCGATCTCTCCGAGCCCGTCCAGGCTGGTGTGCGCGTGGGCGACGTAGCGTTTCGATGCGTCGACGCTGAATCCAACGCTGACGGATCCAGTCGCGAGCTCGCGCCGCAGCTCGGCAGATTCGACGTTGAAGCGATAGACGCAGCTCTCACCGGCGCGGATCGCGTGAAAGACCACCTCCGAGTCGTCCAGCCAGACCGGCTGCGATGGCGCGACAACGGTGGGAAAACCGGCATCCGGAGTACACGGCAGATCGGTTGTCAGACGCCGGATCGCGTCGTCATTCAAGCTGTACAGGAAGAGGTCGACCGCGGCAGAAGGTTCGGTATCACCGTCGAACAGGATGCGGTCACTACCAGGTGACCACGCCCAGACTCCGACCGAGCCAAACTCCGGCCCGACGCGACGAGTGTGGCCGGTGGCGGCGTCGACGAGCGCCAGGCGTGAGTAGATGCCGCTTGCACCGGTGACCCGCGCGGCGAGTGTGCGACCGTCCGGCGACCACTGAGGGAACCACAGGTCATGTGGCTCGCGGGTAAGCATGCGGCGCTCGCCGGAGGCCACGTCGACGACGAAGACCTGCCCGCGAGCATCGTTCACCCAGCCGCGATTGTCTTGCTTGTAGTCGAGTCGGCGGGTCACGCGCACCTTCGGCGGGCGGCACTCCGGCAGCGGTTGCTCGTCAGGATTGTCGGGATCGAAGGTGGTGGTGTAGGCAATCGATCGGCCGTCAGGCGACCAAGCCAGGCCCCCGATCGGCTGGCGGTGACGGGTGAGCTCGCGCGCTTCGCCGGGGGCATCCATCGGCAGCACGAACAGTCCGCTGCTGCCCTGGAGCCGGTCGGACACGAAGGCGATGGAGCGACCGTCAGGCGACCAGCGGGCTTCGCGATTGCGATCGCCGGTCCAGGTCAGCTGGCGCGGGTTGGCGCCGTCGAGGTCCGACTGCCAGATCTGGCTGGTGCCGCGGTCGTGCTCACGGTCCGCCCGGCCAAGTGAGTAGACGACCCGCGCGCCGTCAGGCGAAAGCTGCGGATCACCAGCGGCGACGATTCCGTAGATCAGGAGCTCGGGCGTCAGAGGCTGCGTCATGCGGGCTCGCGCTCCGTCGGCAAGCCGGCCTGACGCCAGGCACCCGTGCCACCCACCAGGTTTGTCACGTGCGAAAAGCCAGTTTGCTTCAGGAAGCGAGCCGCTCGGGCGGAGCGGGTGCCGCCCTCGCACACGACAAGCAGGTCGCGATCGCGCGGCAGCTCCCCCAGGTGCAGCGCCAGCTCCGCCTGGGGGAT
>VBGG01000643.1 GCA_005883405.1 Chloroflexota bacterium | reverse complement strand
GGGTGCGTGCCGCGATCCAGCTCAATACGATCCCCGGCCGGGTGGTGATCCCCCTGAACGAAGCCTACGCCGAAGGTTCGTGCCTGCGGTGTCAGACGCTGTCGGTGGCGCTCCAGATCGATGCGTACTCGGCCGAAAGGGCAAGAGATATCGAACCGCAGAACTTTGCGGTCGCCATCAATACTGGCTGCACCCGGTGTGTCACCGTTGCCCTCGCGATCCAGTACGTACAGGGCGTCGACGATCCGCAAGATGTCTCAGAAGAACTCAGTGGAACGGTCGATGCACTTTCCCGCGAGCTGACTGCCATTCAGAGTGATCGATCGGTCACGCTGCCTGAAGCCGAGTCTCGGCTGAATGCGGTGATCGCCCGCTTCAACACTCTGGGCGGCTCGCTGAGCCAGCAACGCGAAGAGCGCGACGATTGAGCACATAACCTCGCACCAGCGCGGCCGCCGTGGCCACGATCGCCACGACGCTGATGCTGGCGCCCCATGCAAAGAAGCGCGGCGCATAAGCGAGGCGGAGGTCGCCTTCGCCGGCGGGCACTGGAGCGCCGATGAACGCCGCGTCGGCGATGACGATCGGGACCTCGACGCCGTCGAGCGTCGCGCGCCAACCTGGGAACCACGGAATCGCCACTCGCAGCATGCTCGCTACACCTGTACGGTAGTGGAGGACGACGTGGTCCTCGCCGCGCTCCACCACACGCACCACGGCTGACGCATCCAGCTGAGCCGACGGGGCGGGTGCGACGACCAGGGTTTCCTCACTTGGATCCAGATCCGCCAGGCGCTGGCGAGCGCTCGTCTCATCGGGCACCTGCGTAACCTGGCGCGTGAAGAACGCCAGCGGCAGCGCCGAGTCATTCCGTCGGAGGGTCAGATCTGGCTGCAGCCGGTGTGTCGCCGCCAGGCCATCCAACAGACGCTGATTGGATTCCGCCGCGGCGGCGTAGTCCGCATACCTGGCGAGCTCCAGCGGGTTGTAGCCATAAGTGGTCTCGACATAACTCTGCAGGGCGTGGTTGCGATAACCGATCACGCTCAGCGGTGGCCCGTGGACGCGTTCCACCGGTTCATCTGCGCTTGCGACCTGCAGCTGGAACGAACGGAGAGCCGCGCCGTAGAGCTCGTCGAATCCGCGTCGAGCGAAGGCGAGTGGATTCAGGAGCTCGTTTACGGTGAACACATCGAGAAACAGGATCGTCACAAGCACAGCCACCCACGCGCGTGGCAGTCGCTGCTCGACGACGGCGAAACCGGCTCCGCCCAGTAGCGCGAGACCGAGCGCCGGCAGGAACCAGCCGTGCATGGGTAGCTCGACGCTGCTGAAACCGGGCAGGCGGACGACGAAGCGAAATAGACCCGCGGCTGGCCCGGCGGCGTACCACACAAATGGGAGTCCCAGAAGGACCGCCGTTCGGACCACCAGCGTGTTGCGGATTCCGAGTGCTAGCAGCGGCGGCAGGAGGATACCGGCGTAAAAGTAGTGCTGCGTAATATCGCCCGGACCGGAGTATCGACCGGAGATCAGGCCGTAGTGGTCGGGCTGTACCAACGTCAAGAGCGACTCCGGATGAAAGTACCCGAGGTCCACGTCGCGTGCGTTGAAGTCCCTCCGCACTGATTGATCCACCAGCTCCAGTGCCGGGAGGAGCATCACCGCTGCCACACATGACCCCCAACTGACGGTGGTTGCGAGTCCGATCGCGGCGCGGCGCGCGTGCTGGAGTGAGCGGCACATGGCCGCCTCCAGCAGCGCCCACAGGCTGACGCCGCTCAACGCGTACAGCGCCACCTGGAAGTGACCCGGCAACGCCAGCGCCGCGCCGAGTAGCCCGGCCAGCGCCAGCCGCGCCAGGCTCAGTCCATCCGCGAGTACGTCGACGAACAGCACCAACCATGGCAGCCAGGCCGCCGCCTCGGACATGCCGACGTGCTGGCTGTGGGCCGCGAACCAACCAGACAGGCCATAGAAGATGGCCGCCGCCACCCCGGCGGCTGGCCTACCGATGAGACGGATCGCCAGCGCGTAGGTCCCGCCGCAGGCGATCAGGCTGTGGAGCAGGAGCTCCCCGCTGATGCTGGCGGGTGTGATTCCCGCCAGAAAGAACGGCCAGTTCAGTGGGTACCAGGCGCCGACCTGGAGGTCGGCCAGGAAGGGAAAGCCGGCGAAGACATACGGGGTCCAGAACGGCAGGTGACCGCTTCGCAGCGCATCCGAAAAGTAGCGCTGCGAGGTGTAGTGCACGTCGACTCCGTCGAACTGCACCGTGCCCGTGAGGAGTTGCGGGAGATAGAAGGCACACACCATCGCCGCCAACGCCAGCAGCCACACGCCATGGCGCCGGCGGGATGACGTCAGACGCTTCTCGGGTGGGGCACGAAGCGCATCATCAACGCCCCGAGTAGCGGCAGGCAGGCCGTGGCGGCGATGACACTGCCGAGGCCGAAGCGTTCCGCCACCAGGCCAAAGGGTGTCACCGCGATGCCGCCCAACCCGACGGACAGGCCGAGCATCAGGCCGCTCATCATCGCAATGCTGCCGGGCACGCTCTCCTGTCCGCGCACCGTCAGCGAGATCCACGAGCCATTCAGGAACACGCCGGAGGCCGCCGCGGCGAGCCAGAACGCCGGGCCGAATTCGCCCAGCACTCCGAGCAGCACGCCGAAGGGCACGCTCAACAGCAGCGAGCCGATGACGACGCGGTCGCGTCCCAGCCGGTCCGCGGCGGCGCCACCGGCGAAGCCGCCGATCGCGCCGGAGATCAGAAAGACCGTGAGCACCTGGGCGGCCTCGCTGGGCGGCGCGCCGCGCTGGTTGGCCAGCGTCGGCAGAAACGTCACCAGCGTCGTTGACGCCCAGCTGCGCACGGCCACGACGCCGATCAACGGCACGAGCACCCGCCAGCTCCCGCGCAGGACGCCGATCAGCGATGCTCGACTCGCTCCCGAGGCGCCCGGTGGAACTGGCGCCACACGCCACAGCAGGCCGGCGGCGATCGCGGCGGGTATGCCCAGCAGCCACGTGCCGCGGAGGTCGCCCTGGACCAGCACCAGGCCGACCAGCAACGGTCCGATGCCGAGGCCGAAATTGCCGGCGCTGATGTAGATGCTCATCCAGAACGCGCGCTGGCGTGGCGGTGCGGCCTGGGCAACCAGCGCCGCGCTCATCGGGTGGAACAGCGCCGATCCGATGCCCGTAGCGAGCATCGCCACACCCAGGCCGGCGAAGCCGGGTACCACGCCCAGCGCCGCCGCGCCACAGCCGGACAGCAGGACGCCCACGCAGGCCATCCAGCGACCTTCGCCCGAGCGATCGGCCCAGTGGCCGAACATCGGCTGAAGAAAGGCAGAGGCGAGCTGCTGAATGGCCACCAGGGCTGCCCCCATGCCCAACGTCAGGCCGGCTTGCGCCAGAAGCAGCGGCAGCAGCGGTGGCAGGATGTACGCGTAGCTGTCGTTGACGGTGTGGGCGAGCGCCAGCGCCCCGGCGCCCAGCACCGCTGCCCACGACGCCCGCGGCGAACGCTCGAGACGCCCGACCGCGGGTTCGAGGACCTGAGTCACACCCCTCAGCCTACTCGGCTCGCGCATGCCGAGGACGTGTGATTGGCCGTCAGTCGTCAGGTTGTGGACGCGCAGCGCGGTGGGTAGCATGGTCGCGCTCGCAATCCGGAGCCCAAATCTGGAGGACAGATGATGCAGCGGGTAGTACGCCCTGTTTCATTCGCTCTTATTGGATTGGCGCTGGTGTTCGTACCTGGCGCCGCGTCGGCAGGAACCGCCACGCTCGCGCCACTGGTACTCGTTTCGGGCGCCAGTCCGTACGCGAGCTGCACGGTCGGTGCCGGCACGGGAACGATCTCCGTCAACGCAGAGGTCGAGCCGCAGATCGCCGCGGACCCCACCAATCCGAAGCACTTCGTGGGTGCCTTCCAGCAGGACCGCTGGTCGAATGGTGGAGCACATGGGCTGGTTTCCGCGGCGAGCTTCGATGGCGGCAAGACGTGGACTGAAACCACGCTTCCCTTCAGTCGCTGCGCGCCGGGTGGGCTTGACTTCGAACGAGCGTCCGACCCGTGGGTCAGCATCGGACCGGATGGCGTGGTGTACGCAAACGCGATCTCTTTCGATCGCACGAGTAACCGCAACGCGGTCGCCACAGTACGCTCGACCGACGGCGGTAAGACGTGGACGAACCTGGTGATACTGGTCGATTTCGAGACCAATGGTGGTCAGTTCTCGACCGACAAGAACTCGGTGACGGCCGATCCAGTTCACCCGGGCGTGGCGTATGCAGTCTGGGACACCCTCACCGCGCCGACGGATAATCCAGACGATAACCCGCACGCTGCCGCCTACACCGGCCCAACCTTTTTCTCCATGACGACCGACGGCGGGGTAACGTGGAGTACACCGCGCATCATCCTGAATACCAGCAACCGCCAGCAGACGATCGGCAACGTCATCCAGGTCGACCCGCGGACCGACACCCTCTACGACTGCGCCGATCTGATCCAGGCGCCCAACTCGGGTAGTGTCACGGCCAACTCGACGCAGGGTTTCAACGTGGCATTCATCAAGTCAACCGACGGTGGCGCAACATGGTCTGCTCCGCGGATCGTCTCCGCAATCGTCAATCCGACTGTGACCGACCCGAACACCGGTCAGTTGGTACGCACTGGAGACATCATCCCTGAATCAGCCGTCGACCCACACACCGGCCAGCTCTATACCGTCTGGCAGGACTCCAGATTCACCTCCAATCCCAGCCTGAAGAAGGGCGTGGTCCAGGTCGCCCTGTCCACTTCCTCCGATGGCGGCGAGAGGTGGAGCGCACCCAGTCCGATCAGCACACCGTCCGGACAGCCTGCCTTCACGGCGAGCGTCAATGTCAACTCGAGCGGTGTCGTCGGTGTGACGTACTACGACTTCCGCAACCTCCAGGCCGGCAACACGACGACGTTGCCGACGGACTACTGGTTCATCAGCTCGGCTGATCACGGAGCGTCCTTCGGCAATGAAGTCCATCTGGCTGGATCGTTCGACATGCTTACCGCGCCGTTCGCGCGTGGCTTCTTCGTCGGCGATTACGAAGGTCTCGCGGCAGCCGGCACCACCTTCCGCCCGCTGTTCGTGCTGGCCAACTCCGGCAATACGGCCAATCGTACGGATGTATTTGCGACGTCAGTAGCGCCGTAGACGGCGCCGCAGCGCGATCGGATGATGCCGAACGTGGCGGTTGTGGATGCAGCCTGACCGCCGCCGACCTGACGCCCGCATGACGCTCACGTGACGCTCGCATGACGCCCGTGTGACGCTTGTGATCGCGGCGTGACGGCTGCAGATGCCGACGTGACGCTCACGTGACGCTCGCATGACGCTCACGTGACGCTTGTGATCGCGGGGTGACCGCCCGACGGCCGCCGACAGTGATCCCGCATGACGTCCGCGTGACGCCTGCAATCTCGGGGTGGCGGCCCGTGACGCTCACGTGACGCTTGTGATCGCGGCGTGACCGGCCGCGGCGCTGCGGCTCGTACGCCGTTAGCTTCGGCTTTCGCCCCCGCCCGCGCCAGCGTCGAGATCGTCGATGTCGAGCGTCTCGATGAACTCCTTGAACGGGGTGAGCTTCGATTCGTCCACTTCCGACTCCGCCTCGCCGGAGCCGCCCTGCTCGCCGGCCTCCATGCCCTGCGGCGAGACGATGCCTGCCTGATCGAACACCGCCTCGGCAACGTAGATCGGCGTCTCGGTGCGCACCGCGAGCGCGACCGCATCAGAAGGCCGTATGTCGACGAACTGCTCGTGGCCATCTGATTCCAGCGTCAGCCGCGCGTAAAACGTGTTGTCCGACAGCTCGGTGATCTCGACGCGGCGCAGGTGGCCGCCGAGCGAGCCGATCATCTCGGCGAAGACGTCGTGCGTCATCGGCCGCGGCGGGCGGATGCCTTGCAACGGCATGACGATCGCCTGGGCCTCGAGCGGACCGATGCCGATCGGTAGCACGCGCTCCCCTTCGCGCTCTTTGAGCAGCAGCAGCGGCAGCGAGCTCGGCGGAGCGATCCCCAGACCGGCGACGGTGACCTCAATCATGCCGTGCCTACAGTATGGACCCTTTCGCAAGGGTCGGCGCAGAAGCCAGATCTGCGTGGCGATCGGCTGTCGCTCGACGTGGCGGAGGGCTCTGGCGCGACGTTAGCGGCGGTCGAGCGTCCGCCGCACGTGGCACTCAGGCGCGGCGGGTGCGAGCAAGCGCAGCGCCCCACGGGGTGCGCGAAATGGGCAGGTGGGCGAGCGTGCGCTCCAGGGTCGCGCAGCGCAGGCAGACGCTCATCACGGCGGGCACGAAGCTGCAGGGATGGCCGGTGGCGACGCTCGCCTGACATCGGACGCAGGTGTGCACGCGGCACACGGAGGAGGCGCGCAAGGACTCTGCGCGGCGAGCGGACTGGCGGTGGGCGAAAGCCATTGGTAGGTGACCCCGCTGGGAGATGGCGTGTTGTAGTGCTCGAGGGCCGAGACGCCAAGAGGTGCAGAGCGCGAAGTCACAACATTGTGATACGCCGGCCCCAGGACCGCGACGCGTGTCAAAAACGTTCTCAAAACATGAGGTTGGCGCCAATACGGGCTGCTTTCGGCTTCTATGGGGTTCTTTTGGGCTGCTCGGCTATTGCGTAAAAAGCGACAGCCATGTCGACCTGGGACATGACCGCGCGTAATCTCGGTTGCTACAGCTACACCGCAGCCGTGACTCTCGCGGCAGCGTTAGTAATGCTCGTCTTGCCGGGCACCTGGCCGTCGAGCGACGCGGCGTATGCGCCGATGGCGATCGCCGTGATCGTCGGTTTGCTGCTGACGGTGCGCGTCGCCCCGAATCGACGTGCTGGCGCGCTCGTGTTGTTGCCCGCGATGGCCGTCGATGCGCGGTTCGGCCTCGCCGCTCTGCCGTTGCTGGCCTACGCGGCCGTCGCCGCCAACCTGCTGCGGGGGGTGCGCGGCCCACGTGTCATCTCGACCGCGGCCCACATGGTTCTTTCCTTTGCGCTGGCGCACCTCTGCGCGCAGCTGGTGCCCATCATCCCAGGTTGGTTGATCTTCGCGGTCGTATTCGCTTCGGGCCGGGTGGCGCTGTGGCACCTGGCCGCGCGGTTCGACGCCACGCCGATGCACCCGCGTGCTGAACAGCCGGAGCTGCTCCTGTCGCTGCCGCTGGCGCCGATCGGTCTGCTCCCGATCGTCGCGGGCGACCAGCTCGGCGACGGGGCGATGCTGCTGGCGATGGCGGCGCTGCTGGCGCTGCTGTTCGTGGTCAGCGAAGCATCGAACCTCTCCGTCGCGAGGGCTGAGATGGAGGCCCAGCGCAACCAGCTTGCGCGAGCCAATGCGCTGCAGGACGACCTGATTCACCTGATCACCCATGAGCTGCGCAACCCGCTGACGCTCGTCATGTCGTACGCACAGATGACGCGGCGTGCCGCGCTCGAAGAGAGCTACGACCAGATCCCGACCTACATCGGCAACGTGGAGCGCGCCGGCAGGTCCATCCAGCGACTGGTGGAGAATCTGCTGCAGCTGAGCAAGCTCGAGCGCTCGGACGAGCTGCCGGTGGCGGAGCCGGTGCAGATCACCTCGATCCTGAATCAAGTGGTCGCCGACCTGGCGCCCCTGGCGAAGCAAAAGCAGCAAACGCTCACGATCGAGCCGCCGCGCCAGCTGGAGCCAGTCGAGGCCGTGCCGCTGCTGCTGCGCGAAGCGGTCAGCAACCTGGTCAGCAACGCCGTGAAGTACACCCCCGAGGGCGGCGAGATCAAACTCTGGGCCGAGCGTGGTCGCGAGCCGCACACCGTGGTGTTGGGTGTGCGCGACACCGGCATTGGCCTCAGTCGCGAGGATCAGGCTCGGCTGTTCACCAAGTTCGTCCGCAGCTCCGATCCGCGCGTGCAGCGCGAACGCGGCTCCGGTCTGGGGCTGGCGTTGACGCACGCGCTGGTCACGCGCACCGGCGGTGAGATCGCCGTCGAGAGCGAGCCGGGCAAGGGCACCACGTTTCGTCTCACATTGCCGTCGAGGCGCGCAGCATGAAGCCGCTGATTCCGCACGCCTTTCTCGCGGCGGTGCGCGGCCCGCTGCAGGTCGCCGTGCTGGCCTACGTCGGCGCAGGTGGACTGGCTGGCGTGGCTATCGTCGGCGGAATCATGCTGTCGCCGGCGGGTGGGGCCGTTCAGCAAGCGATCGCGCCCGCCGCCGAGCTGGTCCAGAACGTCGTGCCGGTATCGCTGCCGCCGATGCTGGAAATCGTGCCGCCGCCGCGGGGCGTGTTTCCCACGCCGCCCCAGCCGACGCCGAATGTGATTATCGTGCCGCCCGTCGCTGACATGGCGGAAGCTGGTGACGGAGTGATCGATGCGCCCGCGGCCACCGTAGAGCCGACGCCGACTGAGGAGCCGACACTGCAGCCTACGGTTACCGCTCGACCCGCGGTGATTGTGGCTCCCACGCCTCCGCCGGTTAGCGATGCCGAGGCGCCGGCCGCGGTGGTCGAGACCCATGCGCCCGAGCCCGATGCGCCCGAGCCGACGCCGGTACCAGAAGTCCCGACCGCGGCCCCCACCAGGCCGGCCGTTCCGGCGACCGTCCAGCTGCGCAGTGCACGCGATGACACGCAGCACGCGGCGACGGCGTCCCCGCCAGTGGCGATCGTTGTGCCGGCTCAGTCGCAACACGCCGAGGGCGAAGAGACGGCCGCGCCGACGCACACTCGAGCGACGCAGTCCGTTGCTGCCACGGCCACGTCAGCGCCGACCACTGCGCCGACG
>VBGG01000645.1 GCA_005883405.1 Chloroflexota bacterium | reverse complement strand
CTAACAACAGCACAGGCGACGGTAGCGCTGAAACAGGTGGGCTTCGATCAGGTCGAAACTACCAAGCGTTTCAGACTCGTGCGTGAGGGACTCGCGCTCGTAGCCAACGCTCTGGTCCTGATTTCTCATCGCTGTCAATACAATTCGCCCATTGGCCGTCGGTGTTGCCGCTCATCGGCGTGGCGCGACTTGCTTCCGCTCGTTGCAGTCGCGCCGTCGTTATGGATTTCGGCCACACATCCGTAAAGCGTGGGGTGACGGTGTACAACGACGGCGCACTCGCCGCGATCGAGGTCCTGGAGCCGCTGGACGCGCCTTGGCCCGAAAAGGTCGGAGAAGGCGTTATCCATCCTGGAAGGACACCACGGGGGTGTGGAGCGTGGCAATGAGTGGGGATGGCCGACTCGTGGCAAGTGGTGGAGCCGATGGCACGGTGCGTCTCTGGGACACGGCAAGTGCAACCCAGCTGCGCAGCTTGCGCTCGGACCGTCTCTATGAGCGCATGGATATCACCGGGTTGACGGGCGTAACGGCTGCGCAGCGCCAGGCACTTGTCGCACTCGGTGCGGAGGACCGGAGTGGTGGGTAACAACCCGCTGTTCCGATCGGATCGCGCGGACGTGGGCTACTATTCACCTCACACCTCGCCTGACAACGCAATGTCAGCCGAAAGGGTGAGCGGGTTTCACTCCGTCGTGGGATGCGGCTCGTTGCGTCAGAGATCGATGCTTAGTGGTGAGCAAACGCAGAAGTAAAGGAGATCGTCGGTCATGGCCGCTACCTCTGAGCAATCGATAGCTCCGTCGAACGACACCAATAGTCACTCTCGCCAGCTGCGCCCATTCCGCATGCTTGATGACATGCTGGACGACATGGCACGCTTGTTCGGCCCGGGTTTCCGGTTCCCCATGATGCAGCTGCCCCGACGCGGGGCAATGGCTGTCCTGCCCCGAACCGACGTCGTGGAGAAGGACCACACCTTGATCATTACGGCTGAACTGCCCGGAGTGAAGAAGGAAGATGTGCGGGTCGAGCTGGAAGACGACGCACTCGTAATTCGCGGTGAAACCCACGTGCATGAGCAAGTGAAGGACGAGGATTACCTCCGTATGGAGCGGAGCTACGGCAGCTTCTATCGCCGCCTTCCTTTACCGTTCCAGGCCAAGGTCGAAGAAGTGCAGGCTAGCCTCAACAATGGAGTACTCGAGATTCGCATTCCTGAGCCAGCGGAGTCGCAACAGTCCCAGCCGGCGCTGGTTCCAATTTCGTAACGCCAATCCAAGCGCACCGGGATTTTGCCGTGCTCAACGAACCCGATCCGGACGGCGTTGCCATCGAGCAACTGTTCACAGCAGTAGAGGCGCACGCGCATCGTAAGGCTCAGTCGTTGGAGCGTTACCAGCAGCTGGCAGAGCGCAGCGAAGATCCCGTGACAACACTCGTTGTTCGGCTGATCGTCGGAAACGAAGAGAATCAGCGCCGGCTGCTCGACCAACTCTCGCTGACCCTCCGGGACCAGTTCAAGTGGACTCAATCGCCAGACGATTTACCGAATGGCGCGCCACCCACGAGGCCGATAGATCCGGACTTGATCGAAATCTCCCGCGGTCTTATCCGGGAGGAGCACGTAAGCGCTGACCAGCTGCGCGCGCTGGCCGACCGCGAACGCGGACTCAATGGAGGCCTGGATAGTCTACTGCTTGAAGCGGTTGCCATGAGTAACGAGGTCCACGCGCAAATGCTGCGATTTGTCCAACGCCGGCTGGAGAGGCGGAATGTGCGCACAATAGAGCGCATTAGTCAACCACCGACAGGTAACGCGCGCGAGGTTCCCGTAAAAGGACTGTAGCATCGACGAATAGCCAAGTCGCTGAGCTGATGCCTGGACTTGTCCCTAAGGACGTCCGAGTCGATAGGTTGCGCTCGGGCTTATGACGTCGCAGAGCAGGTCCGAAGAACTACAACGGCCCGTGCATCCCTTGTCGGTGCGACTACGTCGTTTTCCTCGTCGCCCGCACATGCGGTGGGTCAGCCGCGCGCCGGCAACTCGTCTGTGGTTGGATGCGTGTGCCCAGACCAGCCTGGCGAGTCACTGGCCGGAAACGACTCCCTCGACGCTTCGTCTACCAAATCCTCCGTCTGGAGTTCGAGCATCCATTCGTGCGGATCCGAGTCCATTCCGTACTGAAGTGCTTGCAGGGCGTCGGACAAACGCTGCGTCCATTCACCGGTATGTCCGCCATTGACCATCAGCGTCTGGCCCCTGTACCCGAGCTCGCCGACCGGCAGAATACCCGTCGCCGTTCCGGTGCCCCATAATTCGCGGAGCGATCCGTCTGCCGCGGCTCTGACGACTTCGTCAATGGTGACTGGCCGCTCGCTCACCGGAATGCCCCAGTCCCTCAGCAGGGTTATGACCGAATCCCGTGTCACGCCTGCCAGGATCGTCCCGCTCAACGGGGGCGTCAGTACCTCGTCGTTGATGCGGACCATGATGTTCATCGTGCCAACCTCGTCGATAGAGCGGCGGTGTGCTCCGTCCAGCCAGAGCACCTGGTCGAAGCCCAGCTGACGGGCCTCCTCACTCGCCAGCAGACTCGCCGCGTAATTGCCGCCCGTCTTGGCCGCGCCCACCCCGCCCTGTACAGCGCGCGCGTATTGTTCTTCGACCAGGATCTTGATGGGTGCCAATCCAGCTGAATCGTAGGCACCCACCGGCGAGAGAATGATGTAGTACAGGTAGTTCGCCGCCGGTCTAACCCCCAGGAATGGTTCGGTCGCGATAATGGTTGGGCGCACGTATAGCGAGGTGCCAGGCGTGTGGGGTACCCAGTCGCGCTCCAGTGATACGAGACGGACAAACGAGTCGACGACGTGGTCCACGTCCATCGGTGGAATACACACCCGTCGTGCCGAGTTGACCAGACGCTCCGCATGACGCCGAGGACGGAACAGGCGAACCCGGCCGTCAAGTCCGCGAAATGCCTTCAAGCCCTCGAAGATTTCCTGCCCATAGTGGAGCACCGCAGCGGCGGGATCGAGGCTGAGGTGGTGGTATGGCTCGATGCGGCCGTTGACCCAGCCCTGTCTGGCGTCATAGTCCTCCAGGAACATATGGTCGGTAAAGACTGTGCCGAACTTGAGGGTTGCGTCGTCAGTTCTCGCCTTCGGTGAAGCGGTGCGTTGAACATTCACAGGTGTCGTCATCTCGTCTCGGTTTGTTTAAGAGTACTCCGCGTGTAATTCGCGTGTGCTCTGCGATGGACGCAACGCAGATGCAAGGGCTGCAACCAGGGTAATACCAAACGACACCAGGAATGCCTCGTGAACCCCCTGCTCGAAGGCAAGCAGCGCCTCGGGCATGTCACCCATCCCGCCGCCGTACAGAAAGACTCTGAACATCACGTCCTGCGGGATCCGGCTGAGCACCAGCGGGAACGCCAGGGCGATGCTCAGCATCTGGCCGGTGTTGCCGACCAGGACGTTGATGCCGGAGGCACTACCACGCTGCCGCGCCGCAACCGTGCTCATCAATGCGTTGACGTTCGGCGAACTGAACAGTCCCGAGCCGCCACCCATGAGAATCATATACACCGCCAGGACCCAGTAGGGTGTGCTCGCGACAATCGTCGTGAGGCCGAGCAGACCAGCAGCTGAGACGAGCAAACCAAGCGTGGACAGCACCCGTGAGCCGTATTTGTCGGACAGGTACCCCGATAGCGGACCGACCAGGAGGAACGCTGCGCCGAAGGGAATCATGCTCAGACCGGCCATGAGCGGATCCTGCCCGTACGGGCCCTGTAGGAAAAAGATCAACACGAACAGCACGGCACCGCGCGCCAGGCCGTTG
>VBGG01000644.1 GCA_005883405.1 Chloroflexota bacterium | reverse complement strand
GCTATTGCGGGATTCGTTGCCGGCCCCCGCGCGTCGACCGATCGCCACGCTGGGCGGGCTGGCGTTGCTGGCTTATGGGATCCTGGCCGCGGCCGCGAGCATGGCAACTGGCGGCGCGCTGGCACGCACTGGCGGCTCGCCGGGCTTCGGCCCAGCGCCATTCGCCGATACCGTCACGCTCGAAGCGCCGATCGCGGCCGGTCAGGCGTTCGTGGTCGACAACTCGAGCGGAAACACCACGATTCATGCCGGTCGCGGGTCGACGATTCACGTCGAGGCGGCCAGGCACTACCGCCTGGGTGGACAGGCGCCTGAAGTACGTCTCACGCCGCGGGGCGATGGCGTCACCCTGGAGTCATCGAACGCGCGCGGGCGGTTCCCGTTCGGCGATTCGAGCTCGGTCGACTACACCGTCGAATTGCCTGCGGGAGTGAACGTGCGGGCTCAGTCCGAGGTTCGACTCGAAACCAGCAGTGGCCGGCTTGACGCGACCGGGCTGAGCCACCTGCGTGAGGCGACTTCCAGCAGTGGCTCGATATCGCTCGAGGGCGTCTTCACCGAGGCGGCGCAGGTACGCTCGTCGAGCGGTACGGTCAACTTGAAGCTGTTGCCGGGCAGCGCCATCCAACTGGACGTGAAGTCGAGCAGCGGCAGTGTGGAGCCCCAGGGTTCGTTGTTCTTGACCGGTGGTGCGACTCAGCGCACCAGCCTGACCGGCGCGCTGGGCACGCCCGCGTCCGGCGCCATCCTGAACGTCCAGACCTCCAGCGGCAGGGTCCGGATCTCGCAGTAACCGACCGCGGATCCGCCTCTCCCTTTGGGAGAGGCCGCGCGCAGCGCGGGTGAGGGGTGCGTACGAACGGAAGCGCTCGTGCTCGTAAGCACCCCTCACCCCAGCCCTCTCCCAGAGGGAGAGGGAGTTAACTCTTAGACGCCGACAGGCGGCAGGTTGGCGTTGCGGATGGCCTGATTCAGGAAGGCGACCTCGGTGGCGACGGCTTCGGCGAGCTGATCGAGCTGGGTCTGGAGTCGCGCGGAGAGGTCCTCGAAGTCTGCTCGGGAGCTCGCGGTGGGAGAATCGTCGGCGCTGGCGATCGTGCCCTTCAGATACGCGAGCTTGCCGTTCAGGCGAATGGGGAAGTTGAGCTCGTCACCACGGCTTTTGGCCTGCGCCTGGATCAGCTCCGCCTCGATCGGCTTCAAGCGCTCGACGACCGCGCGGGCCGCCTTCTCGACCGTCTCGAGCTCGGGCTTGTCTTTGGCCCGCGCCGCCCAATCTTCGGCACGCCGGCGGATGGCGCGCAGCTCGTTGACCGCTTTGTGGGTATCCGAAAGCCTGTCGTGGACCTGCTTCAGCAGTGCAAACTGCGCATCCAGATCGGCGTCGGTGGCACGCACCCGCGGGTCCTTGCGGACCTCCAGCTCCTGCTCGTACGTCTGCTCGCCGACCGTAAGGCGGACCTTATAGACACCCGGCGGCACGACCGGCCCGGGAATGCCACCTTCCATCAGCTCGTTGGCGACCTCGTCGTCTTCGAGCTTCGTGGCATCCGGATAGCGCAGGTTCCAAACGAAGCGGTTCAGCCCTTCCTCCTTCGGGATGCGCGGCTCCTTGTGCTTCTTGGCGGCCTGCTTCTCTTCTTCAGTTTTGGCCTCCTCCTCCGGATTGCGGCTCGAGAACGTGCGCACCTCGGTGCCATCAGCACGTAGAAAACCCAGAGAGATGTCGCCATCGGGCTTCGAAGCGAGGAAGTAGTCCATGATCGCGCCCGTGGGCGGGTTCTTGGCAGCATCGAGATAGTGATCGATCTTGTCCCCGGTCCGTGGATCGTCGGTCTGGGTGTAGGTCACGATCACCGGGCCCGGCATGCGGTAATTCTTGCCAGGCACCGCCCTATGCCCGAAGCCGCTGCTGACCATGTAGCGAACCGCGGGCCGCGGCTTCGCCAGGACAGGCGAAGCGTCGTCGAAGACGGCACGAACAGGTCCGACGTCGTCCAGGATCCAGAAGGAACGGCCATGCGTGGCCAGCACCAGGTCGCCCTCGGGCTCCTTGACGACCAGATCGTGAATCGGCACGACCGGCAAGTTGCTGCCCTTGAGCGGGTGCCACGAGCCACCATCGTCGAACGACACGTGAACGCCCGTCTCGGTACCCGCGTACAGCAGGCCGCGCCGCGTCGGATCTTCGCGAACGACGCGGCTGAAGACGTTGTCCGGCAAGCCCGCGGTGATGCGGGTCCAGTTCGATCCGTAGTCGTTGGTCTTGAAGAGATAGGGCGTGAAATCGTCGAGTTTGTAGCGCGTGGCCGCGAGATAGGCGGTCGCCGCGTCGTGCGGCGAAGCCTCGATCATGCTGACCAGCGTCCACTCGGGTAAACCTGGCGGCGTAATGTTCTGCCAGGAATTGCCGTTGTCGCGCGACACGTGGACCAGGCCGTCGTCCGACCCGGCCCAGAGCAGGCCGCGGTCGATGGGCGATTCGGCGAAGGCGAAGATCGTACCGTAGTACTCGGCGCCGGTGTTGTCCTTGGTCAACGGTCCGCCGGATGGCTCGAACTTCGAGGGGTCGTTGCGCGTCAGGTCCGGGCTGATCGTCTGCCACGTGGTGCCCTCGTCCGTCGAGCGAAAGACGTGGTTGCCCGTTGCGTACAGCACGTTTGGATCGTGCGGCGACAGCACGATCGGAAAGGTCCATTGGAAGCGATACTTCGCGTCTTTGGCGCCCCAACCGAGCATCTCTTCAGGCCAGACCTCGATGTCGCGCGACTGGCCAGTTCGATGGTCGTAGCGCGTCATGTAGCCGAGATAGCTGCCCGCGAAGATGACGTTGGGATCGTCGGGTCGGACGGCGATGTAGCCGCTTTCGCCGCCGCCGATCTCCCAGCTCTCGGCATTGGTGATGGCAGCAAGCTGCGAGCGGCTGGGCACCGAGATGGTGGTGTTGTCCTGCTGCGCGCCGTGCAGCCGGTAGGGCGTCCGCGTGTCGGTGGTGACGTGATACAGCTCGGCGGTGGGTTGGTTATAGATCGACGACCACGTCGCACCCGCGTTGTAGGTGACCACTGCACCGCCGTCGTTGCCTTCGATCATGCGCTGGCTGTTGGCCGGGTCGATCCACAGATCGTGGTTATCGCCGTGTGGGACCGCGAACGAGGCGAACGTCTTGCCGCCGTCGTTGGACTTCCAGGCCTCTTCGTTCAATACCCATACGGTTTCCGCATCGCGCGGGTCGGCGAAGATGTGGTGGTAGTACCAGGCACGCTTCCGCAGGTTTCGGTCTTCCGATAGCCGCTCCCACGTCTGGCCGCTGTCGTCGGAGCGGAAGACGGCGCCATCTTCGGCTTCGACGAGCGCAAAAACGCGATCCGGCTGCGCGCCCGACGCGGACACGCCGATCTTGCCGACGAGGCCTTTCGGCAGGTTTTTGTTGTGCGAGAGCTCGTTCCAGGTATCGCCGCCGTCGGTCGACTTGAACAGGCCACTGCCCGGCCCGCCGCTGGTCAGGCCCCAGGGGCTTCGTCGCGCCTCCCAGAACGAGGCGTACAACACGCGCGGGTTGTGCGGGTCCATGCTCAGGTCGTTCGCGCCGGCGTCCTGGCTCCTGAACAGGACGTGCTCCCAGGTCTGC
>VBGG01000642.1 GCA_005883405.1 Chloroflexota bacterium | reverse complement strand
GCGCCCCCCGTTTGAGCTGTTCCTTGTCTTGCGACGTCCTGCCTGAGATGGACGAGTACTAGCGCACGTCGACAACCGTTATCAACGCTTATGTCGGCCCGGTCGTGGAGCGCTACGTCGGAGCGCTGCAGTCCGGGCTCCAGAAGGCCGGCATCGCAGCGCCGCTGCTCATGATCCAGTCGACCGGCGGGGTGATGCACGCCGAGTCAGCGCGACGACTACACCTTCGAGGCCACGCGGCGATCGTAGGTCGCGCGTTCAGCATCACGATTTCCGTGCCAGAGCCACTTGCACGTCGGCGCTCACAACCACCGACTACCAGGAGTTGGGCGCCCTCTACTTCGATGAGCCCGACCAGCAGCGCGTCACGCGTCGGCTGGTCGACCGCCTCGAAGCTTTCGGTTACACCGTGCAGCTCGACCGTCCCGCCGCCTGACGGCGGTGCCCGCCTGCGGCGGGACAGGCATTTTCACAGCAATCCGGGCTAGCGGCCGGGCGTGCGCGTGCTGCTCGACGAGTGCGTGCCGCGGCGGCTGTCGTGACGTCATCACGCCCGTCTTGCGATTCGTGCGTCGGCGCGAGGCGCGTCGTCTCCACCATGACGAGCTGCGGGGCGCTCGTCGCGAGCGCCCCGGACGTTCTCTAGCGGAGTCCTTGGTTCGCGAACTGCTCGATGCCGGCTACGTTTTCCGTGGTGACGATGGACGGTCCGGTCAACACCGGCTGGCCGCCACCGATGATGCCCCTCATTTTCTTGTGCAACCACAGCCCGTCCACAGCCAGGTAGCCCTGCAAGTAGGGCTGCTGGTCGACGGAGAACTCGAGACTGCTGTTCTTGATCGCCGCGACCGTTTCCTTATCCAGGCCAAAGGCGCCCACCTTGGCGGTGCTGCCCGCATCATGCACCGACTGCACCGCGGCAAGCCCGCACGCTGAACAGAGCGTCAATACCGCGTCGATGCTCTTGTCAGCCTGCAGCTTCGAGGCGATTGTCGAGCGGAACTGCGGCATGTTCGTGCCCGGCGCGAACAGCTTCTCCACCTGTCCCTGGAAGGTCTTGGTCGCTCCGGCGCAGCGCGCCTCGAGCCCGACGTGCCCCTGCACCTGCTCCACGCAGAGGGCGTGCTTCACACCGAGCTTGTTGAGTTGCTGACCGGCCGCCTCACCGGCGGGCTCCTCCGGTTCCCCGAAGTGCTCCAGCGCACCGAACTGCGCGGACACGTCTTCGCCGGCGTTGATGGACACCACCGGGATGCCGGCGGCGACCGCCCTTTTCACCACGCCCTCAAGCGCGTCGGGCTTGGCGAGCGTGACCACGATGCCGTCGACCTTCTGGTCAATCGCGTTCTGGACCAGCGTCGCCTGCCTGCCTGCGTCCTCGTCGCCCGAGTAGAGGAACTCGACGTTATCCTTGGCGGCGGCGTCCTTGGCGCCCGTCTGAATGATGTCCCAGAAGGCGTCACCGGGCGGGGCGTGGGTGATCATCGAGATCCTCAGCCGCGGAGTGTTGACCGCCGCGGCGGGCTGGGGTGCGTTGGGCTGGGCGACAGCCGGCGGCTGAGTTGGCTGCGATGGAGCGCCACCTGCGCTGCACGCCATCGCCGAAACGGCGAAACCCCCGGCCACGCCGACGGCCAGCGCTCGTCTCGCGTCTGCGAACGGTCCGGTGCTCTTCATGGTCCTGCTCCTTAGGTCTGAATGAATTCATGTTCGAACGTGCGTACCCCACATTCGCTGAGGTGTCCGCCGCCCGGTTGGTCTCCTGCTCAACTCGCTAAGACATTTGCTTTTCGCGGTGTAAACGCGGCTGGAAGTCGCCACAAAACACGCATATTCACCGTGCTGGAGGAACGCTGCACCTCGCCCGAGATCGCATAGTCGGGAATCCGCGCTAATACCGTTTCCAGCGCGATGCGCGCTTCCAGCCGAGCGAGCGGGGCTCCAAGACAAAAGTGGATTCCCTCCCCGAAGGCCAGCGTCCGCTTGATGTTCCGAGTAATGTCGAACCGGTCCGGCTCGTCGAACTCCCGGTCATCACGATTCCCCGCTCCAAAGATGAGGACAACCCGGCCTCCGTTCGGAATTGTGCCACCGTGAAGAGTGACCGGAGCCGTCGTGTTTCGGGCTGCGATCTGCAGCGGGGTGTCGTATCGAAGGGTCTCCTCAACCGCACCAGGGATCTGTTCAGGATGCGCGACGAGCCGCGCACGCTGGTCGGGATGCTGTGCGAGCAGATGGAGAGCCTTCGCAATGAGGCCAGCCGTGGTGTCGGTCCCAGCAATGAATAGCAGGAAGCACAGCCCGACGATTTCCGAGTGGGTTTCAATGACCGGCTGGGCAAGTGGCTCGCCATCGATCCTGGCGTTGACGATCTCGGTCAAGAGATCGTCGCGCGGACTCTTCCGCCGATCGGTCAGAGCATCCGCAAGATAGCGCCGCGTGTTCTCCATGGCATCAAGCGCGACCTGGGTCGGCTCCTTGCCCTCTGTGCGCTCCCTGAAGTCGTCAGACCACTTTCTGAGAATCGGCTCATGCGGCAGGCCCATGAAATCGAAGAAGACCAGGTAGGGAAGCGCCCAAGCCAGTTCTTGGGCAAGATCAGCACTGCCACGCTCAACAAAGCTTTCGACAAGTTGGTCTGTGTCTCGCTGGATCTTTGGCGCGAGCGTGTTGAGATTGGTGGTTTGGAAGGCGTTTCGGACGACGTTTCTCAATAGGTCGTGACGTGGAGGATCAAGATCAGTTATCGCTCCCGCCCCGGCCCAGCGCGGTGCGTCAATATCCATGCCCTCGGCCGATGAGAACGTACGCCAGTCGCGAGCCGCGTTGCGGACGTCCTCGAAGCGTGACAGCGCCCAGAACCCCCACTTGTCGCTGTGGTAAAGCGGCGCTTCGTCACGAAGGCGTCGATACGTGGGATACGGATCGTCTTCCAGCGCGAGCGAGAACGGGTCGTACTCGACAGCAGCCATATACATTGCCTTCCTGATCGACGGTCAGCGGTCCACCCTGCGAAGCGCAGAGGCGTTCACCGCGGTGTGCGGAAGTCCGGGGTCGATGCCATGCCACGGCCACCATCGTCCATGGGCACCGCGGCGACCTGCTAAAGCCTTATATACATTTATCTGGTAACCCCTCGATCTGTTGGAGTCCGAGTTGTGATTTCACTTCTAAGGCCCTCCTACGGAAGGTCCCGGGGCTTTAGATCATCATCGGCACCCGCCCTTCTAGCTGCCTAGAGCGCTCTAGGAGCGCACGTGTTGTCGCAGACGCTTCGCGGACCAGTCCAACGCTCACCCAGCGTGAGGTGGCCTCGCCAATGTGCACTTCATGACGCGGTTGTTGGGATTGGGCCGAGTGGAGCCGCACGCGACCGCGGGCGGCGCGAGCCGCCAGGTGTTGCAAGGCGCTGTACACGTGCACGCCAACGGCCAGACGGTGGAGGCCCGGTCCGGCGACCTCGTAGTGCTCGGTGATGACTCGCATGAGCCGCTTCTCACAGAGTGGTCCGACGGACCTACGAGAGCGTGGACGCACTCGTAAGCCTGGACGCCGCCTTGAGGAGCGTGTCGGCAGCCTGCCGCAGGCCCTCCAGCTGGTCGAGCTCCTGGTCCTCGTGCTCGATGTTGACGGCCATCTCCGGGTCGATCTTGCGTAGCGCTTGCAGGAACGCGCCCCAGAACGCCACGTCATGTCCCCGACCTACCGCGACGAAATCCCAGGATGAGTCCTTGGGCCAGCGGCTCAACGTGAAGCGGCCGCCGAGCGAGACAGCGCCAGGCTCGCTCGGCGCAACCCGGCCGAAGCGGTCGTCCAGCACGCCATTGACTTTGGCGGCCGGGTTGATGCGCGTATCCTTGGCCGCGGCGTTGTAGACCAGACCTCCGAGGCGATCCAGGGCGGCAACCGGGTCGATGCCCTGCCAGAACAGGTGGCTGGGGTCCATCTCCGCCCCGACGTGCGTGGCATTGATCTCCGTCGCGAGCCGCTCCATCGTGGCCGGGTTGTAGACCACGTTGTGCGGGTGCATCTCGATGCAGACCTTCACGTCGGCGTCGCGCGCCCGCGCCTGGATGTCCCTCCAGAACGGGATGGCCACCTCCTCCCACTGATACTCACGGGCATCGAGGTAGACGCTGTCCCACGGCAGCACCGTCCACGACGGCGCGCGGCCGCCAGCATGCGCCTCGGGCAACCCCGACATGGTCACCACCCGCTTGACGCCCAGCAGCGCGGCCAAGGAGATCGCCTCGCGCACATCCTGGGCGTGCTTCTGGCGCACTTCCGGATCGGGATGAAGCGGGTTGCCATTGCAGTTGAGGGCGGTCAGCGTGATCCCCTCCGACGTGAAGAGCGCCAGGTACTCGTCACGGGCGTCCTTGCTCGCGCACACATCTGCGATGGGCAGATGCGGAGCCGGCAGGAAGCCGCCGGAGTTGATCTCGGCGCTGTCGAGGCCGAGATCGCTAAGGATGCTGAGC
>VBGG01000149.1 GCA_005883405.1 Chloroflexota bacterium | reverse complement strand
CGCTGGCGGTGTACTCCAAGCGTGAGGCGAGCCACGTCTTGTCACGGACCAGTCCCTCCAGCAGGAGTCCGTAGCCGATCGTCGGCGTTTCATCGCCGAGCCAACGCTCCCACACGCGCAGGGACGGGTCCGAGTGGACCAGGTGTTCGGCCATTCCCAGGCCCTTGAGACTCGCCGCAAAGTCCAGCCATCCGCCGATCAGATGCAGCAGCACGTGGACCTCGCGCGGAATGTCGAGCGGCAGACAGAAAACGCCGGGCGTCGGAACGTACTCCAGTTGGATTTCGGTCTGCTCCTCCAGCTCGATGCCCAGGTCGCGAAACACACGGATCAGCAGCGGCATGCGGAGGCGCTCCAAAAACACCCCGTCGAAACGAAAAGCGCGAAACGCCCAGTCCACATCTGAGGTCCAGGCGTCGTCGATGGGCAGCTCCAGCTGATTCAGGTAGACACCGAGGGCGTGGCCATAGACGTCCGCCGTCTCCTCCAGGAGTCGTTCCGCCAACCTCCGCGTACCCGGCGGGTCGATGCCTCCGAGCCTTGACCAGAACTGGAGCCAGTCGTCGGCGCCCAGGGTTGGAAGCTCGGCTCGCAGCGCCTCCTGCCATTTCGCGAGGACCGGATGCAGGTCGGAGCGCCACACTGCCCGCCAGCCCTCTTCAAGCTCGTGCCGTCGAGAGACTTCGGCCAACAGTGGCCATCGGCCGGGCGCGGAGCGCCACGGAATGTCCTGGTCCTCAAACGAAACGCTGGCGCTGGCCTGGACGCGCGTAGCCTGGACGGCGAACTGGCGAGTGCGACCTTCGAGATAGCCGGCAGCCAACACCGCGGAGAGCGCCCGGTGCTGACGCGGGTCCTCGGGCGTGGCGGCTTGCAGGTCAGCCCACAGGTCCCGCGAGGTGAAATCGGGAAAGTCTTCGTCGTACAGGCTGACGAGGCCGCGGCCCGGCCGCCGCCCAGCCTGGAAGCTGTATTCGCGCCAGGCACGTGCCCGCACGAAGGCCTCGGCCTGCTGCTCGAAGGGGTCGAGCGCGAACGCGGGCATCTGCCTGAAGTGTACGGGCGGGACTCGCCTAAAATCTTGCGGGTGGACCGCACCGCCCCGCGCCAGTCCGCGACGGACCGCGTTCGTGCGGCGCTCGCCGCCCACGGACTGGTCGACGTGCGGCTAGAGGAATTCGCCGAGAGCACCGCCACCGCGGCGGATGCGGCAGCGGCCATCGGCACCACCGTCGGCCGCATCGTCAAGTCACTGGTATTCATGGCGGGCGATCGGCCCATCCTGGTGCTGGCTTCGGGCCCGAATCGGGTTGACGTCCACAGGCTGGGTGCGCTCATCGGCGAGCGGATCACGCGCGCGAATGCGGACCAGGTTCGCCAACATACGGGTTTCGCCATTGGTGGTGTTCCGCCCGTCGGCCATGGCCAGCCACTGACGACGTTCATCGACCGCGACCTCCTCGACTACGAGCAGGTGTGGGCGGCGGCGGGGACGCCCAACAGCGTCTTTCCAATTGATCCCCGCGACCTGGTGCGGATCACCGGCGGACGCATCGAAGACCTGGCCGAGAAACGCGGCCCAAAAACCGATGGAACACGCCTTGCGTAGTGACCGCCGCGTTTCTCGGCGCAGTCTGTTGGACGAAGTTCGGCCGCAATGCGGTTCGCGAGGCGTAGCTCTTCGGCCGAACTTCGGGGCGCTGTGACAACCAGCCGCGAGCTGTTCAACGTCCGTACGCCGCCGCAGGCGCTCGACGTGCTCTTGCAGCACGTGCCAGCTCGTGCCGACGGCGAGGAGGTGCCGACTCGCGACGCGCTCGACCGCGTGCTGGCCGAGGACGTCAGCTCGCCCGCCGACCTGCCGACCTTCCGTCGATCGACGATGGACGGATTTGCGGTGCGAGCCGCCGACACGTTTGGCGCGACAGAAGGGCTGCCGGCATATCTGGAGGTTGTCGACGAGGTCTTGATGGGCCACGCGCCGAACCGTGCGCTGGGCACCGGCGAATGCGCGCGTATTGCCACCGGCGGCATGCTGCCCGACGGCGCCGACGCGGTGGTGATAGTCGAGCAGACACAGGAGGTCGGCCAGGCCACCATTGAGGCGCTGCGTGCGGTCGCCCCTGGCGAAAACGTGGTGCAGGTTGGCGAGGACGTCCGTACCGGCGACCCGATCCTGCCGCGCGGGCACGTGTTGCGACCCCAGGATCTGGGCGGACTGGTTGCGCTCGGCGTCACGGCAGTTCGGGTCGCGCGGCGTTTGCGAGTGGGTATCGTCTCAGGTGGCGACGAATTGGTGGCTCCCGAGCAGGCGCCCGCTCCCGGACAGATCCGTGACATCAACTCGTACACACTGGCGGCGATGATCCGCCGCGATGGCCATGTGCCGTGTCTGGCCGGCGTGTTTCCAGACGACTACGATGCCCTTGAGCGTGCTGCGCGGGCGGCACTCGAAGCCAACGACGTGGTGATCCTGTCGGCGGGTAGCTCGGTCAGCGCGCGCGACATGACGGCCCAGGTGGTTGATGGCCTCGGCAAACCCGGCGTTCTGGTGCATGGCGTCTCTCTGAAGCCGGGCAAGCCGACGATCCTTGCCGTCTGCTCGGACAAGCCCGTGTTCGGCCTGCCGGGCAATCCCGTGTCCTGCATGGTCACGTACGACCTGTTCGTGTCGCCGACGCTGGCGCGTCTCACTGGCGCGGTGCGGCCGCCGCGTAGAACGGTCAGCGCGCGGCTCAGCCGTAACATCGCTTCCGCGACGGGCCGCGAAGACTACGTGCAGGTGCGACTCGAAGGTCGAGCTGACGGCGGTCTGGACGCGGTACCGGTCTTCGGCAAGTCCAACTTGATCTTCACGCTGATTCGTGCCGACGGCATGCTCAAGGTCCCGCTCGACGCCGGCGGCCTCGCGGCCGGCGCGCAGGTCGAGGTGGTGCTTTTCTAGTGCTCGGGGTGGGTTCCCTCTGGGCAGATAGTTTTGGCCCTCGGCCGCGTACGGGCGTAACGCGCGAACCATGCGGATGCACCTTCTCGAGAGAGGCATTTAGGCGCTGACAACTCACCCGTGACGCACAACATTTAGCTCGAAGACATCCCCATGGAGGATGCGCTCCAGCGCTTCTGGACGGCGCTCCAGCAGGTGGGCGCGCTGGCGCCGATGGCGAGCGAATCGGTGCCCGTCGATCAGGCGTTGGGACGGGTGACCGCCGAGCCGGTGTTCGCGCGGACAAGTGTGCCGCACTACCACGCCGCGGCGATGGATGGCATCGCGGTGCGGGCCGACGAGACGCTCGGCGCCAGCGAGACCTCCCCGTTGCAGCTCGCAGTTGGCACCCAGGCCACCTGGGTGGATACCGGCGATCCACTGCCGCCCGACACGAACGCGGTGATCATGGCCGAGCAGGTTCAGGACCTGGGCGATGGTCGGCTGGAGATCATGGCGGCGGTGGCTCCGTGGCAGCACGTCAGACCGATGGGCGAGGACCTGGTCGCCACCGAGCTGGTCCTGCCCGAGAACCACACGCTGAGCGCGGTCGATCTCGGCGCGGTCACCGCGGCCGGCCACACCTGTATCGACGTGCGCTGCCGCCCGCGAGTGGCCATCCTGCCCACGGGCTCGGAGCTGGTCGAAGCTGGCCGGGCGCCACTGCAACCCGGTGCGATCGTGGACTTCAACTCGGTCGTGCTGGCCGGCCAGGTCCGCGAGTGGGGCGGTGAGCCGACACGGTTACCGATCACCGCCGACGATCGCTCGCTCATCCGTGACCGCGTCGCGGCAGCGCTCGAGCAGCACGAGGTCGTGGTGGTGAATGCCGGCTCCTCGGCTGGCTCCGAAGATTACACCGCAAGCATCGTCGGCGAGCTCGGACAGCTGCTGGTACACGGAGTGGCGATTCGGCCTGGCCATCCGCTCGTGCTCGGCATCGCTCGCGACAAGGCGCTGATCGGTCTGCCGGGTTACCCGGTCTCGGCCATCCTGACCAGTGAGTTTTTTCTCAAGCCGCTGCTGTATCGACTTCAGGGGTTGCTGCCACCGGATCGCCCCAGACAGAAAGCGACGATCACGCGCAAGCTGCTGTCGCCGATGGGCGAAGAGGAGTATGTGCGGGTCAAGCTCGGCCAGGTGGGCCAGCGGCTGATGGCCGCACCACTCTCGCGCGGGGCCGGCGTGATCATGTCCATGGTCCGCGCGGACGGGCTGGTGCGCATCCCGCGTTTCTCCGAAGGTGTCCACGCGGGCGCAGAGGTCGACGTCGAGGTGCTTCGCAGCATCGACGAGGTGCGCAAGACGATCGTGGCGATCGGCAGCCATGACCTGGCCCTCGATCTGCTCTCGAACGCGCTAGCCCGGCGGACGCCTGGCGCGTCGCTGGCGTCGGCGAACGTGGGCAGTCTGGGTGGACTGTTGGCTCTGTCGCGCGGCGAGGCGCACCTGGCGGGCTCGCACCTGCTCGACGAAAAGAGCGGCGAATACAACGTCAGTTACATCGAGCGACACCTCGCCGGTAAGCGCGTGGTACTCGTCCAGCTCGCCGGACGAGTCCAGGGGTTGATCGTTCCAAGAGGCAATCCGCGTGGAATCTCCAGCCTCGAGGATCTCGCGCGTGACGATGTCCAGTTCGTCAATCGCCAGCGTGGCTCGGGCACGCGCGTGCTGCTGGATTATGAGCTGACCAGGCGCAAACTGGACCCGCGGCGGATTCGGGGTTACGAGCGCGAGCAGTACACCCACCTCGCAGTCGCCGCCGACGTGGCCAGCGGCGCGGCGGATGCCGGCCTGGGCATTCTCGCCGCCGCGCGAGCCCTCGAGCTGGACTTTCTGCCGCTCTTCGACGAGCAGTACCAGCTGGTGATCCCGCGTGAGTTCTATGAGTCAGCCCTCCTGGCGCCGCTGCTGGAGATCGTCGGCGGCCCCGACTTCCGCGCCGAAGTCGACGCGCTCGGCGGCTACGACGTTTCTTCCATGGGCCGTGTGGTCTGGGAGAGCTAGCTTTCAGCCGTCAGCTTTCAGCCGTCAGCAAGCTCTCAGCCGCTCGCAATCTGGCCGCGCTGCCGCGTGCAATCTCATAGACTGACACCTGAAAGCTGATTGCTGAAAGCTGATAGCTCAAATGGCCGAGCAGAGCGCATTCGACGTCGTCATCGTCGGCGGTGGGCCGGGCGGCTACCCCGCGGCGATTCGGGCCGCACAGTACGGGTTGCGCGTGGCGCTCGTCGAGAAGGAGCGCGCGGGCGGCGTGTGCTTGAACTGGGGCTGCATTCCCACCAAGGCCATGCTGCGCACCGCCGACGTGCTGGAAACCATGCAGCACAGCGCGGATTTCGGCGTCCTGGCCGACAACGTCCGCCTCGATTACCCGGCCGTGCTCAAGCGCAAGGACACGATCGTCAAGGGACTCACCGATGGTGTTGGTCAGTTGCTCAGGGCCAACGGAGTGACGGTCTACTCGGGTCATGCTCGCTTCACCAGTGCCAACGCGATCGACGTCGTTGGTGTGGGCAAGTCACCGCTCGGGGCAGGCGGGCCGCTGTACAACGCCCCGTCTGACCATGTCGGTCAGCCGACCGCGCGCGTAGCGGGCAAGAACGTCATCATCGCCACCGGCTCCACGCCCGCTCAGCTGCCCATCCCCGGTGTCGAGTTGCCGGGTGTGATCAACTCGGATGGCGCGTTCCTGCTCAAGGAGGTGCCCAGGCGCATCATCATCGTCGGCGGTGGCGCGGTGGGCACCGAATGGGCCACGCTCTTCTCGGCATTTGGCTCGGAGGTGACGTTGGTCGAGCTCCTGCCGAACCTGTTGCCGTTCGAGGACGAGGACATGGGGCGCACGCTGGCCCGCTCGTTTCAGAAGCGCGGCATCAAGATCCTGACGAGCTCAACGGTCGCTAAGATCGAAGAGGGATCGGAAAAACGCGCGAAGACGCTGCGCGTGACGATCACCGACAAAGACGGCAAGAACGAGCAGACCTCCGAAGTGGAAAACGTGTTGATCGGCGTCTCGCGGCGTCCGAATACGATCGACATGAACCTCGAAGTGACCGGCGTGCAGACCGACAAGCGCGGCTACATCACGGTCGACGATCGGATGCGGACAAACGTCAAGAATGTGTTTGCGATCGGCGACGTGGTCGGCAAGGTCTTGCTGGCCCACGTGGCCACGCATCAGGGCCTGGTGACCGCCGGGGTGATCGCCGGCCACGATGAGAAGATGGACTATAAGGCCGTGCCCGCCGCCACCTTCACCCATCCTGAGGTCGCCAGCGTTGGCTTGACTGAACAGAAGGCGCGCGAAGCGGGCCACGACGTGGTCGTCGGCAAGTTCCCATTTGCCGCGCTGGGCCGCGCGCAGACCTACGGAAACACCGACGGCCTGATCAAGATCGTGGCGGACAAGAAGTATGGCGAGGTGCTCGGCGTACACATCATCGGTCCCAGCGCGAGCGACCTGATCCCCGAAGGTGTGCTGGCCTTGCAGCTCGAAGCCACGCTCGAGGACATCGCCAATACGATCCACGCCCACCCGACGCTGGGCGAGGGCTCGATGGAGGCAGCCATGGTTGCGCTCGGCTTGCCGGTCCACGTCGGCCCCTCGCGTCGCGCGGCCGCCCCGACGCCGCAACCCGCGCTCGCTCGCTGAACGTGGAGGTCATCGACCTCGGGCGCATCGGCTACGCCGAGGCCATGCATCTTCAGGATTCGATTGTGGATGCGCGGCTGCGTGAGGAGATCTCCGATACGCTCGTGCTGCTCGAGCACCCGCCGGTGATCACGGTTGGCCGCCGCGGCTCGGCCCAGGACATCCTGGTGCCCGAAGCGACGCTCGCGCGCATGGGAATTGAGGTACACCCAACGACGCGGGGTGGGCTCGTCACATATCACGGGCCAGGTCAGCTGGTGGGCTACCCCGTCGTGAAGCTGCGGGTGCGTGGGTTGTCGGTGCCGTGCTACGTCCGCGCGATCGAGCAGGCGATCATCGTCGCGCTGGCCGAGATCGGCGTCGAGGCGCACATCGAAGAACAGCACGTTGGCGTCTGGACGGCGGCAGGCAAGATCGCCGCCATCGGCGTCGCCCAGCGGCATGGCGTGACGCTGCATGGGTTCGCGGTAAACTTGCAGCCAGACCTGTCGCACTTCAACCTGATCAACCCGTGTGGCATCGGCCAGCTCGGTGTGACGTCCGCCGCATCCATCCTCGGCCGGCCAGTCGATGTTGCAGCCTTCAAAACGGCAATCGGGCGCGCACTGGAGGCGCAGCTCGCGCCCGTGGCCCGTCTTCAACCCGCCTGACCAGGCGACCGTTAGCCGATCAGGCGGATGATGAGCTCCAGATCGTGTTCAGAGAGAGGCCGGCCGCCCTCGGCGCCGTCCACGATGATGACGGTCGGAGGCGGCAGCCCCAGCTCGGTATGGAGGCGCTCAACGGCGCCTGCGTCGGGTGCGTCGGTGATGCAGAACACCCCTCCGCCCGGTGCGACCAGGTAATCGATCGGGCAGGCGCCCTCGGCATTCGGGATCTCGCGTTCGGCGGCGTCCAGCCCGCGAGACCATGCCTCAGCCGCGAGCTGCGCGCGCGCGTGATGATCCACGAACATCCCCAATGCCAAATCGACCGACGACTGATTGCTCTCGGTCTACACAGAGCCTGCATACGGGATTTACGTACACGCTCCTCGGCTGAGCGCGCGTCAGTTCGTCAGGCTGGGGTCTGTACTGCTCGCCGTGTCGCGATCTCGCCGCTGATGCGGGCGACGACACCGCGCAGATGCTCGGCGGCGTAGGGTTTCGAGATGATCGCACTCGCCCCACGCGCCTCGGCTTCGGCGGGGTCGATGCCTGCCCCCCAGCCCGTCGCCAGCAGTACCGGCATCTCCGGACAGCGCCGCCTCACGTGCTCGACGACTTGCCAGCCGTTGATGCCACTACCCAGACCCAGATCGGTGATCAGCAGATCGAACTCCTGCTGCTCGATGCACTCCAGCGCCGCCTCACCTGACGTGCGGACCGCGACCTGGTGGCCGTGCTTGCCCAGCATGAGGCTGATCATGCGTGCAAGAGCCGGCTCGTCGTCTACCGCCAGGATGCGTAATGGCAGCGGTGCCGAGTCGGGTGGGCTGTCGACGGCGCGCGTCGATGGCGGCACTGGCACCGCCGCGGAGAACACGAGGCGAAAGGTCGTGCCTTTGCCGTGGGCCGTCTGGACGCTGATCTCGCCCCGGTGTTGTTGGACGATTCCGTACACCTGAGCCAGACCCAGGCCGGTGCCGCGCTCGCCCTTGGTGGTGAAGAACGGCTCGAAGATCCGCGTCCGAACGTCGGCCGGCATTCCCACGCCAGTGTCGGACACCTCGACGATGACCCGCTTGTCGACCGCCCTTGCCGATAGCCGCATGACGCCACCCTGTGGCATCGCGTCCACCGCGTTGAATACCAGGTTGGTCAGTGCTTCGCGTAGCGTGTGCGCCCAACCTTCGATCACCACCATGCCGGCCTGATCGATGCGTGCTTCGATCAGGCGTCCCTCGGCCTGCGACGCGTCGCGCCACTGTGGGGCAGTCGGCCGGACGACCTCCTGCAGTACGTTACCCAGGTCGATTCGCTCGCTCGGGGACTCGCTGCGCTGCTGGCTGAAGTTCAGCAGGCGCTTGACCGTCTCACCGCCGTCGAGTGCCGCCTGTACCACTGTGGCCAGGTGCTCTCGAGCGGCGCGCGGGTCACCCTGTGCTTCGAGCGATTGGCGGGCCAGTCCGCCATAGCCGGCGATGAGCGCCAGCGACTGATTCAGGTCGTGCGCCACGCCGCTGGCCATCTGGCCAAGCGCACGCAGCTTTTCGCTGCGCGCCATTAGCTCGGCGCGCTGCTCGGCTTGCTTGCGTTCCGTCGCGTCGTGGACGGTCAGAATCGTCAGCTGCTGCGCCCCGTGCACCAGCCGGCTCTCGGCCATATCCAGCGGGAACAGCGATCCGTCCTTGCGGCGACCGCTGCCTTCGTGCACTTCGGTCGGCCCAAGCCCGTCGGCGATGAGCGATTCGACGGGCCGGCCGGTGGCTTCACTGTCCGCGTAGCCGAAGATGCGTTCGGCGGCCGGGTTGAGCGATTCGATCGTTCCTTGTTCCTCGATGGTGATGATCCCGTCGGCGACGCTGTCCAGGACGGCCCGTACGCGCCCCTCGCGATCCTCGAGCTGGCTGATCAGGGCCCGCAAGTTGACCGACATGCGATGGAAGGCGGTGCCAAGCACGTCTTCATCGCTCTTGGGTTCGACCTCCTGGGTGAGATCGTGTTTGGCGATGGCATTCGCGACGGCCGCCATCTGCTGCTGGTAGGCGACCATCTCGCGGAAGGCGGTGGCCATCTGGCCAAGCTCGTCGCGCGATCGCACGGCAATCCGTTGATTCAGTTTGCCGACGGCCAGCTCGCGGGCGGCGAAGGCGATCTCACGGACCGCGCCGGCGATGCCGCGAGACAGAAAAGAGCCGACGAGCAACGCGAAGATGGCCGCGGCGCCCGAGAGGAGGAGCGCGATGCGCCGCGTGGTGTCGTAGGTCGCTTCGTCGTCGGCGGCGATGCGATCGGCGGCCTCGCGCTTTTTTTCCAGAAATGCATCAATCGCCTGGTCCGCGGCTGCTTCCAAGCGCACCCCGTCCGTGGCGTACGATGCGAGTGCCCCGCCGCGATCGCCCGCGTCCAGTTTCTGCAGCGCGGCGTCACGCCACGCGGTGTAGGCTTGCCAGACGGCCTGAAGGCCAGCGAGCGGCTGGACATCCTCGCGGTCCGTATCCGCCTCGTCCATCTGACGGATCAGATCACGCAGCCTGACGTCCGATGCGGTTATCTCCTGGCGCAGCGCGGCGTGCACCGCGCGATCATCGGAGAGCAGGTATTGCAGCGTTGCAGAACGGGCATCCCACGATTGATCCACGTAGCTCGCGAGCAGGTGTGTGCCGCCGAACACGTCGCCATACATCGTTCGCTCGGCGTCGTTGTATGCCGAGTGTGAAGCTCATCTGTCCTACCTGCCGCGAGCGAGCTGGCAACGGAGCCTACGGAAATACGCGGGACAAAACCAAGCGTTTAGACTGGACAGCCCATGGGCGTTCTCGACACGTTTGGGTTGGACGGCAAAGTCGCCCTGGTCACCGGCGGTAGTCGCGGCCTGGGGTTGCAGATCGCCGAAGCGCTCGGCGAGGCGGGTGCCGCGGTGGCCATCACTGCACGCCGCGAGTCGGGACTGCACGAAGCGGCACGGCATCTTGAGGAGCGCGGCATCAAGACGCTTTCAGTCGTGTGCGATATCTCGAAGAACGACCAGGTGGAAGCGGCCGTCGATCAGGTCCTCGGGCGTTTCGACCACATCGATATTCTGGTCAACAACGCGGGCGCGACATGGGGCGCTCGCTTCGAGGACCTGCCCCTCGAAGCCTGGGACAAGGTCGTGCGTACCAACGTGGATGGGACGTTTTTCGTCAGCCGCGCCGTCGGGCTGCATATGATCAAACGCGGCCAGGGCGGGCGGATCATCAACATCGCGTCGGTCGCCGGGTTGCGCGGTACCGATCCGTCAGTGTTGCCGGCGCTGCCCTACAACACCAGCAAGGGCGCTGTGGTCAACTTCACGCGTGCGTTGGCGGCGACGCTGGCCGAGCACAACATCACCGTCAATTGCATCTGCCCCGGCTTCTTTCCGACCAGAATGTCCGCCGTCACGCTGGAGCGCGCAGGCGATCGCATCGTCGCCGGTATCCCGCTGGGAAGGGTCGGCAACGATCGGGACCTCAAGGGGATCGTCGTCCTGTTCGCCTCACCAGCGTCGGCGTACATCACTGGCCAGGTCATCGCCGTCGACGGAGGCGCAACCGCCATCTAATGCGCGTGGGGATTATTGGCTGCGGCAACGTCAGTCTGAATCTCCACCTGCCCGCGATCGCGGCCGAGCCGAACATCCACGTCGTCGCCGCGGCTGATCCGACGCCCGCCCGCCTGGAGCTGTTCCGCCAACGCGCCGGACTGGACGCCGATGCTTGCAGCCCGGACGCCGCGGATGTCCTGGCGCGGCCGGACGTCGAGGCAGTGCTGGTAGCGACGCCGCCGCGCTATCGCCCACCGATCGTGTTGGCCGCGCTGGCCGCCGGCAAGCACGTGTTGAGCGAGAAGCCGATCGCGCTCACCCCCGCCGAAGGTTGGGAGATGGCTCGGGCCGCGCGCTCCTTCGATCGGCGCCTGGCGATGGTCCACAACTACTACTTCATGCCCGACCTGGCGGCGGTAAAACGCGTTCTCGACAGCGGCGCCATCGGCGAGCCCTATCTGGTGATCCTGAACTTGCTCAGCGTCGAAGACCGGCCGGGGGCCGCCGAATACCGACCGATCTGGCGACACGACGCGTCGATGGGTGGCGGCGGCGTGCTCATGGACATCCTGCACGCGGTGTACGTGGTGGCCTGGCTGTCGAGCAGCCAGCCAATCCGAGCCGTCAGCGCCGCCGTCGATCGTCGCATCGGAACCCTGAGCGACGTCAGCGAAGTCGAGGATGTGGCGCTGTGCCGTTTCGAGTTCGACAAGGGCTTCGGTCTGGTGAACCTGGCGTGGGGCGATGGCCCGGGTGGCGTCGAGGTCATGGCCTCCGAGGGGCGGCTGCTACTGTTCTATCGTTCGTTCGGCACCGGAGCGTTCGAGCCGCCCGAGCAGCTGCACGTGTTCCGCGGAAAGGAGCGCGTGCCGGTTGAGTTTCAGCCAGATCGCACCACGCCGCTGGGAATGCAGCCCATCTGGCGCGATTTCGCGGAGAGTGTTGAGCGCGGACGCGAGCCAATCGCGCCGGCCGAGCAGGGTTGCGCGACGCTCGAGGCGGTTCTCGGCGCCTACGCATCCGCTTCCCGGAAACGCACCGTGGCACTTCCGCTGGATGCTTCAGATCCGGTCTACTATCGCGGCATCGCCGCTCTGCGGGGGACGGAGCCGGGTGCGGAGGAGGTGAGCGTACCGAACGTCGAACCGGTCGGATGACGGGCCAAGGTGAGAGGAGAAGACTCGATGGACGAACGTCCTGCAGGGAACGATCAGCAGACGCAGCAGATCCGGCAGACGCGAACGGTGACCCGCCGGCATTTGCTCAAGCTCAGCGCGGCCGGAGCATTGGGGGTTGGAGCCGCGAGCCTGCTCGGAGCATCGGGCGCGAGCGCCGCCAACGAAACGGTGCTCGCCGCGCCACTATTGCAAGCCAGCAAGATCACGTTCCTGGTCAACTCGGGCGACGGCGATCGCATACGCAATGTCTCGGCCGCCTATACCGCCAGCACGGGCACGACGATCGAAGTGCTCGAGCTGCCCTACGACCAATCGTTCCAGAAACTCCAGATCGCCCTGTCGCAGAAAACCGACGCCTACGACCTGGCGTCGCTCGACGATCCGTGGATCCCGCAGTTTGCGGGCAACAAGTTCCTCGTCAACCTCGACGACATGTACGCCAAGGCAGGCACGCAGCCGAGCTCGGATTTCCAACCGCAGCTGTTCGGTCTCGGCGATTGGCCCAAAGGCTCGGGCCTGCGGGCGCTGCCGTGGCTCGGCAACGTACAGGTGTTTGCCTGGCGCAACGACCTGATCGACAACCGACCTAACACCTGGGACGAGGTGGTAACCACCGCGCAGCAGATCCAGAGTGGCCCGACGGGCGTGTTCGGCTACGCCATTCGCGGCGCAGCCGGCAATCCGGCGACCACCAGCTTCTTACCGATCACGCGCGGCTATGGCAAGGACGTGCTGGGTCCAACGTTCGAGCCACAGCTCAACACGCCTGAAGCCAGGTCGGCGCTCCAGACGGCGCTCAAGTTGCGCGATACGGCGCCTCCAGGCGCCGAGAACGTTCAGCACGCCGATGTCGGGCGCTTCATGTACACCGGCGCCACGGCGATGAGCGGCGACATCTGGCCCGATCAGCTGCTCAACATGTTCGATCCGGCCGTTTCGAGTGTGGTCGGACTCATCAGCATCGGACCCGAGCCGTCCCAGGCCGGAGTCCAGCCGGCCAACATGACCGGCACGTGGCTGCTAGGCATTCCGGAGGGCAGCAAGAACAAAGACCGCGCCTTCGATTACATGGTGTGGTTCACCCAGCTCGATCAGCAGAAGAAGCTGCTGATGCAGTTCAACAACCCGCCCGTACTGGTGCCGCTGTTCAACGATCCCGAAGCCGTGGCCAAGTTCCCCTTCCTGCCTGGACTGCTCGATGCCGCGGGCCAGGCGGTACCGCGCCCGAGGACTCAGTTCTATTCGGGTGTGGAGGACATCATCGGCCGCTACCTGTCGCAGGCCATCGCCGGCCAGGTGGAGCCGGACCAGGGACTGGAGCAGGCGGATACTGAGGTCCGCGACTTTCTGGTGCGCAACGGAGCGATAGCCTGACAACCGTCGCACCCGGCGCCCGCGAGACGCCCGCGCCCTGGCGGCAAGGCATAGGCTCCGCGCGGGCGCCGTGGTGGGAACGCAACATTCAGTACCTGCTACCGCTGCCAACGGTGCTGTTGCTGGCGCTGTTCGTGGTCTACCCGACCATCGTTGCAATCCAGTTCAGCTTGAACCACGTGACGATCACCGGCGAAGGCTTGAGCATGCGCTTCACCGGGCTCGACAACTACGCCCGCGCCTTCCGCGATCCACTCATCGCGACGGCCGCGCGACAGACGCTGGAGTGGGTGATCGTCGTCACCCTGGTGGAGATGCTGTTTGGCCTCGGACTGGCGCTGCTGGTGAGCTCCGGCATCCGCTTGCGCAGCGTTGTCATCTCGGTGCTGATGATTCCCATCGTCCTGCCACCGGTGGCCGTTTCGCTGGCGTGGCGCTTCAGCTACCAGGAGCAATTCGGCGTGTACAACTACCTGCTCACGTTCCTCCACCTCGGCCCCGTGCGCTGGCTGTCGGACCGCAACCTCGCCCTGTTCAGCGTCATGGCGACCGACATCTGGCAGGCGACTCCGTTTGTGTTCCTGCTGCTGTTAGCCGGACTCCAGGCGATGCCGTCCGACCCATTCGAGGCCGCGGCGATAGACGGCGCCACTCCCTGGCAGGTGTTTCGAACCATCACCCTGCCACTCCTTCGCCCAACGCTGCTGGTGGTCTTGCTGCTGCGGACCATCGACGCCGCGCGCATCTTCGACAAGATCTTCGTCATGACGAACGGTGGCGGGCCTGGCACGGCGACCGAAACGCTGACGATGAGCATCTACAAGACGGCCTTCATCCAGTTCGATTTCGGCTACGCCGCCGGTCTGTCGTTCCTGTTCCAGATCCTCCTCGTGATCCTCGGCACGATCTACGTCCGAAACGTCCTGAAGGAGGGCTGAATGCTTCCCAGGTGTTCTTGCCATGACACGCAAGTCTTAGCAGGAAGCAATTCGTAGAGACGTGGTCGGCGGAAGTCGCGTCGGATTCGTGTTCAAACACCTGCTGCTCGCGGTGATCCTGGCTGTCTGCGCGACCGCCGACGATGATCGTGCAGAATTTTACGCTGCAGAACTTCTACAACGTACTGGTCACCCAGAACTTCTTCCAATACGCGTTGAACAGTGTGCAGGTGGCGGTGACCGCCACGCTGATTGCTACGGTCGCTGGCTCACTCGCCGCCTACGGTTTATCGCGCTTCACTTTGCCGAAGAACCTGAATTATCAGTTGCTGTTCACCGTGTTGACGGTGCGTATGTTTCCGCCCTCCGTTACGGTCATCCCCATCTACATCCTCTTCAATCGCGAAATCCTCGGCGTGAAACTCTACGACACACAATTCGGGCTCGGCCTGGCGCACGCCTTTCTCGACATTCCGCTCGTCGTGTGGATCATGCTGGGGTTCTTCCGCGAAATCCCACGCGATATCGAAGAAGCCGCGCTGGTCGACGGCGATAGCTGGCTGGGCGCGTTCCGTCGTCAGATTCTGCCGCTAGCCGCGCCGGGTCTGGCCGCCACGGCGATTCTGGTCGCCATCTCATCGTGGAACGAGTTCCTGTTTGCGCTGGTGCTCACCCAACGCTCGCAGACGTTGCCGATTGCCGTCGCGGGTCAGATCACCCAGTTCGACATCCTGTACGGCAACCTGATGGCGGGTGGCGTGTTCGCGGCCGTGCCGGTGGTGATCTTCGCGCTGCTGGTCCAGCGCTACATCATCCGTGGACTGACACTGGGAGGTGTCACCGGATGACGGACGGAGTCCAGACGACCAACGCGACGGTTGCCTTCCAGGAGGTGAGCAAGACGTTCGGCCACGTGCTGGCTGTCAACAAGCTGAACCTTGAGGTCGCTCAGGGTGAGTTCCTGGTGCTGCTGGGTCCATCCGGCTGCGGCAAGACCACCAGCTTGCGGATGCTGGCCGGTCTCGAGCGCATCAGCAGCGGCACCATCCGTATTGGCGGGACGATCGTCAACGAGCTGCCACCCCGTTCGCGCAACGTCGCTATGGTGTTCCAGAGCTACGCCCTGTATCCACACCTGTCGGTGTACGAAAATCTCGCGTATCCGTTGCGCATTCGCGGTCTGCCGAAAGCCAGCATCGGACCCCGCGTCCGCGAAGTCGCCAGCCTGCTGCAGATCGACAGTTTGCTGGAACGGCGACCGAAGCAGCTCTCGGGTGGCCAGCGCCAGCGCGTCGCGCTCGGCCGCGCCATCGTGCGTCGCCCGGCGGTGTTCCTGATGGACGAGCCTTTGTCGAACCTGGATGCGCAGCTCCGCGTACATACGCGCGGTGAGCTGAAGCGGCTGCAAAGTGAGCTCGGCGTGACCACCATCTACGTCACGCACGATCAGGCGGAGGCCATGACGCTGGCAGACCGCGTGGCGATTATGCGCGACGGGCTGCTCCAGCAGGTCGGTCCACCGCGCGCGATCTACGACCAGCCCTCGAACATGTTCGTTGCGCGCTTTCTCGGCAGTCCGGGGATGAATTTTCTCAAGGGTGTGCTCCGCGCCGACGGCGGCCGACTCGGTTGGTCCTCTAATGGGTACTCGCTTCAGCTGCCATCGGAGTGGACCTCCGCGGTTCAGGCCGCGCCGGCCTCGGCTCCGGCGGAGGTATACCTTGGGGTGCGACCCGAGAATGTCGCCTTCGTCGACCAGCCGGACGAGGCCAGCCTGCCCGCGGAGGTGTACGTCTCCGAAGCGCTTGGCAACGAGACGCTCGTCCGACTGCAGGTGAATGGCCAGGACCTGGTGGCGCGCGCCGACGCGAATTTCGAGCCCGATGTGGGCACACGCGTGTGGGTGCGGCCGGACCTGCGGCGCGCGCACCTGTTCGATGCCGCGAACGAAGCGCGCATTATTTGAGGGCCTCTGGAGGGTCTGCGGGATGATCGGATTCGAGCTGAGCCAGGAACAGAAAGATCTGTGCGATACGGTCCATGAGTTCGCGCGCGACGTGATTCGACCGGCCGCGCCGGACTGGGATGAACGAGAAGAGACGCCGTGGCCGATCATGCAGCAGGCCCACGAGCTGGGTCTGGACACGTACTCCTACCCGGAGGAGTACGGCGGCGGCGGTGTCAGCGATATGGTGACGCAGATGGTTGTCACCGAGGAGCTGACCTGGGGCTGCGCGGGCATCGCCATTGCGATCAGCGCGAGTGCCTTGTGCGCCACGGCGATCCAGCAGTGCGGGACACCGGAACAGAAGAACAAGTACATGCCCATGTTCTGTGACCCGAAGCAGATCGTGCTGGGCGCCATGGGGTTAACTGAGGCTGAGGCCGGCTCCGACGTTTCCGCGCTGCGGACGACCGCCAAACGTGTCGAGGGCGGCTATCTGCTGAACGGCGCCAAGCGGTTCATCACCAACGGCGGCATCGCGGATATCCACGTGATCTTCGCCACGACAGATCCGAGCGCCGGCTGGGGTGGTATTCAGGCCTTCGTGGTCGATAAAGGCAATCCTGGATTGAAGGCTGGCAAGAAAGAGCGCAAGATGGGCGTCCGCGCGTCGCACACGGGCGAAGTGATCCTCGAGGATTGCTTCGTGCCGATTGAAAACCTGTTGGGTGGCGAGCGCGGTCGCGGTGGAATCGGCGTGCTCAAAACACTGGAATCGACCCGACCGGGCGTCGGCGCCGGCGCGCTCGGCATCGCCCGCGCGGCGCACGAGTACGCGCTGGAGTACGCGCTGCAGCGGCGGACCTTCGGCAAACCGATCGCGGCCCACCAGGCGATCGCCTTCAAGCTGGCCGACATGGCCACCGAGATCGATGCGGTGCGGCTGCTGATCTGGCGCGCGGCGTGGACCGCCAGTCAAGGCCGCCCGTTTGCGCGCGAGGCGAGCATGGCCAAGCTCAAAGCCGGCGACGTCGCCATGCGCGTAACGGACGACGCCATCCAGATCCTCGGCGGCTACGGCTACATCCGCGACTTCCCCGTCGAGAAGTGGCACCGCGACGCCAAGATCTATCAGATCTGGGAAGGCACCGCCGAAATACAGCGGCTCGTGATCGCGCGCGAACTCACGGGCAGGGCTCTATAGGAGGTCTGCCGCGCTGAAGGGGCCGCCGGCGCGCATGAACGAGCCGGCGGCCCGATACTCAACCTGGGACGCCCGTGGGGGCTCTGTCCAGCGCTGCGACTAGCTTGCCGCGCAGCTCGGCACCCAGGGTTTTGACCAGCTTCGGATCAGGAACCGCGCCGTCAGTCGGCAGTGATTTGCGGTTGAAGATCTCCTGGCCATCGAGCAGGACCTGGAAAGTGCCACCCTCACCACTCGGGGTGATGGCAATCGACACTTCCTGTTGCCGTCCACCAGCCAATTCAGCCGCCATACTGACGGCTTGCCAGAAATACCCTCAAGAGACGCAGTAACGGATCTCGAGCCTGGCTTTTCCTTCTGCCATTGCTGTACTCCCGTGGGGACCGCCCCACTTTGGGCATCTCCCCTGGCTCAGATTATAAAGCGATGTGCGCTCTGTGCGTCCAAGCAGCGAGGATGAGATGATCGCTGTGTTCCTTGCGACCGAGCTGGCGTCGGTACGCCACGGCCCACGCCTGCGGGAGTTGCTCGTCGGCCAGGGACTGCGGGAGCACATCCTCCTCGCGCCGGAACTCACCAACCCACCTGAGAGCAACTGGCGTCGCCAGCTCTTTGACGTGTATCGCGGGTACGGATCGCGGGTTGGTCTGTTCGCCGGCTTCCCAGACGATGTGCGCTGGGAATGGGTGACGCTCACGCCCAGCGAGCTTCTTCGGGTCATGTACATCGCGTACGACTACTGGGTGGAGCTGTCGGGGGGTTCGCGCCTTGCGGCCGATGCGCCGGCGCGGATCCGGGCTGGAGCAGCACCCTTCCGCGTCAGCAGTGAATGGGCGATCGGCTTTGGTGAGATCTTTGCTGCCGGGGCGCGCTTTCCGCCGCTGATCGACGCCCGTCTGACCGCCTACGCGATGCGACCGGATGCCTTGCCTTCAGAGCTCGATGTCATGCTTGGCACATCGCCGCACATCGCGCAGTGGGGTCTGTACTGACGCGTCAAGTGACCCGACGGCTTCGCGCGTTTGACATTGACCCGAGCAGGCGTATAGTGGGTCCGCCTTCCATTTGCGCAGCGACATCCTCGCCGGCGAGGCCATCGCTCGCAACGTTGCGGAGGTCGTCTGGCAGCGGGCGATTGGCACGTCCGGACGGTAGTCCTCAATCCTCGAGGCTAGGCAGCCGTCTCAAGTTCCTTCAGCCTCTGTCGATGATGAGTCCAAGGGCCTGCGCTGGAGACAGCGTCTGCTGGCCTGGTTCTTGCTTCATGGCAGAACGTCAAGATCGCTGCATGGCCGGCTGAGACCCCGGAGAACGTG
>VBGG01000147.1 GCA_005883405.1 Chloroflexota bacterium | reverse complement strand
CTGTTCGAGTACCAGGGCAAGCAGTACTTTGCCCGCTTCGGGATCCCCGTGTCGCCCGGCGGCGTGGCGGACACGGTCGACGAGGCGGTGACTCAGGCCGACCGGGTGGGCTACCCGGTCGTAGTCAAGGCCCAGGTGCAGGTCGGCGGGCGGGGCAAGGCCGGGGGCATCAAGCTCGCCAACAACGCCGACGAGGTCCGCACCCACGCTGCCAATATCCTCGGCATGGACATCAAGGGCCATATGGTCAAGCGGCTGTGGATTGAGCGCGCCTCGGATATCGCGCACGAATATTACGCGTCGTTCACGCTCGACCGCGGGGCCCGCAAACACCTGGGCATGGTGTCAGCCAAAGGCGGCATCGACATCGAACAGGTGGCCGCCGAAGACCCGCAGGCCATCGCCCGACTGCACATCGACCCGGTCAGCGGCCTGTCCGAGGCGCAGGCCCGCCAACTGGTGAGCGACGCCCGACTGGATGCACAGGCGCAAGGCGGTGCCGTCGACATCCTCAAAAAGCTGTATCGCTGTTTCGTGGAGGGCGACGCCGACCTGGTCGAGATCAATCCGCTGGTGCTGACGCCGGACGGCCGCGTCCACGCCCTGGACGCCAAGGTCAGCCTGGACAACAACGCCGACTTCCGCCACCCGGAGTGGCAGGAGTACCGCGCGACCGAGGTGCTCGACGAGCGCGAGCGACTGGCGCGCAGCAAGGGCCTGCAATATATCGGCCTGTCAGGCAGCGTCGGCATCATCGCCAACGGCGCTGGCCTGGCGATGAGCACGCTCGACGTGGTCAATCAGGCGGGTGGCTCGCCGGCCAATTTCCTCGACGTCGGCGGCGGCGCGGACGCAACGGTCATGGCCAACGCGCTCGAGGTCATCAACACGGATCCGAACGTACGCTCGATCCTGATCAACATCTTCGGCGGAATCACGCGCGGCGAGGAAGTCGCCAACGGCATCGTCCAGGCCCTGCAGCGGGTCCACATCAAATCGCCGATCGTGATTCGCATCGACGGCACCAACGCCGACCAGGGTCGACAGATCCTGAAGGCGCACGAATCGGATCGGCTGATGTCGCGGCCGACGATGCTCGAAGCGGCACGCAAAGCGGTCGAGCTGGCGAACTCGACAGAGGCGAGCCGATGAGCATCTTCGTGGACGACAAGACCCGCGTCGTGTACCAGGGTCTGACGGGTTCGGCAGGACGCTTCTACGGGCTGCGCAACCGTGCCTATGGCACACAGGTCGTGGCCGGTACCAACCCCGCCCGAGGCGGAACCGACGTCGAAGGCATTCCGGTCTTCGCCGCTGTCAAGGAGGCCGTCGAGAAGGCCGGGGCAACTGCTTCGTGCATCTTCGTGCCAGCGCCATTTGTCGAAAGCGCGGTGCTTGAGGCGGCCGAAGCCGGCATCACGTTCATCGCCGTGATCACCGAGGGCGTGCCGGCCCAGGACGAGGCCCGCTTCTTCAATCGGCTCCAGGAGGACTTTCCTAACGTGCGCCTGCTGGGACCGAACTGCCCGGGGATCATCACACCGGGCAAGTGCAACATCGGCATCACCGCCGGCGAGATCGCCACGCCAGGCGGTCCGGTCGGCATCGTGAGCCGTTCGGGGACGTTGACCTACCAGGCGCTGTACGAGCTGACACAAAAGGGCATCGGCGTCACGACGTGCGTCGGCATCGGCGGCGATCCAGTGCCCGGCACCACGTTCATCGACTGCCTGGAGGCCTTCGAAGCTGACCCCGAGACCCGCGCGATCATGCTGATCGGCGAGATCGGCGGCTCAGAGGAAGAGAAGGCCGCCGCGTTCATCGGCTCGAAGTTGAGCAAGCCGGTGGTGTCGTACATCGCTGGCGTGACCGCTCCGCCGGGCAAGAAGATGGGCCACGCTGGGGCGATCATCTCCGGCTCGCAGGGCACCGCCCAGGCCAAGATGGAGGCGCTCCGCGCCGCCGGCGCCCGCGTGGCGATCAACCCCACCGAGGCGGGCGAGATGATGACCGACCTGGTACGCGAGCTGGACCGTTAGGCGGTTTGGCGGGCACGCCAGTCGCGGCAACGCCGCTCGAAGGCTGGCTCCGCGAGCGGATCGCCCGCGAGGGCCCGCTGTCGTTCCGCGATGTCATGCACGCCGCGCTCTATCACCCGCGCTTCGGCTACTACACCAACCTGCGCGGGTTCGGCGCCAGCGGCGACTTCATCACCAGCCCTGAGCGGCATCCGGCGTTTGGCTGGTTGCTCGGACGCCAGGCGCTCGACGTCTGGGAAGCCCTGGAACGGCCACGACCGTTCAAAATCCTGGAGCTGGGCGCGGGCAGCGGCGCGCTCGCCGAACCGCTCATGCTCTTCTTGCGCGACGAAGTACCCGATACGGTGTACACGCTCGACGAGGTCAGCCCGTCGCTGCGTTCGGTGCAACAGGAGCGGCTGCGGGGCCCGGAGTTCCGCTGGCAGGGCGTCGACGAGCCGGCGCACTTCATCGTCGCGAACGAGGTGGCCGATGCGCTGCCCGTCCATCGGGTCGTTGTCCGTTCGCGGCGTTTCAGTGAGCTGCATGTCGGGCTCGACGAGCACGAGCGCCTCAGCTGGGTGGAGACCGACGCGGCACGTCCCGAAGTGGAGGCCTACTTCGAGGCGCTGCACTACAAGCCGCCCGAGGGACAAGTGGTCGACGTCTGCCTCGAGTTGGGCGAGTGGGTAAAAAACCTGTCGCGGCGGCTTGAAGCACGTGGCGTGGCGCTCGTGATCGACTACACCGCGTCGCCTCCACGCGACAGCCTGCTCACCTACTACCGCCACACGCTGGGCAGCGATCCGCTGGTTCGGCTCGGCCAGCAGGACATCTCGGCACATGTCGACCTGCGTACACTGGTTCGCGTCGCGATCGCCGAGAAGCTCCAGCCGGGCGCCACGGCGCAGCGTGGCCTGCTCTTCAACCTGGGTTTTGCGCAGGTGCAGGCCAGGCTAAAGGGTCCGACCGATCGCCAGGCGTTAGCTCGCCTGGTGGACCCGGACGGACCAGGCGGCCAGATCGCGGCCGTATTCCTGTTGCGCGGCCTACCCGGGTACAGGCCGGCCGGCGCTGTCGGCCGCGACTGGCCCGAGCCAGCGCGTCTACCGTCGCTGCCGCCCGATCAAGACGAAGCCGACTTCCTCAGCCAATGGCGGGAAGCGTTCACCGCGTCAGAGGAGAACTGTTGATCCATGCCCAGCACCATCGACCTCTCGGGTAAGGCGGCACTCGTAACCGGCGCCGCCAGCGGCATCGGTCGGGCAATTGCCCAGGACCTGGCTGACCATGGGGCGTGCGTTCTCGTCGCCGATCTGAACGAACAGGCGGGACAGGCGTTCGCTGACAGCCTGCCGAGCGGGCGCTTTCAACGTGCCGACGTCACCTCGCGGGATGACTGCCGCGCGCTCGTGGCAAGGGTCGAACGTGAGTGGGGCGGAACGGACATCCTGGTCAACAACGCCGGCGTCCAGCACGTCGCGCCTGTCGAGGAGTTCCCCGAAGACCGTTGGGAACAGCTGATCCGCATCCTGCTGATCGCGCCGTTTCTGCTGACGAAGTACGCCCTCCCGCATATGTACGCCCGCGGCTGGGGTCGGATCGTCAACATCGCCTCGATTCATGGGCTGGTGGCTTCGCCCTACAAGTCGGCGTACATCGCCGCCAAGCACGGCCTGCTGGGATTCACCAAGACCGTGGCGCTGGAGGCAGGCGACAAGGGCGTGACGTGCAACGCCATCTGCCCCAGTTATGTGCGCACACCCCTGGTGGAGCGTCAGATCGACGATCTGGCCAAGGAGAATCGCCTCTCGCGCGAGCAAGTGGTGGAGCAGATCATGCTCGCGCCCGCGGCGCTCAAGCGGCTGCTGGAGCCGTCGGAAGTGGCTGCGCTGGCGACCTTTCTCTGCTCCGACGCCGCGTCCGGCATCACCGGCTCAGCCCAGGCGATCGACTGCGGCTGGACCGCGCGCTGAGACGAATTTGCCCCAGAGGGGACCCACCTGATGGATCTGCCTACCGCCGCGATGCTGCTCTCTTCAGTTGCCATCGCCGCTGACCTTGCGCTTCGCGGAGTTGCGGCCCATCCGCCCGCCGCGAGGCCGCTGTCCGTTTGGCTCGCGCCCGCGCCGGCGCGAGATGCCGAATCGCGGGCGGAGAGCATGTCTTCCCCTGAGGGGACCCCGCGGGCGCACCCTTGGCATGCTCGCCTCGTTGCAGACTACGCAGAAGCGATCAGAGGATTCTGCCGACGGGCATGTTGACCCAGCTGCTCATCTCGTGCGCCTCGGTCACTGGGTCTGCCTGGCAGACGTATTTTGGGGTGACTTTGTCGATGCTGGTCAGACCCGTGAGGCCCATGGTGCTGAGCAGCTCATCTTCGAGAATCTCGAGCATGCGCACCGCGCCCGCAACGCCGCCGGCGGCGAGCCCCCAGCCCTGGAGTCGACCGAGCGCGACCACGTCCGCACCGAGTGCGATGGCCTTCAGGATGTCGCCGCCGCGCTGCACGCCGCCGTCGACGATGATGCGCGCGCGGCCTGCCACGGCCTGGACGATCTCAGGCAGCGTGTCGAGCGAGCCCTGGCCGTGATCGATCTGGCGACCGCCATGGTTGGAGACCCAGATGTAGTCGACCCCGTGCTGGACGGCGATCTCGGCGTCCTCCGCCGTCTGCACGCCCTTGAGCATGAACGGCAGCCCGGCCATCTCCTTGATCCAGTCCATCGTGTCCCACGTAAGCGAGGCCTGAAACCTTCGCTCGGGTGCCGCGCCCGCTCGGCGCGTTGGTGGCACGTAGCGCGTGACCATCGGCCGCTCACGCCGACTGTAGTGGGCGGTATCGACGGTCAGAGTGAGCGCGGCGTAGCCGGCGTCCTTGACGCGTTGAACCATGTCGGTGGTCCACTGCTCATCTCCGTGGACGTAGAGCTGGAAGATCTTCGGCGTCGGCGTGGCCGCGGCCGTCTCCTCCAGTGAGGGCAGGGTTGCCGAGCTGACGCAGTGGATGATCCCGAACTCGGTGGCTGCTTGCGAGGCGGCCACCGCGCCGGCTGGATCGAACACCTGCAGCGAGCCGATCGGCGCGAAAATAGCCGGGATGCGCATCTTTGCGCCCAGGAACGTGGTCGACGTGTCCACGTGCGAGACGTCCACCAGGATGCGCGGCCTGAAGGCGATGCTGTCGAAGGCGCGGCGATTGCGGCGCAGCGTAGTTTCCGACTCCGAGCCACCCACCAGGTAGTCCCAGACACCCTGTGCGACCCGCCGACGGGCCTCCGTGATGATCTCCTCGTTGCTGACGAAGTCGACGGCCAAGCCCGACCATCTTACCGGGCAGCGCGTTTTTGGTAATCTCAGGCATTGACCGCGCAGACCACTGCCACGACAAGCAGCGCCCGAACCGCTCCCGCGGATACCTACGCGCCGTACAGTCCGGCCGAGACTGAGGCGCATTGGTACGACTTCTGGGTCAAGCACGACCTCTTCAAACCGGAGTCGCACCCGAACTTTCCTGAGCGGACGCCGTTTGTCATCACCATGCCGCCGCCCAACGTGACCGGCGGACTGCACAACGGCCACACCCTCTTCGTGACCCTGGAAGACGTGATGATCCGCTGGCACCGCATGCTGGGCGATCCCAGCCTGTGGGTGCCCGGCCGCGACCACGCGGGTATCGCCGGCCAGCTCGTCGTCGAGCGCGACCTGAAGGCCAAGGGCATCGACCGCCACGACCTGGGACGGGAGAAGTTCCTGGATCAGATGTGGGAGTGGATGGAGACCTACGGTCTGCAGATCCAGAAACAGCTGCGCAAGCTGGGCGCCTCGGCTGACTGGTCGCGCGACATGTTCACCATGGATCCGCACCACGTGCGAGCCGTGCGCACCGCGTTCGTGCATCTGTTCGACAAGGGGCTGATCTACCGCGGCCACCGCATCGCCAACTGGTGCAAGGACTGCCAGACGGTGCTGTCCGATCTGGAGGTGGATTACAAGGAGGTCCACGGCCAGCTGACGTACGTGCGCTACCCGATCGTCGAAGGCGACGACCAGTGGATTACGGTGGCGACCACACGCCCGGAGACCATCCTCGGCGACGTGGGAGTCGCGGTCAATCCGAACGACACGCGCTATCAGCAGCTGATCGGAAAGCACGTGCGGATTCCGCACGTCAACCGCATCGGCGTGATCATGGCGGATGATGTGGTGGACCCGGAGTTCGGCACCGGCGCGGTCAAGATCACACCCGCCCACGACCCGACCGACTTCGAAATCGCACAGCGCCACATCCTGCCCGCGATCAACGTGATGAATCTGGACGGCACGATGAACGAAGCGGCGGGTGCATATGCAGGCCTGACCACGCAGGAGGCGCGCAAACGCCTGGTGCAAGAGCTCGAGCAGCACGGGCAGCTCGTCAAGCAGGAGCCGTATACGCATTCGGTCGGGCACTGCCACCGGTCGGGTACGGTGATCGAGCCGCTGCTGCTCGACCAGTGGTATCTACGCATCAAACCACTGGCCGATCCTGCCATCCAGGTGGTTCGCGACGGAAGCATCCGCATCATCCCGGAGCGCTTCGCGCGGGTGTACTACAACTGGATGGAGAACATCCGCGACTGGTGCATCTCGCGGCAGCTGTGGTGGGGCCACCGCATTCCGGTGTACTACTGCGACGCGCCTGGCTGCTCGAGGCAGTGGGCGAGTGTCGACGAGCCGGAGCGCTGCCCCGAATGCGGCAGCGCGGAATTCCACCAGGATCCGGATGTGCTCGACACGTGGTTTTCCTCCGGACTTTGGCCATTCAGCACCCTCGGTTGGCCTGACGAGACTCCGGATCTACGCATGTTCTATCCGACCTCCGTCATGGAGACCGGCCACGACATCCTGTTCTTCTGGGTGGCCCGGATGATCATGTTCGGGCTGGAGTTCACCGGCCAGATCCCCTTCCACACGGTGTATCTGCACGGGCTCATCCGCGCCGAGGGCGGGGTGAAGATGAGCAAGACGAAGGGCAACGTCCAGGACCCACTGGAGCTCATCGCCGAATACGGAACCGATGCGCTACGCCTTGGAGTCGCGATCGGTCTTACGCCCGGTAACGACTTCACACTCACGCCGACCATCCTGGATGCGCGACGCGATTTCGTGAACAAGCTGTGGAACATCGGGCGCTTCGTGATGGCCGGCACCACCGCCGAGCAGCGCCGCGGCGCGCTCCAACCGGCCGTGCCATCCGCCGATGCTGCATTGGTGGAGCGGTGGATTGCCAGTCGTCTCGCGTCGGTGACCACCGAAGTCACGCGCTTGTTGGGCGAGTTCAACTTTGGCGAAGCCGGGCGTGTGATTCACGACTTCCTCTGGGACGAGGTCGCCGACTGGTACCTGGAAGCGTTCAAGTTCCTGTCGCGCACCGGCAAGGCGGATGGCGCGCTGCTGGCGCGCGTGTTCGAAAAAACGCTGTGCCTGCTGCATCCCTACGCTCCGTTTGTGACCGAAGAGCTGTGGCAGCGGCTGACAACCGGTACCGCCAACCGGCCGATCTCGATCATGCTCGCCGAGTGGCCGCGGGCCGCCGACACACACGACGCGAGCGCCGAAGCCGAATGGGACGACATCAGGGCACTCACGCGGGCGACCCGCATGCTGCGTCACGAGTATCACATCGAGCCGTCCAGCACGGTGGCCGCATCGATTCTGGCGCGCACGCCGGCGGCGGCTGCCTTCTGGAGGGCAAACGCCGACCTGCTCGGGGCATTGCCGGGCACGCGCCTCAATCCAATCCAGGTGGTCGAGTCGGCCAGCGGAGCGCCGCCTGAACTGGCGGCACGGTCGATCGGCGCGGTGGCCGGTGGAGCGGAGCTGCTGATTCCTGCTGAGGGCCTGTTCGATGTCCAGACGGAGCTCACGCGCACGCGAACCGACCTGGCCGACGCCGACAAGCAAGTCAAGCGCCTCGAAAACCTGCTGGGTGGCGAGTTCACCCGCAAAGCACCGCCAGACACGGTCGAGCGCGAGCGCGAGCGGTTGAACGAACAGCGCGAGCGGCTAGAAACGCTCGAGCGCCGCCACGAGACGCTGACTCGGCTCGCCGGCGGCGGCGGCTCGCTCGAGTGATGGCGGCGCGCCAATACACCGCCTGGCTCGGCCTCCAATCGCATCCACCTCGAACTGGCGCGGCGTACGTCGCCGTGCGCGTCGTGGTGTACATCGTGGCCCTGGCACTCATGGTGCTGGTCTACGGGACGAAGGAGCGCGGCCTGGTGATCGCCCCACCGGTCGCCCTGGTAGGCGCGGTGGCCACCTGGTACCTCCTGGGCGATACGCCGGCCGATGCGCGGCGGCGCGTGCTGCTGTCGGCCGGTGTCGGGCTGCTGCTGGGCGAGCTGACCTGGGCGTTCGGGTACTGGAACGTGGCTGCGCTGGTTGGTGGCGCCGCGTTGTGGTTCGGTTTCTACGTGCTTTCAGGTGTGGTCGAGCACGGCGCCTCACTGAATCTCGACCGCCGCATCGCGATCGAATACGCGCTGGTCGCACTGATCGGAGCGCTCGTGATTCTCGTCGTGGTGCGACCCTGGAGTCCCTGAGAAAACTCCAGAAAACTCGTATCGTGGGGCAGCGGATAACGGATGTCCTGCGGTAGTGAGTGCGCGCCGATCCTGGTTCAGCTGCTGATCTACGGGCTCACCGACGGGGCGGTGGTTGCGCTCAACGCGGTGGGCTTCACCCTGGCGTACTCCGTGGCGCGCCAGATCAATCTGGCGCACGGCAGCGTGTTCGCCCTGACCACCGTCGTGGTCGCCAACCTGGCGACTTTCACTGGAGTGACCGCCGCCGCGCCCCTCGTCGTCCGCATCGGCGTGTTGATCGCACTGGCGATCGTTGGCGCGGTGTTCGGCGCGCTGGTCAACACCGGTGTAGAACGCCTGGCGTTCCGTCCTTTCCGCGGCGTCAAGGACCCACTCGCGCCGTTGGTGGCCTCGGTTGCGCTGTCGTTCGTCCTCTTCCAGGTCGCGGTGTGGTGGCACGACTTCCGCTTTGTCGCGCCGGCAGGCGCCCACCAGGGGGTCGACCTGCCGCTGTTGGCGATGCCTGACCTCGTCCCGAGAGTCGAGCTCGCGTGCTGCGGTGTCTCGTTCACGCTCAAGGACGCGCTCGTGCTGGTGATCGCCGGGGTACTGGCGATCGGCGGGGCGACGCTGTTGGCGCGTACCAGGACGGGCCGTCTACTGCGCGCGGTGGCCCAGGAGCCCGACATCGCGGCGCTGATGGGCGGCGACCCGGGCCGTGCGCAGCTGATCGCCTTCGCCGTCGGCGGCGCGGTGGCCGGCTTCGGCGCGGCGATCTTCGCCGCCTACTTCGGCGGCGCCAACGTCCAGTACGGCCTGCGCAGCGGGCTGTCGGCGATGACCGCCGCGGTGCTCGGCGGCGTCGGCGATCCGCGTGGGGCACTGCTCGGCGGCATCGTCCTGGGCATCGTCGCCTCGTTCAGCGACTACCTGTTCGACGCCGAGTGGACACCCGTGCTGGTGCTCTTGCTGCTCATCACGTTGCTCGCGTTCCGCCCCACCGGGCTGCTCGGTACGTCGTCCAGCGCCACCGATCCCGCCGCACAGGCACGACCCGTCCTGGCCGCCGCGCGCAACCAGCGCCAGCAGGGACTCGTGCTGGCGGCGCTGCTCGGCTTCGGCGCGCTGTATCCCTGGCTGGACCAGGCCGCCGGCTGGTTCCGTCTACCAGGCGCGACGATGGCGCTGTTGATGGTGACCCTGGCCGTTGGTCTAACCATCGTAGTAGGTTTTGCCGGTTTGCTCGATCTGGGTTACGCCGCGTTCTTCGCCATCGGCAGCTACTCGGCGGCGCTGCTGACCGGCTCGGGCAGCCGCATTGCGCTCGCCTTGCCCAGCGGTATGCGCGAGCCGTGGCTGGCGCTGGTGCTGGGCGGCATCGTGGCAGCCGCGTTCGGCGTCATCTTCGGGCTGCCGAGTGTCCGAACGCGCGGGGAGTATCTGGCGATCGTCACGCTCGCGTTCGGCGAGATCGTGCCGCTGGTGATCTGGCACCTGCCGGACTGGACCGGCGGGCCGCGCGGCATGAGCGGGATTCCGTCTGTCGCCGCCGGACCGCTGTCTG
>VBGG01000148.1:2979-10623 GCA_005883405.1 Chloroflexota bacterium | reverse complement strand
GCCGCGCTCGAGGAAGTCACGCTGCTGGTCGACCAGGCAGCGGGTGATATTGAACAGCGTCTGTCGCCGCTGGTTGATGTTGGCGATGAACAGCTTGGCGCGGCCCACGTACTGCTGCACGTGCCGCTTCTCATCGGGGTTCATCGCCGCGCTCGAACGGTGCAGATCGGCCGACAAGCGTGTGTACATCGGGTTGACGCGAAGCACGAAGCGGCGACTCTCCACCACCTCCACCTCGAAATCGTCTGCGCCCTTCGAGATCACCACATCGGGAATGATGTACATCGCCCGCGTGTCGCGATCGCTGGCGTTGGTCGGCGAAAACCCGTGGGCCGGGTGCGGGTTCAGTTTGGTCTTGACGAACTCCCAGACCTCGGCGACCTCCTGCTGCGAGATCCGCAGCTCGTGCGCGATGCGCCCGAACTTGTGCTCGCCGAGCTCGGTGAGGAACTGGGTGACGATCTCACGCGCGTGCGCTTGCACCAGGCCGCGCTCTTCCAGGTGGGCGATCTGGATCGCGAGACACTCGCGCAGGTTGCGAGCGCCGATGCCGACCGGCTCCTGGGCCTGCAGCACGCGCAGTACCGCGCGCACCTTGTCGACCGACACATCCATCTCGTACGCGACGTCTTCGACCTTGACCGCGAGATAGCCCTTTTCGTCGAGGCTGCCGACCAGGTACTCGGCGATCGGCATGTCCTCTTCGGGCAGCGCCGCACCCATGTCCATGAGCAGCTTCTCAGCCAGCGTCTGCTCGGACGCGACGCGGGTCAGCGGATCGAAATCCTCGTCGTCGGTGCCGCGGTTGCGCGAGTCGGATGAGTCGTCATAGCCATAGTTGTGGCTATCAGGGCCATACGTCGAGCTGCTGCCGGACTTCTGATGCTGGATACAGCGCGGGCAGATCGAGCCTTGCAGCTCGGTGCCGCACACGCGGCAGGTGGGGATGTCGACCAGCTCGAGAGCTGGATTCTCAGCCAGCTCGGTGGCGATCTGTTGCTGGAGCTCCTGCGACGAAAGCTCGAGGATGTAATTTGCGGCGACAAGCCGCGGGGAGACCTTCAGGGTCTGTGACGGCGTAAATTCCTGTCCGAGATCGAGCTCAAGCTCCATCGACATAGTTTTAGGCTAATTTCCCTCTGCGTTTGTTAGGTTGGGAAGCCTGTGCGCTGTAGGCGCCCCGGGTCGGGGGAGCCTGCGGCCCCCCGCCCCCGCTCGTTGCTCGGCTCGCAAGCTCGCTGCGCACTCGCTTCCGGGGCGACCCCCGCGTACGTGCTCGCCGCCCTTTTACGGCGGATCCCGCCACTCACGTCTAGGACTGCGGCGGGTAATAGCCGCCGAAGGCCCATCATGCGGGGGGTCGCCGCAGGAAGGAGCGCGAAGCGAGCTTGCGAGCGGAGCAGCGACTGGCTGCGGGGGGCGCAACCTCCCCCGACCCGGAGGGCCTACAGTGCGCAGGCTCCCCCGACTCGGGTACGTCAAAAGCAGAATGCGTTTAGAGCTTTTTGATGTTCTTTTCGATTCGCCGGAAGGCCTGGTCGACAACGTCCTCAACTTCAGACAAGGCCGACAAGAGGGCTGGTTTGAGCTCGGGCAGGATCTTGTCCATCACAAAATCACGTCCTGCCTCCATGCTGTCGGAGCCTGCCCAGTTGCGCGCGAACCTGCTCATGCGATTGGCCGGTTCTTCTTCTTCACGAGATCGGCGCAGCAGGAAGGCGATGATGCCCGCGGCTACCGCGGTTGCCAAAATCGTGCCAGCCGCTCGTCCGCTGCGGTCTTCCCACGGTCGGGCGCCGCCATACGCGGCTCCAGAGCGGCCTTCATCAACCATGCTGTCCTCTCCCTTTCCGCACTGAACGGGATCTCAGCTCCGACCGTCGAGACCGTGCTCCGCCAGCTTTTTTTCAAGTGTAGCAATATCTATGCCAAGCAACTTTGCGGCGGCGTGGCGATTGCCATCCGACCGCAGCAGCGCACGCTGAATGTAGCGTGCTTCAGTTGTGGCCAGGACGTCCGTCAGCGTCTTGCCATTGGTCAGCTGCTGGTTCAAATCGATGATCGCAATTTCGCGATCGACCTCCATCGCCAGGTGGTCGGCGGTGATCACCCCGCCGCGGGCAAGCACGACGGCACGCTCGACGGTGTGCTCCAGCTCACGCACGTTGCCAGGCCAGTCGTACTGAATGAGTCGCTGGAGCGCCTCCTCACTCATACGCGCTGGCGGACTGGCGTCGCTGAAGCGGTGCTTTTGCAGAAAGTGCTCGACCAGCAAGGGAATGTCGTCCTTACGCTCCCTGAGCGGCGGCACGTGGATCGTGATCACCGCAAGGCGGTGATACAGGTCCTCACGGAAGCGCCCCGCCTCGACTTCGCCGCGCAGGTCCTTGTTCGTGGCCGCCACGACACGTACGTCAACCTTGATCGACTGACTCGAGCCGACACGCTCGAAGTCGCGCTCCTGGAGGACGCGCAGGAGCTTTGCCTGTAGCGGCAGGCCCATATCGCCGATCTCGTCGAGAAATACGGTGCCCTTGTGCGCCATCTCGAAGCGGCCGATGCGTTGGCGGTCGGCACCCGTGAAGGAGCCCTTTTCGTGCCCGAACAGCTCGCTCTCCATGAGCGTGGCCGGCAGCGCCGTCAGATTGACCTTGACCAGCGGCCCCTTCGAGTGCGAAGAGTACTCGTGGAGCATCTCGGCCACGGACTCCTTGCCCGCGCCGGTCTCGCCGATGATCAGCACATTGGCGTCTGAGGCCGCCACCTGGCCGATCATCTTGTAGACCTCCTGCATCTGAGCCGTGTTGCCGACGATGCGCTCGGAGAGCATCTTGCCCTCCTGCTTGGTACGGACGAGCTCCTGGGCAAGCTGCTGCCGCTCGAAGTAGCGGCGGATCGTGAACAGGACACGATCGACGTCGAACGGCTTGGTGATGTAGTCGTAGGCGCCCAGGTGCATGGCCTCGATCGTGGTGCTCGAGGTGCCGTACGCGGTCATCAGAATGACGTTGCCGACGTTGATGTCCTGGGCGGACAGGCGCTTCAAGATCTGGATGCCGTCCTGGTCAGGCATGCGCAGGTCGATGAGCAACAGATCTGGCTCTTCGACCGGCACGATACGCAGGACTTCGCTGCCGCTCTTTGCCTCCAGGGTTTCGTATCCCTCTCCCCGCAGCAGCTCTACGAGCGTACCCCGAATCGCCGCATCGTCATCGGCGATGAGGATGCGTTTGGGTTGGACGGGACGGTCCCGATCGGCCTCGCGCGGCGGGCGTTCAGCGGGTGCGACCATATGCGTGCCTTCTGTTCCCTCCTCCAGACATGCACACCGTCCGGTAGCGGCCGTGCCACCCAACCACGGATCCCGGACGGCAAGCCCCAGTATGCCATTAACGGGGGTTCCGCGTTCCGCGTTCCGCGTTCCGCGTGCTGAGTTCCGCGTTCTGAGTTCCGCGTTCGGCGGTGCGCTAAGCTCCGATCGTGACGGGCCAGACGCGGCTCTTTGGCGAGGCGGAAAAGGCCGCGGAAGAGCGCATGCCGCTGGCCGCGCGGGTGCGGCCGCGCACGCTCGACGAGATCTTGGGACAGGAGCACCTGCTGGCGCCGGGCCGCGCGCTGCGTCGCGCGCTCGAAGCTGACAGGGTGCCCAGCATGGTGCTGTGGGGCCCGCCCGGGTCGGGCAAGACCACCCTGGCCGAAGTCATCGCCCGCCTGACACGCTCGCGCTTCGTGGCCATGTCAGCGGTGACGGCCGGCGTGGCCGACCTGCGCAAGGTCATCGACGAGGCGCGGCGCGTGCCCGATCAGCGGACCATCCTGTTCATCGACGAGGTCCACCGCTGGAACAAGGCACAGCAAGACGCGGTGCTGCCGCACGCCGAGAACGGCACGGTGACACTGATCGGCGCCACCACCGAGAATCCCTCGTTCGAAGTGAACGCGGCGCTGCTCTCGCGCGTACGCGTGTTCACGCTGCGCGCGCTGGGCGATGCGGAGATCGAGCTCATCGTGCGGCGGGCGCTGGACGATGCGGAGCGCGGCCTGGGCAGTCGGCAGCTCGAGCTGGATCCCACCGCGCTGCGGCACCTGGTCGAGCGCGCCAACGGAGACGCGCGCGTGGCACTGAACGCGCTCGAGCTGGCAGCGGATGCCGTCGAGGCGGTTGGCGCCAGCGTGATCGATCTGGCGTCGATCGAAGACGCGGTCCAGCAGCGTGCTCTGCTGTATGACAAAGCCGGTGACGCGCACTACGACACGATCTCGGCCTTCATCAAGTCCGTGCGTGGGTCCGATCCGGACGCGTCGGTGTACTGGCTGGCGCGCATGCTCGAGTCGGGCGAGGACCTGATGTTCATCGCCCGCCGGTTGGTGATCCTGGCCGGCGAAGACGTCGGGCTGGCCGATCCACAGGCCCTGGCGATCGCCGTGGCCGCGCAGCAGGCGGCGCACTTCGTCGGCATGCCCGAGGCGATGTTCCCGTTGGCCGAGGCGACGCTTTACCTGGCTACCGCGCCGAAGTCGAACTCGGTGGGGCGCGCCTATTCTTCGGCCATGGACGCCGTGCGTGAAACGCGGAACGACCCCGTGCCGCTGCACTTGCGCAATGCCGTCACGGGCCTCATGCGCGGCCTCGGCTATGGCCGCGACTACCGCTACAGCCACGACTACGCCGAAGAAGACGCGCAGCGCTGGTCCCAGCGTTACCTGCCCGACAACGTCGCTGGGCGCCGCTTCTATCAGCCCGGCGCCCAGGGCTTCGAGGCCAGCGAGATTGCGCAACGACTGGCGCGCATACGCAGCCTGGGTGGACGCGCCCACGCCCTCGACGCGGGCGATTCGATGAATCTGGAGATAGATACCTCCTCGCCCGCGCAAAGGTCGAACGCTGCGATTGACGAGACGCCTCCTGGCGACGTGGATGGCGGCGGCCGCGCACGCGCCCTCGACGGCGACGATGCGTCGAATCAGAGCCTGGATAGCCCCTCGCCCGCGGACGGGTCGAATGCCGCGAGAGAGCCGCACGCTAGCGCCGAACCGGCCAGAAGCGAGGCGGATGGCGCACCTCGGAACGGAGACGAGCGCTGATGGTCGATATGTCGCTGGCCGTCGAGCCGGCTGAGATGAAGTTCCTCGTCGAGACGCTGGGGGCGATTGGCGAGCAGCCGGGCGGCGGGATTATTCGGCATGTCTACGACCAGGCGTGGATCGCCGCGCGACGGCAGGTGGCGGACTGGCTGCGGGACGCGGGACTGCAGGTGAGGGAGGATGCGGTCGGGAACCTGTTTGGCCGCCTCGAGGGCGAACGTCGGCGCACCATCCTGACCGGCTCACACATCGACACGGTGCGCCTCGGCGGCCGCTACGAGAAGAGGAGGACAGCCGCTTCCACTGCAATTTCTGGGGTACACGGGGCATGCTCGGCCTGATCTCGGGATCAGAGATGGATGAGCTGCGCGATGAGCAGGGCGTGTCCATCGGCCGAGCCATGGCCGAGATTGGCTTCCCACCCGAAAACTACGCCGATGCTGTCCGCGACGATCTCGACGGGTTTGTCGAGCTGCACATCGAGCAGGGCCGCATTCTGTTCGACGAAGGCCTCTCCTTGGGCATCGTCGACGCGATCACCGGGCTGTACCGCTTCAGGGTGACCGTCGAGGGCCGCACCGACCACGCCGGCACCACGCCGATGGACCTGCGCCGCGACGCGCTTCAGGCCGCGGCGCACATCGCTATAGAGATGACACGGATCGTCGAACACGCTGGCCGCCCGGCCGTGATCACCAACGGATGGTGGGACGTGCAGCCTGGCGCCTGGAACATCGTGCCGGGCCTAGTGCAGTTCTCGGTCGATCTGCGCCATCCGGACGAGAGCACCAAACAGCGGTTGGCAGCCGAGGTGCGCGAGCGGGGCGAGGCGACCGCGGCCGAGCACGGTGTCTCCGTGGCCTATGAGGTGGTCGGCGACGTGCTGCCGAAAGACATGGACGCCAACGTGAGGGCCGAATTGGCGGCGGCCGCGTCTGCTTGCAATGTCAACTGGATCCCCATGGTGAGTGGCGCGGGACACGACAGCCAGGTCATGGCCACTGGCGTGCCGACGGCCATGCTGTTCGTGCCAAGTGTCGAAGGCCGCTCGCACAGCTCGGCCGAGTTCACCACACCGGAAGACGCCGCCCGTGGCGCGACGGTGCTCGCCGCGGCCCTGCGGCGGCTGGCGTATTAGCGTTCTCGCGTTCGCGCGTTCGCGCGTTCTCGGCCAGGAACCACCAACGCGAGGCGAGCAGCCGGATGGCCAGGGCGAAGCCAGGAACGCGCGAACGCGAGAACGCGAGAACGCGCGAACGAATAGACTGCAGCGGGACGAATGCAAGAGCCGGACTCCGCCGAGGCGGAGCTAGCGACGATTGCCCGCGAGACCTTCGAGTACGGTGTCATTCCGTGGGCTGGTCGCAAGTACGAGGAGTGGATCCGCGCCTGGGCGCGCCGGCACCCCCGCGATCCGCGCGGCCTGGTGCAGCTGCCGATGCCGCTGTATCGCGCGTTTCAGCAGCGCACGCCTGGTCAGCGTCTGTCGTCCCGCCAGGCCCAAAGCCTCGGCTACCCGCGGGTGCCCGGCGAAGAGGAGCTTGCACGCGTGCGCAAAGAGCTCCACGAGGCGCTCGGCCGCTGCGATTGGGACAAGGCGCACGATCTGGACGCCGAGCTGCGCGAGCTGCAGGAGCGCGTTGCCGCCACGCGGGTCAGCGCGCTGAGGCCCCACCCCCTGCTTGGCACCTAGCCTGCTGCCGCTCACTAGCCTGCTGCCGCTCAAAGGTATCCGCGTGGTGGCCTGGGAGCACGCGGTGGCCGCGCCTCTCGCGACCCGCCATCTTGCCGATCTTGGCGCGGATGTGGTGAAGGTCGAGCGCCCGGGCGGCGGCGACTTCGCACGTGAGTACGACTCGGCGGTCAACGGCCTCAGCGCCTATTTCGTCTGGCTCAATCGTGGCAAGCGCAGCGTGGTGCTCGATCTCAAAGACCCGCTCGGCCGCAGCGCGTTCGATGCTCTGCTCGACCGCGCCGACGTGTTCGTCCACAACCAGGGCCCCGGCGCCGCCGAGCGGCTCGGCGTGAGTTATGCCGCGCTACGTGCGCGGAACCCGCGCCTGATCGCGTGCGCGATCTCGGGGTATGGGCCAGACGGTCCCCACCGCGACCGCAAAGCCTACGACCTGCTGCTGCAGGGTGAGGCCGGTGTGATCGCGCTCACCGGCACGCCCGAAGACCCCGCCAAAGTCGGCATCTCGGTGGCGGACATCGCCAGTGGCGTGTATGCCTTCAGCAGCATCCTGGCCGCGTTGTACGAGCGTTCGCACACTGGCCAGGGCGCCGAGATCCAGATCTCGATGCTCGAGGCGCTTGTCGAGTGGGTGATGCCGGCGGCCTACGTCGCTCAGTACACGGGCCGCGCGCCGGCGCGCACGGGGGCGCGCCACAACTTCATCGTCCCCTACGGTGGGTACCGGGTTGGCGACGGCGGGAGCGTGAACCTGGCGGTGCAGAACGACGGCCAGTGGCGGAGGTTGTGCGAGATCGTGCTGCGGCGACCCGAGCTGGCTGATGACCCGCGGTTTGCACGCAACGAGCTGCGTCTAGTGAACCGCG
>VBGG01000148.1:0-2878 GCA_005883405.1 Chloroflexota bacterium | reverse complement strand
GTGAACCGCGATGAGCTCGAGCCGCTGATCGAGGCCTCTCTGGCTGAGGACACCCGTGCGTCTGTTGAGGCGCGGCTCGTCGAGGCAGATGTGCCGTTCGGCAGTGTGAATGAGCTACGGGACGTGCTCGAGCATCCACAGCTGGCCGCTCGCCAGCGCTGGTTTGCGATCCCGAGCCCAGTTGGTGAGCTGCGGGCTTTTCATCATCCGCTCAACATCTCCGGCCTCTCCCGCCCGGCGGGTGGAGTGCCCGCGCTCGGGGAGCACACGGCGGAAGTTCTCGCCGAGCTCAACCTTACGTAGCCGTTCGCGCGTTCTCGCGTTCGCGCGAACGCGAGAACGCGCGAACGCGAGAACGGCTACGACTCCGCCCGCAGGCGCCCCATGTAGTAGGCGTCGACGAGCGTGCCGGCGCGACGGGCGAACTGGCGGCCGGTGCCCTCGATGACGAAGCCGAACTTCTCGTACAGGTGGATGGCGGGATGGTTATCGGTCCACACCTCGAGCTCGATGCGCCGCAGGCCGAGCCAGTTGTCTGCCAGTTCAACCATCGCCGCCATCAGCGCGCTGCCGATGCCGCGATTCTGAAAGGCATCGTGCACCGACATACCCAGGGCCCCCACGTCGCGGCGACGCGCGGTCTGGACGATGTGGAGGCCCAGGTTGCCGACGACCCGCCCGTCGACCACGGCTACCAGCCCGTATGAATCCGGCCGCGCCTGGCCAAAGCGTTCACGGGTGAACTCCGTCGATCGCCAGGGAAGCTGCAGCGTGTTCGCGGTTACTCCCGGACACGAGAAGATCTCGTGCAGAGCGTCCACATCCGTGGGCTCCGTCGCGCGGATCTTGATCTCAGACACGCAGCGACTCGCGCGAGAGCAGCCAGTCATGCGCCACCGGCCCGTGGCCGCCGCCAAGCGAGAACGATCGGCGGATCGCCTCGGTGACGTAGTGCTTCGCGTCCTCCACCGCCTCCACGATGTCACTGCCGTGGGCGAGTCCGGCAGCGATCGCCGCCGACAACGTGCAGCCGGTGCCATGCGTGTTCAGCGTGTCGATCCTTTCGGCCTGAAATGTGTGGAACGTCCGACCGTCAAACAGCACGTCCGTGGCGTCACCCGCGCGATGGCCACCCTTCATGACTACCGCGCGTGGGCCGAGATCGACAATCGCCCGCGCCGCCTCGTGGATGTCCTCTACAGACGTGAGAGAACGGCCGACGAGCACTTCGGCTTCCGGCAGATTGGGCGTCACTACCAACGCCAGCGGCAGGAGATCGCGGACCAGCGCCGCGACCGCGTCCGCCTTGAGCAGGCGATCGCCGCTCTTGGCAACCATCACCGGATCGACTACGACGCGATCGAGGCCCCAACGACGAATGCGCTCGGCCACCGTGGCGATGATCTCAGCGCTGGACAGCATGCCCGTCTTGGTCGCGTCCACGCCGATGTCCTCGACAACGGCATCAATCTGCGCGGCGATGACGTCGGTCGGGATCTCGTGCACCGCGCGCACGCCCAGCGTGTTCTGCGCCGTGATCGCGGTGAGCGTGCTCGCGCCATAGACGCCAAGGGCCTGGAAGGTCTTCAGATCGGCCTGGATGCCAGCTCCGCCGCCCGAGTCGGAGCCTGCGATGGTCATGGCCACGGGAGGTCTGGCTGTCATGGTGCGTACGGTATACCTCCGGCATCGAGGCAGTCAGAGCGTATAGACGGACCGCGGATTCGCGACCGTCACCCGTGCCCTCTCCCGGAGGGAGAGGGGGATTTTTAGTTTCCTTCTGTCTGTTGGCGATCGTCGTGCGGCTGGCGGCTGGTGGAGTGTTGCTGAGCCAGGGCGGGCCCCAGTTTGTGCTGGCAAGTGACGACGGCGACGCCTACGATGCCGCGGCGCGCTGGCAGGCGTTCGGCGTGCCAATCGTCATGACGGACCGCATGAGCGGCAAATGGGACGCCCGCACTCCGGTCGAGGCACGCTGGCCGCAGGGCTACTGGTTGTTCCTGGCAGCCCAGTATCGACTGTTGGGATCGGCCTACCCGAGCACGCTGCTCCTGCAAGGGCTGCTGGCCGCCGGTGGCGTGCTGGCCGTCTTCGCCCTGGCGGCGGTTGTGTTCGACGAAGGCGCCGCGCGCGTGGCGGCTCTCGCTCAGGCGGTTTCGTCGACGGGTGTCTACCTGAGCGCGGCGCTGTTCGCCGAGTCGCTGTATCTGCCGCTGCTGCTCGGCGGCCTGGCGCTGGTCGCGCTGGCCGTGGAGGTCGCCCGCTGTCAGCGCACCAGGCTGCTGTGGGGACTTGCCGCAGGCGCGCTATTTGGCGCGGCCGAAGTCACCCGCCCGCTGGCGCTGCCGGTGCTCGTCGTTGCCGCGGTCTGGGCAGGCCTCACGACACGCCCAGGCTGCGAACGATCGCGCGTGCTGGTGGCGCTGGGGGCTGGCTTCGCGGTGGCGCTGGTGCCGTTCGTCGTGCACGACCTCGCCACGTTGGGAAACGTGGCCGTCTTTACCGCAGGCGGCGCCGAGGCGCTGCGCGACCAGGCCGTGCACGGCGATAGCCTGATCGAGCGCACCCTGGTGATGTTCCTCTCGGGCGGCTGGGTGCCGTTGGGCGAGCCGCTCATCTCGAGCTTCGGCGGCTGGCCAACGCTCGTCGCGCGATCGGCTGAGTGGCTGCTGGCGGTGCTCGGCGGCGTCTGGCTGCTGAAGACGCGGGTCGGCTGGCTGCTGGCCGCGGCCGCCGCGGCCGTCATCGCGCCGTCATTGCTGGTTGGGCTGCCATTGGTGCGCTACCGCGCCGCGGCAGACCCGATCTTCATCATCTGGATGGTGGCGGGCGTTCAGGCGCTGCGCGGACGCGCCAGGTAAACGTGCGCGCGCTGCTC
>VBGG01000146.1 GCA_005883405.1 Chloroflexota bacterium | reverse complement strand
CAGCCCTGCCTCGTGCGCGGCTCAGGTTTCCGCGAGCTGTTCGAGCGCTCTTCGATCCAGGAGCTCGATCGAGCGGCGCCCGAGCTCGACCATGCCTCGCTTGCGAAATTCGTCGAGGGTCAGCGTGGCCGTTTCGCGGTACGTACCGATCATGTCGGCCAGCTCCTGGTGGCTAGCGCGGATCGTCCCGTCAGCGGTGGTGTCGGCCAGGCGCAACAGTATTCCCGCAAGCCGCGCGGGCACGCCTTTGAAGGCGAAATCCTGAACGACGGCTTCTGTCTCCAGCAGCCGCGCACTGAGCTGTTCCAGGAAACGCAAGCCCACTTTCGGATGCTGCAGGATCAGACGCTCGAGATCCTTGCGGCTGAGCACGCAAATCAAGGCGTCCTCGATCGCCTCGGCCGTCGAGTCCTGCGGGAAGCGCTGGCCCACCAGCGCCATTTCGCCGAAGAAGGTGTGCGGCCCTAGCACGGCGCTGATCAGGCGCTTCCCGTCACCCGACTCGCGGACAATCTGGACCTTGCCCGTCTTGAGCAGAAACAGCGCTTCGTTGGATTCGCCAGCGCGGTAGATGATTCGGCCGCGCGGGCACGTGATCATGCGCGTCGTCTGCGCTAGCCGCTCAACTTCGGAACGCGGCAAATCGCGGAACACGTCAATCGAGGACAGGTAGTACACCTTCAGGGTTTCCACCGACGTGCCGAACAATGCCGCGACGGGGTCGGGCGAACGCGGTCTACCCCACGCGGACAAGAGTGCGCCAATCCTCACCCGAGGACCTCGCCGAGCCGAGCGAAAAGCTCCTCTGAGGACGGGTTGCCGAGCCAGAGCACCCGTCCCTCGAGCACGTAGGTCGGCACTGCCACGATGAACTCGGGCAGTGGAGTCTGCTCCGTGTCCAGATCGACGACCTGCATAGTCACGCAGGGATACCGTACCGCGGCCACTTCCGCCAGGCGGAGTGCCTCGCTGCAATTCGCGTAGTGGCGAGTGCGGTCGGCCACGTTCGACCTCGTGCCGCAGCTGCTCGCTGACATGCCGCAGGCTCACGCCAGAGCCCGCGGCCCCAGGTGGCGTCTACTCCGCTTCGCGCACCTCGACCACGGTATCGCCGAGTCGGAGGGTCGCGTGCCAGGTGACAGTGATGGCGTCTTTGACGCTCTGATGCGCGGGGCAGCCTTCCGGGTGCACCCGCAGCGCACGCTCGATCGCCTCGCGCTGCTCGCTGGACGCCGTCACGTCATAGTGAAGCGCGATCGACTCAATCCGAATCGTCCGACCCACGCCGACGATGCGACCGTCAACGGTGGCAGTGAACTGGTTGCGGTCGAAGGGAATCTTGCGCCCTGACAGAGCGCCGGCAAGCGTGCCGAACATTCAACCTGCAACCGCCGCCACGATATGGTCGAGAGTCGAGGCGACCGGCGGTCCTTCGCCGGCTCCATAGTAGGTGCGTAGCCCGCCCTGCACTCCATAGACCACGGGTTGGGGCACCTCGCCGAGATACGCATGGCGGTAGCCGTGGTGATACTCCAGGCGCGCCTTGGAAATGTACTCAAAAGAGTCAGTCACGAATCAGGTCCAATCCATTCAAGGCCACCTTCACGCGCGGCGTAGCAGGTGGAAAACTCACCGTTTGCGTGCATGGCAGCACCGGTTGACCAACGTCGAGTCCGACCTTCCCGCCACGTGTGCGGCGCGTCGTCGTCCGGTCCGCGGCGTGGTCACTAAATTCGGCGGCGATCCCGAAACCCAGCGGCGGCCCGCGCACAGGGGTGCCTGGCGGAATCGACCCCCGACCCCTTGCCTGGCAGGTACGCGCGGTGGCCGTTCGCACGCATTCATCTGCTCTCCAACTGGGGCGATCGTTGGCGGTGCTGGCCGATGCCGCGCGGCAAAACGGGGACCCAGACCTCGCCACACGAAGATCTGCCATCGCCTGGACGGAATCCCCGCTCGCCATAGAACCTGCACTCAACGGTATTGAACCTGGGTGCGAAGTCCTCGCCCAGCCAGGAACCTGTCGTGAAACAGGTATCTCTCGCGGTTGCGCTCCCGCTCCGCCATCGACTCGACATCCCAGCGCATCACCTGAACCTCGCCGCCGCCGTTCGCGGCCGGCCAGGTTGGCACGCCCTCGCCGTTCGGATCGCCCGTCTTGACGAAGTTCGCGTAGTACGCCTGCATCATCTCGGAGAGCGCGTAGTCGTCGGCCGTCCAGGCGTAGACGAGGTTCGTCGCGAGGTTTCCCATCGCGTACTCGATGTCCGCCGAGTGGACCGCGCCGCGCGGCGCCGGTGCCACCTTCGCGTCCGGGTCCCTCACGATGCCGCCGGCGAGGCCGGCGACTGCATTGCCCATCTCGGGAACCATCGGCGGGCGCGGGTGGCTGTAGAAGTAGCGGTAGACCGGGACGTGGCCGGTCGCACCGTGCAAGTCGGACCACTTCCACGTGGAGTAACCGAGGAACCGGTCGCTCGCCAGGTCTGTCGCGGCCTGAATCACC
>VBGG01000145.1 GCA_005883405.1 Chloroflexota bacterium | reverse complement strand
GGAAGAGTAATTGACCGTGCGAAGCTGCGGTAAACGTCCAGCCCTGCCAGCCACAACGGTGGGAAGTTGGGCTAGGGAGAGTTGGGAAAGGGACAGCGAAAGCGAACTACTGTGTGAAAACATCGTGATTAGTAAAGGGCCATACGTGGCTGAATAAGGCCCGGCCAAAACGGTAGCGGGTGAGGACGCCCCAAGGGTACCCAAGGCGTCCACAGGACCAGATTCCCGACGGTGTAAAGGTAGGTTCCCGACCCCCAACTCCAACCCGACCGTAAGGAGAGGCCAGTTCGCTCGGGGGTAAAGGACGCGGGAAAAAGCGAACGCCGATCTCAGAAGAAGGGGCCGGATAGGGCCATCACACTTGATGGACATACCCAACCTGAAAGGGTGCAGACTTCTCGCTAGCTGTCGTGGAAGTGAAGCAAAGGAACCCGAAGCGACAACTCTGGACAAGGAGGTAGACGCTATGACGAACGCGACCACGGTCCAGAACCACGAGGCCGGTGGGTGGCCCAGCATCGACTGGGCGACCGCCACCCAGGTGGTGCAACGGCTCCAACAGCGGATCTTTCGCGCGTCGCAGCAGGGGCACTGGCGGCAGGTGCGTAGCCTGCAAAAGTTGCTCCTGCGGAGTGATGCCAACCTGGTCCTGTCCGTCCGTCAGGTGACGCAAGTCAATGACGGACGGTCCACGCCGGGCATAGATGGGCGAGTGGCCACCACTGCCAAGGAGCGCTGGCGGCTGCTCACCGATCTTCGCCAGACACGTCCGCATCGGCCGCAACCGGTGCGCCGCGTGTACATCCCAAAGGCCAATGGCAAACAGCGACCCATTGGGATTGCGACGATCGAGGACCGAGTTTGCCAACATGTGGTCAAAACGGCGCTGGATCCCGTCTGGGAGGCTCACTTCGAAGCTTCCAGCTACGGCTTCCGTCCCGGTCGCAGCGTCCATGATGCCATTGCTGTCTGCTTCAACTGGCTCAACGGCCGGTCAACAGCACGATGGGTTTTAGACGCCGATATCCGCAGCGCCTTGGTGCCATCAACACACTACCCCCATCTTTCCGGTGAGCGCTGAAAAGAGGTCATTCATGGTCGCCGGCACTTCAATTCGTAGTCCTTTTCGCCGTCCTCGATAGACGTGTACGGCGCGCAACTCGCCGCGCTTGACACGCTGCATGACCGTTTGACGCGATACGCCTAACGCCTTGGTCGCATCCTGCATGGGCAGCCAGCCTGGCGGGGCCTCGTCCACGAAGCGGGCCCGCAGCTCGTCGTTGAGGCGAATACACCACGGCGCGCCAGGGGTGATCTGCTCACCGCCAATGAAGCCGTCCTGCAGCCAACGAAGCAGTGTCGAGGGAGCAATCTGGAGGCGCCTGGCTGCCTCCGTGACCGTCACCAGTTCTCCATTCGGAGGTGTCGTGGGTGGCTTGAAGCAAGGGATATCCCAGTACGTACGCAGGCTCGAGATCATCGTCGTGGTGAAGCGCTCGCCGCGGGCACTCCGACGTCCCTGGCGATTCAGAATACCAGCGATAACTCCATCTGGATAATGAGTCGCCAGCCGACGGAGGAGCGCGAGGGTGTCCTCATCGGTGCGGAGCGGCCGATAATTCGGCCGCGGCAACGGAACCTGGAGTTCGGTGAGTGCGCCACCCCGCCAGCGCAGCGTCAGACAGACGCGTGCCGCGGGCCGATCCACGTTCACCAAGACCTCGGCCAGCAGCGTGCGCAGCAGCTCCTTGCGATCACGATCGGTGGTGGTCGGCGCCGACCACACCCGCCCCAGATCCTTGCCGAGGCGTTGGATAACCGCGCGCTCGGCGGCGGTCAAGCCCTGCGGTCGACGATGCTCGCGCTGTTCGAGTTCGCGCTCGGCGGCGGCGACTGCGGCGAGCTGCTGCTCCCAGTCTCGTTCCAGGCCACGCGCGACCAAGCGGTTCTCCGGGTCGACTGCGCGGTAGCGGCGCTCCGCGCGACTCGCTTCGTAGCGAGTTCGTTCGACCTCAAGACGCCACTGCGCGAGTGACGCATCGAAGTTGGATGCCAGCGATTCAGCCGCGGCCACTGCCGCCTGAAGTCCAGCCGGTGTGCAGGCCGCGAGAAACGCCGCTACCACCGCTTCGTCGACGACGCGGCCAGCGAGCGACTGGCAATACGTCCCGCGTCCGTTGACCAGGACACCGGCCGGGCAATGGTAGCCGGGGCTGCTATGCCGACCGCGGTAGTGCACGGCTAGCCGCCGTCCGCAGCGTCCGCACGTGGCCAGCCCCTGGAGCAGCGCGGCACCTTCGCGGATCGCGCCGCCCGGCTGATGGGCGCGCGGGCGCGTGTTGCTATTGATCCGCTCCAAGTTAGTCAGATACTCCTCCCACGTGATGAAGCCTGGGTGGTGGTTCGGCAGGAGCACTGCCCATTCGGTTCGGGGTAAATGGCGGGTCCGCTGGCCGACGCGCCCACTGGCATCCACGAAGCGTTCAGTGCGGGTCTTCCCGTACACATATGCGCCAGCGTACACGGGGTTGGTGAGCACGTTGTGGATGGCGGTGTAGGTGGGTACGACCCAGCGGATGCCCTCGAGCCGCGACATCTGGAGCGGGAAGTCCAGCTTTTCGGAGCAGAACCACAGCCACACCCGGCGAGCCGAGCCGAACTCGCCGAAGCGGTCGAAGACGGTGCGGATGGCACCAGTGATGGCTTCGTCGGGATGGAGGCGGACCTCGCCATCCTGCTCGCCCCAGACGAGCCCAACCGGCAGACCACGCCGCAGCTCGCCACGGGCCGCCTTGTGGCGGATGCCGCCATCGAGGCGAGAACGCAGGACGTGGAGTTCAGCCTCGGACATGGTGCTCTTCAACCCCAGCACCAGACGGTCGTTGAAGTCGCCGGGGTGATAGAGGCCGTCATCATCGGCGAGCAGCGCGTTGGTGATCCCGCACAGGTCCAGCAAACGGTACCAATCAGCGTTGTTGCGTGCGAGTCGGGACAGTTCCAGGCCAAGGATGATGCCGACGTGACCGAGTGCCACCTCGGCCGTGAGGTGCCCGAAACCCGAGCGGACGGCGATGCCGTTGGCCGAGGTGCCCTGGTCTTCATCGATGACGACTACCTGGTGGCGCTGCCAACCGAGCTCGAGCGCGCGTGTGACGAACTCGTACTGGCGAGCAGTAGACTCGGGGTTACGTTGGACCTGGCCAGGGCTGGACTGCCGCACATAGACGATGGCCAAGCGCTGGCGATGGGCAGGTGTGATCTTGCTGAGGTCGACCATTAGCTCTCTCCGTCGCTGGCCAGCAACTCGGCGACAGTGAGCGCCTCGTCGCAGTGCGGACACCGGCCGCCAGGCCCTACCCGAACGCAGAACGTGTTGCACTCCGGGCAGTGCTGGACTCCGACATACCGTTCGTCACACACCGGGCAGGCGTACACGGTGCTCGCCCGCCGTGAGCGGGCTGGGGGAAGCACGGACGGGACGACGGGCGACTGATGCCGGCGACGGTACGCGGTCTGGCGATGGGCCGGTGAGCACCAGCGCCGCGGGCGACCCGGCGGCACCGGCCCGCCACAGAGCTGACATCCAGCCGTAACGCTCGCGTCACGCGACGGCGTGTCGCTGCTAGACGTTGACTCACTCATCGCGGTCACACTCCTCGGGAACGGCGACCTGGGCGATCAGCCGCGCGAGCGCCACGACCAGCGCCCGCCGCTCGTCGTCGGGCAACCCGTCCAGAACGTGCTCCAGCGGTACCGGACCCTCCAGTAGATTCAGCTGCAGTTGCATCTCCGTCCTCCTCGATCGGATGGTCCTCATCATCCGCTCCAGCGGCCAGCCGATGGCAGAGCGCAGCAACGACCCGGCCGGCACTCAGCAGATGGGTGAGCGCTCCCAGCGTCGTGGCGGAGCGCTGCTCCGGTAGTGGCGCAGGATCGAGGTCCGTCCAGGTGGCCGGGATCAGGCGGCGAGTCCCATCCGGCAAGACCAGGACGAGTTCGAGCGCGCCATGACGATGCATCCAGCCCAGCAGCGGCAGTGCCTGGCCTTCAAACGGATGCCGCTCCAATATGATCCTGACCGTCGGCGGAAAGCCATCGAGGTGGGTAGTGTGGCGTGGGTGCGTTCGACCATATCGACCACGAGTTGCTCATGAAGCTGGTTGAGAAGCGTATCTGCGACCGACGGGTACTGAAGCTGCTGCGGCAGTGGCTGAAAGCTGGCGTGCTGGACGCTGGGGAGCGGATTCCCAGCGACCAGGGTGTCCCCCAGGGTGGTGTGATCTCATGCGTGCTGGCGAATGTGGTGCTCCATGAGCT
>VBGG01000144.1 GCA_005883405.1 Chloroflexota bacterium | reverse complement strand
TCAGCAAGCGTGCCGTCCTGTTGCTCGTCGACGACATCGATCGCGCGGATTTCGCCGTCTGGACGTTCCTGGCCGACCTGCCTGGCCGCAGCCGGGCGCTCGTGGCGGGTCGACGGCGCCTGCCGAGCGAGGTGCGCGCGCTGATGCCCGAGCCGCTCGAGCCCGCGGCCGCGCGCGAGCTGCTGTTGGCCGAAGCCGAGCGCCAGGGTGCGCCCGAGATGGGCCGAGCGTTGGCCGAGCCCGTCGAAGTGCTGAGAACCGCTGCGCGCTACCCATTGCTCGCGGGTTGGGCCGTGGGTCAACTGCGTCGCGGCCAGACCATCGAGCGCGTCCGCGAACGCCTGGCCAGCGCGGAGGGAGAAGTCTTCGGTGAGATGTTCGCCGCGTCGGTGGCGGGTCTGGCGCCGCATGCACGCGACCTCCTGGCAACACTGCCGCTGCTGGCCGCGCCAGCGCAGCGTGCGACGCTGCTAGCCGCCGGTGGCGACTCGGCCGAGGTGGCGCTGGACGAGCTGCTCGAGACGTCGCTCCTGGAAGCGAGCGGCCCACCCACCGACGAGGCGCGGCGGTACGAGCTCCACGCCGTCACGCGCAGCTTCGTGCGGGCGCACCTGCCACTTGCGGCGCACGCCCAACGGCATGCGCTGGCTCGCCTCACACGCCACTATGCCCGTCTGACCGAGGCATGGGGAGGAGCCGCGCCGAACTGGCGCTCCTTTGGACGGCTCGAGCGCGAGCTACCCAACATCATGGCCATCGTCGAGTCGTCCAGCGCCCAGGCGCGCGAGCGCGACGGGGATCCGCCAGGCGCGGTCTTCGACGAGGCGATCCTGCACCTGGCCCATGGTCTGCGTAATGTGTTTCGCTTGGCGGCGCCTGGTCCGAAGGGCTCGTCCTGTTTCACCGCGCAATCGAGGCGGCACGGCGGCTCGGCGACGCTCGCGCCGAGGGCTGGAACCTGTATCGGCTGGGGGTGCTTCACTACGAGTTGGGTAGTGGTGGCTTCGCCGAAGCGGCACAACGGGCTCGCGAGGCAGTCGAGATCCTCGGCAAATCTGGCGACCTGCGTGGCCGCGGACACGCGTTGCGCCTGCTCGGACGCGCAACGCGAGCACGCGGAAACGTGGCGGAAGCGGAGCGTCTGCTCATGGAGGCCGAAGGCTTGCTGACCCAACACGGACATGGCGACGATGTGGCCATTGTGCGCGCGAGCCGCGCCGATTTGCTGCGCCTGTCGGGACGGTTCGAGCAAGCGTCTGGCGTGTACGCCGCGGTGCTGGACATGGGTCTGGAAGATCCGGTGACCGAAGCCAACGTACGCAAAGATCTGGGTGAAATCGCGCTGGTGCAGGAGAACCTCGACGCGGCGAACGCGAGCTTCGCTGCCGCCGAAGCGCTGGCGTCGCCGGCGGGCGCCCGCGCGATCGTCGCCCACTCGCGTCTGGGCCAGGCCCGCGTCGCCCAGCGACGTGGCGAAGTCGTCCTGGCGGCAGGCCTCGCCCAGAACGCTGCCGATCTGTTCGAACGGCTCGGCGACCTCGATCGCGCGTACGAAGCACGATCCCTGGCGGGTCGGTAGCGGCCGATGCGCATTGCCCAGGTCGCACCACCGCTCGAATCTGTGCCGCCCGCGCGGTACGGAGGTACCGAACGCATCGTCGCCACCCTGACCAACGAGCTTGTGCGGCGCGGCCACGACGTCACGCTGTTCGCCTCAGGCGACTCGCACACCCGCGCCCGCCTGGTACCCGTCGTCGAGGAGGCGGCTTGGCATCATCGGCCGCCGTACCGCGACATGGCGCCGTTCTGGTCGCTGACGCTGGGTCGCTTGCTGCGCGATATGAATCACTTCGACATCGTGCACAGCCACCTGGATCACTTCGGATTGGCGGCCGCGCGAGCGGGCGGCCCGCCAGTGATCACCACATTGCACGGTAGGCTCGACCTGCCGGAGCTGCAGCCCCTGTTTCGCGAGTACAGTGAGGTGCCGCTGGTATCGATCAGCAACTCGCAACGCACGCCGATCCCGAACGCGAACTGGGCGGCGACCGTGTATCACGGGCTCGACCTGGACGAGTACACGTTCCGGGAGCGGCATCGGCGCTACCTGGCCTTCCTCGGTCGAATCTCGCCCGAGAAGGGGGTCGCCGCCGCGATCCGAATCGCCAGACGGGCTGGCATGCCGATCCGCATCGGGGCACGCATGCCGTTACCCCACACCGAAGATCCAAATACGCGGCGGGACTGGGCCTATTACGAGGACGAGGTGCAGCCGCTGCTGGAGGGTCCGGCGGTTGAGCTGATCGGCCAGGTCGGTGGCAAGCAGAAGGACGACTTTCTTGGCAACGCGGCGGCGCTGTTGTTCCCGATCTCCTGGCCCGAGCCGTTTGGTCTGGTCATGCCCGAGGCGCTGGCGTGCGGGACGCCGGTGCTGGCGCTGCGTGCCGGTAGCGTGCCCGAAATCATCACCGACGGAGTCACCGGGTTCATCCGTGACACCGAGGATGAGTTGGTCGAAGCGGTCGCGCGCATCAGGGAGATCGACCGCGCGCGCTGCCGCGCAGAGGTTGAACGCCGCTACACCGCGCGGGTGATGACGGACAACTACCTCAACGTCTACGAGCGGCTATCCGCCCAACAGGTTGTGAAGGAGCCCGCAACCATCGCGTAACGCGGCCGGGGTTGACTGCGAGCCGTCAGCCGTCAGCTATCAGCCGTTAGCTGGGGGCCAACTCGCGTGCACCCCGCATCCGCGGTTCAACGTCGAATCGCTATACGCCTGTGACCACGAACGCTTGGTTCGGGACGACGCGTCATCGTATAAGCCGCATCCAACTCCCACCTCTTCTGGACGCCGCCGTGCCCCAACCGCCTGGAGCAGCCGCCGCAAGCCAACCAGGGCTGGACCGCCACTCGCGTGTGGCGCATCTTGCGGAGCCGCAAGGTCCTTGCAGTGGAAGTGGCACCGGACCGAGGGATGTACCCTACCGCCACAAATCCTTAGCCGGGAGGTCGGCCACGGCGTGGTTCGAGCGGTGCATGAGGCGCGGCAGGGCGTCACGATTCGCGACGTGGCCCGCGCGGCGAACGTCTCGATCAGCACCGTCTCCCATGTCCTGTCGGGCAAGCGACCGACAAGCGGACAGACGCGTCAGCGGGTTGAGGACGTCATCGCCCGGCTTGGCTACCGGCCCAACCGTGTCGCGCAGAGCCTCGTCTGGCGCCGACCGTTCGCCCTCGGCCTGATCATTCCCGATATCACCAATCCGTATTTTCCGGCGTTTGCGCTGGGCGCCGAGGACCGCGTCAGGCAAGGCGGGTACACCCTGGTGCTGGGCAATAGCGAATACGACCCGGCTCGCGAAGTCTCGTACCTCGAGCTGGTGCGCTCTCAGCAGTTGGCCGGCGCCATCTACTGCCTCGGCGACGAATTGAGTCCGATCCTGCCTGAGCTCAAACGAGCCGTCGAAGAGGGATTCGCGGTCGTGATGGTGCACAGTCCGATGCCGAGCGTGCCCACCGTCTGCGCCGACAATCGCCAGGGCGGCCGACTCGCCGCTCAGCACCTGCTGGACCTCGGGCACCAGCAGATCGGAATCGTCAGCGCCTTACCGCTCGACGAAGGCATGGCCGATCGTGAGGCGGGCTTCCTCGATCTGCTGCGAGAATCTGGCATGGCCGTCGATCGGTCCGCTGTGCCAACCATGTACGGTAACCACCAGATCGAAGGTGGCCGCCAGGCCGCACTGGAGCTGCTCGCCGAGGCCCCAGGGCTTACCGCCGTATTCGTGCTGAATGACCTGATGGCGCTCGGCGCGCTCGAGGCCGCGCGGTCCCTCGGCCGCTTCGTCCCAAGCGACGTCTCGATCGTCGGCTTCGACGACATTCCGTTCGCGGCCCTGGCCAATCCTCCCCTGACCACCGTGGGACAGCCGATCCGCCAGCTGGGCGAACAAGCCGCCGATCTGCTGCTCCGCGTCATCGAGGAGGGTGAGCTGCCGACGCTCGAGGTGACCGAGCAGCCCAACGTGCAGCTGCCCAACCGGCTGATCGTGCGCGAGTCGACGGCTGCGCCGCGCGCGTGAGCGTACTATAGCCCCGTGCCCGCGCCACAGACGGTCGTGCAGGCGGTGCAGGCCGCGATCGTAGCCTCCGCACACCTGGCCGCCTACGAGCACGTCTCGGCCGCGGCGCAGGCATGCGTGCGCCTCGGGAGCATGTCCAGCGGCCGCTGGCGGTCGGCTGCGCGCGAACTCGAGACGCTCCAGGACGAGCTGCACCGGGCGTTTCCCCAGCTCGCCGAAGCGGTTGCTTCGCGCGCTGGCGAGCTGGGCGTCGAAGAAGACTCGCTGTGGACCGTCGGCGATGCGGCGGGCACTCTCGACATGCTGCGCGAGCACGCGCTCGAAGAGGTGGAAGACGACGAGCCGGCTGCGAAGGTGCTCCAGGGCCAGGTGCTCTTCGGCGTGTCGTTCGTCGAAGACCCCGAGCTACCCGACCGCGGCACGACGCTCCTGTTCAGCTGGCCTGAGCCGCTGTCGCCGGCCAGTTGGCCGTGGCAGGCCAATTGGGTCGCGGGCGACGGGCAGCAGAACGATGACGAGGGCGAGCCCGACGAGCTGGACCTGTTCGAAGCCGGCGAGCTCGAAGGCGCCGATTCGATGCTGGCCGAGCTGGCCGATGAGCTCCGCGGCAGTCGGCAAGAGGCGCGTACCGCGCTGCGCGACGCCGCGCTGGCGCTCACCCGCGCCGCGCGGCGGGCTGATGCCGCATTCCCCGGCAGGGTCCCCCGGAGGACTATTTGTGTGGCGGCTGACGGGCGCAGGGCCGAGCGGCAGGGGTCCCCTCTTGCGGGTAAGCTCGTTGGCCGCTTGCGGGCGACCCGAGAGCAGGCAGAACGTTTTGACAGCAGCGATAGTTCCCGCCCCGGGAATCCCTCGTAAGGGCCCCCTCTGGGGAAGCACGTATTGGCTGTTCAACCTGGGCGCCGAGGTATACGCATGGTTCACGTCGTCGGCGGCGTGGCGCGCGAGCTGCGCGCGTTTGGCTGCGCGACTCGCGGATCTCGACTCAGCCTGGATCGCCGACCTGGGCTGTGGACCCGGCGTCTCCACCTTCCAGCTGGCCCGCCAGCTGCCGACCGCGCGTCTGGTCGGACTGGACCTGGCGCCGCGCATGCTGCGCGAGGCGCGCCGTGCCGCAAGCCGTGAGAGCGCGCGCATCACCTGGGTGCAGGCTGACGCCGCGTCGTTGCCCTTCCAGAAAGCCTCGCTCGACGCGTGCACCGGCCACAGCTTTCTGTACCTGGTTGCGAACCGCGCCGGCGTGTTGTCGGAAGTGCGGCGGGTCTTGCGGCCGGGTGGTCGACTCGTGTTGATGGAGCCCAACGACGAACCGGCCACCGTAGCGCGCACCCTGCGCGTGAGCCGCGATCCACGTCATCTGGTCTCGATCAGCCTGTGGCGACCCTTCAGCCGACTCCACGGTCGCTTCACAATAGGCACGCTGAGCGCGACGCTGGCAGCCTCGGGCTTCGTCAAGTGCCGCGTGGAGGCCACCTTCGGCGGCCTCGGCCTCCTGGCTCAGGCTGAGGCGCCCGCTTGACAACGGCGTGAGCGAAGCCTCGCGTTCTGCGTTCCGCGTTCCGGGTTCCGGGTTGCGACGGGTCCCCAACGCGGAACGCGGAACCCGGAACGCGGAACGTAGAGCGGGTGATCTGTGGACCATATTTGTCCACCTGCGGCTGCACTTCCAGCTCCTTCTGGCACCGGTGTTCCTCTGGGGCTGGCTACTCGCCGGGGGCGGGCTCAGCGCGCCCGTAATCATCGGCTTCGTGGCGTTCCACTTCTTCCTGTACTCGGGCGCCACGGCGTTCAACTCCTATTACGACCGCGATGTCGGCCCGGTGGGTGGCCTGGCGCGCCCACCGCCCGTAAACCCGCTGTTGTTGCCGGTCTCGCTCGCTCTCAAGGTGGTCGGCTGGCTGCTGGCCGCCTTCGTCAACCTGCCGTTCTGGTTTGCCTACGGCGCCTTCTTCGTACTGTCGATCGCCTATTCGCATCCGCGCGTGCGACTGAAGGCGCACACCCTCACCAGCCTCATGGTGGTGGGTTTCGGCCAGGGTGCACTGGCATTCCTGGCCGCGTGGGCGGCGACGCGTGGCGAGCTCGCCAGCGTACGGAGCGTCGAGGGCGTGCTAGGCGCCATCGCCGCGGTGCTGCTGATCCTGGCCCTGTATCCCCTGACCCAGCTATATCAGGTCGACGAAGACGCCGCGCGCGGCGATCGCACCGTCGCGGTCGCGTGGGGCGCGGCGGGGTGCTTCACGTTCGCGCTGACCTGCACCATCCTGGGCGGGCTGGCGATGCTGGTAGTTCTGGCGCGACGCTTCGGCCTTGCAGACGCTCTGCTCGTGGGCCTCGGACTGGCGCTGCAGCTGGCGGCGATCGGCTGGCTTAAACGAGGCTTCGACTCGCGCGCGGTGCTGGCCACCTACCGGCGCGTCATGGGCGTCAACGCCTTCAGTTCCAGCGCCCTCGGCGCCTATCTCCTGGTGCGATTGGCGTCAGGGAGCGGTTAGCACCAGCGCCGCGTTGATGCCGCCAAAGCCGAACGCGTTGTTGATCACCGTGCGCGGGCGCTGGCGCAGACCTGCTGGGCCGATGAGGTTGAGCGGGTTGTCTTCGTCGGCGCGGCGCAGATTGGTCGTGCCAGGCAGGCAGCCGTACGCGATCGCGAGCGCGCAGATGGCGCTCTCGATTGCACCCGAGGCGCCCAGGGGGTGGCCATACAGGCCCTTGGTGCCGCTGACGGGTACTCGGCCGGCGTGCTCGCCGAGCGCGCACTGAATCGCGCGGGCTTCGGCGCGGTCGCCGACCGGCGTTGCGCTGGCGTGGGCATTGACGTAGTCGACCTGCTCGGGCGGGATTGCTGCGTCGTTGAGCGCTAGCCGAATCGCCCTGGCCGCTTGGTCGCCACTCGGCAGTGGCGCGAGCATGTGATGCGCGTCGTTGGTCATCCCGTAGCCGCGGATCTCGGCGTAGACGCGCGCCTTGCGCGAACGTGCGTGCTCGAATTCCTCGAGGACGAGCATGGCTGCCCCCTCGCCCATGACGAAACCGTCGCGTTCGGCGTCAAAAGGCCGACTGGCGTGGCAGGGGTCGGCGTTGGCTGTCGACATGGCCTTGATCAGCGCGAACGAGCCGAATGTCAGCGGCGCGAGCGGCGCTTCGACGCCGCCGGCCAGCATCAGCGGGGCGTGCCCGTCACGTACCACGCGGAACGCCTCACCGATCGCGATCGCCCCCGAAGCGCACGAGTTGCTGTTGGCCAGACACGGGCCGTGCGTACCGAGCTCGATGGCGACGTTGCTCGGCCCCGCGCCGCCGAAGACGGATAGCGCCAGTGACGGGTTGACGTCGGACGCGCCGCGTTGGAGGAAGACATCGTGCTGGTGCTCGGCGAAGGCGATACCACCCAGAGCGGAGCCGATGTAGCAGCCGGCCTGATCCAGCGGCGCAGTGCGCGGCGTCAGTCGCGCATCGGCCAGCGCTTGCAAGCTCGCGGCCACCGACAGCTGCGAGTAGCGGTCCAGCCGTCGCACGCGGCGCGGCTCCAGATACGCGTGGGGATCGAAGTCGTCGATCTCGGCGGCGAGCTGTGAGCGGAACGACGACGCATCGAAACGCGTGACCCGTCGCACCGCCGACCTACCGCGCAACACCCCCGCCCACAGCCCCTCCGCGCCACTGCCCACCGGCGTCAGGGCGCCAATCCCCGTGATGACGACACGGTGGCTCAACGCGCGTCCCCCTCAGCTTGGGTTGCGACGGATGTCCTGCTACGTTCGCTCGAGCGAGTGATCGATCTGCCGCAACAGGCGTAGCAGTGCTCGCTGGTCGGGCTCCGATAGCGTGTTGAACTGCTCCGCCAGCATCGCGTCGTGCCTGGGCACGACTTCATCGTAGAGACGTCGACCCTGGTCGGTCAGGAACAGCCGGTTCACCCGCCCGTCGGGTCGTCGCTCGAGCAGACCGCTGCCTTCCATCTTGTGCAGCAGCTGGCACACGTTGCCCTTAGTCACCAGCAGCGCGTCAGCGAGCTCCTGCTGACTGATGCCTTCTGACGAACCCACTTTCGCCAGGACGTCCACCTGGGCGGGGCTGAGCTGACGCCATCGGAGCGACTCGGTCGCGACGCGATCGACCTTCTGGAACACGCGTGCAAGACGCAACCAGGCCAGCAGTCCCGTTGTCCGCATCTGGCGGCCCTGCTCAGTGGACATTGCGCTAAGTTTGGCATCCGCGGGTCGCGTGTCAAGACGGTCGTTGGGCCAGTTCGGCGACGCGCCGCAGCGTCCGGCGCGCTACGCCGTTGACGAAGTACTCGCCGACGACGGCTCGCACCAGCCGGTCCGGCACGGGCCAACGCGGCTCGAACACGTGGCGGATCCGCACCAGGAGCATGGAGCCGTCGGTAGCGCTGGGCGAGATCGTCCACGCCACGCGCATGCCGCGGGTGACGCCGCCGATGTGTTCGAACTCGATTCGCGCTTCGGCAGGGTAGATCCGCTCGACCGCGGTCCAGCGCAACGGGAAGGCAAGCGGGCCGATCACGTCGCGCCGTGCGGCCATCTCGACCGTGCGCACGTGAAGATCGTCGCTGGCCAGGATGCGCACCCAACGGTAGTGCGGCAGAATGCGCGGCCAGTCCTCGACCGCCGCGACCAATCCGAATACTTTTCTTGGATCGGCGCGGACCGTGCGTTCAATCGAGGTATCCAACTACGGTCCAATCAGCCGCCAGATGAGATCGAGCCGGGCGGGCTGCAGATCGCCGAGAACGTTTCCAAGCTCCTTGGCGACGGTCGCCCGGGTCCGGAGGCGGTCGATGGCGAAGTCCATCAGCCGCGGCGTCTGGACCATGATCTGGATCAGCGCCACCAGGCGCTGCTTGGGCCCGAAGGTTCTCTGCCGCGCTCGCGCGTACGTCTCGAGGTGCGCGGCGAGCAATTCGGCGCCGCGCAGGGCGCGGAAGATCCCCTCGCCAGTGAACGGATCGAAGAAACCGGCCGCGTCGCCGAGCAACGCGAAACCCGGGCCAGCCACCTTTTGCGCTCCACACGCCAGGGGGCCGATGCCCATCACACCACCCAGGTTCCGCCCGCGGCTCAGACGACGGGCCAGGTCGGGATGGTCCGCCAGCCCTACCTCGAGTGCCGCGGCTGGCGAGCCGAGGCGCCCACCGGGCATACGGCGCACGAGCCCGATGGTCAGGAGACCGTCATCGTCCAGCGGAGCCGCGCCCACGTAACCGCGCTGGCCGAGCAGCATCTGCCCGTAGTCCTCTGGCCAGGTCACGCCAGCAAAGTGCGCGATCAGACCCAGCCGTCGCGGCCACAAAGGTCTGTAGTGCAGGCCCAGGCTGTGGGCGACCGCGGAGTGCAGACCATCGGCGCCGACCACCAGGTCAGCCTCCAGGCGTTCGCCTGCTTGACTCAGGACGACGCCCCGCACGCGGCCATCCTGTTTCCAGACGCCACATGCCCGGACACCCTGGCGAATCTCCGCGCCCTGGGCCTGGGCTGACTCGACCAGCGCGAGGTCCAGAACCAGGCGCGACACCGAGAGCCCGCGACTCTGTCGGTTCTGGGTGTCCAGATACTGAACCAGGTGGCAGGCGCCGCTCGGCGACCTGACCTGCATGCCGCGCAGCCAGCGGCGCTGGCCGGTGCGTTCGATGCGCTCCAGGGCGCCGAGCCGATCGAGAATGTTCACCCCGCCCGGGCTGATGTACTCGGCGCACGGCTTGGGTCGCGGGAAGCGTGCCTTGTCGAGCACGAGCACGCGCCGACCCTGCTCCGCGAACAGCGCCGCTGCCGCGCTGCCCGCCGGTCCCGCGCCCACCACGATCACCTCATACCGGCGGGCCATCCCGCCCATTCAACGCGATCGCAACCTGCGCTGCCCCATACAAGCGGCCGGCTTTTCTAGAATCTCAAGGTGATGACTACGCGCGTTCTGGGCTATGGCAGCCTGGTGCTGCTGGCGATCGCCACCTACGGTATCTTCTTTGTCGCCGGGCCGATCAGCGGCGAGGGCGATGCTGGACGGATCATCTACTTCCACGTTCCCATGGCCTGGGTCGCCTTCCTGGCCTTCTTCGTGGTCTTCGGCGCCAGCATCGCCTATCTGCGTACCGGTAATCCGCGTTGGGACCGCTTGGGCCGCGCGTCGGCCGAAGTCGGGCTCATCTTCACCACACTGGTGCTGGTCACGGGCGCCATCTGGGGCTACCCGATCTGGAATACGTGGTGGACGTGGGACCCGAAGCTCACCACCACACTGATCCTGTGGTTCATGTACCTGGCCTACGTCATGGTTCGCGCCTACGCCGAGCCGCCGCGAGGTCCGCGCTTTGCCGCGATCGTCGTCATCGTCGCCTTCGTCGACGTGCCGGTCGTCTACATGTCGTCCTACTGGTGGCGGACGCTGCACCCGCCGCCGGCCATCGGACCGCTGGCGCAGGCGCAGCCGTCGACGACGATCGTCTGGATCCTGCTGCTGTCGCTGGTCGCCTTCACCGTGCTGTACGCGTTCCTGGTGCGCGTGCGGGTCGAGATCGAGGAGACAGATGCCGCGGTGGCTTTGCGAGGGGAGTTGCTCAGCGGTGCTCGGGCTTGACCATTACGCGCCATTCCTGCTTTCGGCCTTCGGCATCACGCTGGTGGTGCTGGTCGGCTATGCGCTCTACCTGAGATCGCGCCTGACGGGGCTGCGGCGGCGGGCGCAGGCTTACTCAGGTCGGAACGTGAGCGCCGCCGCGCCCATGGCCACGACCGCCCAGGCCGCCAGCAGCGCCAAGGGACCGAGCGCGCCCTGAGCCGACTCGCTCAGCGCGAGACGGGTCGCGTCGGTCAACGCCGCGGCGGGTAACGCTTGCGCGACCACGTTGATCGGCCCGGGTAGTCGATCGAGTGGCAGGATGAAGCCGCCTAGCAGCAAAAAGACCAGGTAGAGGCCGTTGGCCACCGCCAGCGTCGCTTCGGCTCTGAGCGTGCCGGCCATCAGCAGGCCCAGTCCGGCAAACGCGGCCGTACCCAGTACCAGCGCGGCCACCGCCTCCAGCGCTGAGCCGCCAGGCGCCCAGCCGAACATCAGCCTTGCGATGGCGACCAGCAGCACGATCTGCACGACCTCGATGAGCAGCACAGCGAGCGTCTTGGCGGCGATCAAACTGATGCGGGGCAGGGGCGACCCGAGCAGGCGCTTCAGCGCACCGTAGTAGCGCTCATAGGCGGTGGCGATGCCCAGGCTGACCATGGCGGTCGACATCACCGCCAGGGCCAAAAGGCCGGGCACCAGAAAGTCCGGCGGGCTGGCCGCCACCGCGCCGAAGAAGACCAGCAGCACCACCGGCACCACCAGCGTGATGAGCAAGCTTTCGCCGCGCCTGAAGGCGAGGATGAGCTCGACACGGAGTTGGGCGAGGAGACCGCGCACGTATCTGTTTTAAGGGAAGGATCCGCGACTCCGACGCCGCATACGAGGAGCTGGATAGATCCCTTCGTCGCCTGCCCTGCGCGAAGCGAGCCTGCGAGCGGAGCCCACGGGTGCCTCCTCAGGATGATGGTGCCGCACTAAGTCAACAAAGTACTTGACTTACCACAAAAGCTGCTGTACTGTGTCGCCTGTGCGACCTGGTCTCGTCGTCCTCAGCGCTGGCGCGCTCGTCGATGCCGTCTATCACGCGGCGCCTGACTCGCCCCTGGGCGCCGTACTCGGGCCCGAGGGCTTCAACGCCCACCTGATCATCTTCGTGGGCATGCTCATCGTCCTCGCCAGTGTCCTGCTGCAGGGCTTGCGCACTCCCGGTCGCGAAACTCGTTCTCAGTGAGGTCTGCGGTTCTCCATGCCGTTCGGTAGTTTCTTGAATGCCTTCCCGCCCGCGTTTTTTCTGGTCGTCCACCTGGCCGCGTTCGTCATCGGCGCGTACTTCGCGTCGCGTGCGTTTGCCACCAACGCCCGACCGCTCGGCTGGGGTTTCACCCTGTTCGCCATCGCCGAGCTGTTCTATATGACCTACCACCTGGATTGGACAGTCTTCCCGTTCGCCCACACCATCGCCGAGGTGCTCGACCTGGTCGCCTTCATCCTGGTCTTCGTCGGCGCCGTCCAGCCGGTCCTGGCCCGTGGGCGAGCCAGCGCTGCCCATGCGCGCGCCTAGGGCCGCGGCCGAAAACCCACTGGCGCGATCACGATTGACGGCCGCGTCCCTAGGCCAAACTGTCACAGAAGTTCGGCCGACTGCGACTTGCAGCGGAAACCGGCTTGTCGGCCGAACTTCTAGCATCCTGCTGGTAGTCCTGGCCGGTCTGGCACTGGTCGGCTGTTCGAGCGCGGCTTCCGGCGCAGCGGGTTCCGCTGCGCCGGCGCGCACCACCCAGGTCGATCTGCCGCCCAGCTACCAGTTCGCACCAACCAGGATCCAGGTGTCCACGGGCAGCACCGTCACCTGGACCAACCACGACAACTTCACCCACTCGGTGCAGGTCCAGGGCGAGTCTGAGGTACACATGATGCGCCCGGGCGAAACCGCGGAGGTTACATTCAGCGCGCCCGGTACGTTTAATTACCTCTGCACGCTGCACGCCCAAAACATGAAGGGAACCGTCCTGGTTTCGTGAGTGGCTTCGAATCGCGCTTTCTCGCCAGCACCCGCGGCAAGATCGTGGTGCTGCTGCGCCGCGCTCGCCACACCGTCGATGAGCTCGCCGCGGCGGTGGGCCTCACCGACAACGCGGTGCGGGCGCACCTGGCGACGCTCGAGCGCGATGGCCTGGTGCAGCAACAGGGCGTCCGCCGTGGTGAGGGGAAACCCGCCTCGCTGTACGAGCTCACCGCCGAGGCGGAGCGCTTGTTTCCAAAGGCCCATGCGCCGGTACTCAGTCAGCTGCTGACCGTCCTGGAGGAGCGCACGTCGTCCGACGACATGACGGCGGCGTTGCGCGAGGTCGGACAGCGGCTGGCTGACGGCGCACCAACCCCGCACGGAAGTCCGCGAGTGGAGAGCAGCGATTCTGGCTCGAAGGCTTTGCACCTGGTCGGCTACAGCTGTCCACTGGGCGCGATCGTCGACGAACACCCAGAAGCGTGCCTCGTTGCCGAAGCGCTCGTGGCAAGAGCCTCTGGCCTGAGGGTATCCGAGCACTGCGAGCGTGACGACGGGCACCCGCCGCGCTGTCGCTTCGAGGTCGAGCCGATTGATGCCTGAGCCGACGTCCGGGCAGATGGTGAAAGAGATCATCGTGGCCGAGCTGACCGATCAGGAGGTTTCGGCCCTGGTCGAGGGGTATGCCACCCTCGCTCGGAGCGTGGCGGCATTTCCAGGGGCGGACCTGAAGCGGGTCGAGCCGCCGCTGAGGTCCGTGCCAGGTCCGCGGACGTGACCGCCGATGAGCTCTGCGACCTGGAGATCGCGGCCGTTGCGCCGCTGCTGCGCGACAAAGAGCTATCGCCCGTTGAGCTTGCCGAGGCCTATCTCGCGCGGATAGAGCGCCTCGACCCGACCCTCAACACGTACATCCGCGTGCTGCCTGAGGCTGCTCTGGCGGCTGCGCGGCAGGCCGAGGACGACATTCGCCGCGGCGGCTGGCGCGGCCCACTGCACGGTGTCCCGGTCGGGATCAAGGATCTCTTCGATCTCGCCCGTGTACCGACGACTATGGACTCGACCGTCTTGCGCGATAACGTGCCGCAGCTCGATGCCACGGTGGTCAGCCATCTGAAGGCTGCCGGCGCGGTGATCCTGGGAAAACAGAACCTGCACGAGTTCGCCTTCGGCATCACCAGCGAGAATCCGCATTACGGCGCAGTCCACAACCCGTGGGACCTCGGCCGAGTCCCCGGCGGCTCGAGCGGCGGCACGGCGGCGGCGGTGGCCGCGGGCTTGTGCGCGGCGGGCCTTGGCAGCGACACAGGCGCCTCAATCCGCGCGCCAGCCAGCTTCTGCGGCACTGTCGGATTGAAGCCGACGTACGGGCGGGTCAGTCGCGCGGGGGCTTTGCCGCTGGCCTGGTCGCTCGACCACGCGGGCCCACTCGCCAGGTCGGTGGCCGACTGCGCGGTGATGCTTCAAGCGATCGCCGGCTACGATCAGCGCGACGCTGCTAGCTCCATCGAGCCGGTACCCGACTTCTCGGCGCGGCTGGCGAGAGGAGTGGCTGGGCTGCGGCTGGGAATCCCGCGCGAGTACTTCTTCGAGATCATCGAGCCCGATGTAGACCGGGTCGTCCGCCAGGCCATCTTGACCCTGGAACAGCTTGGCGCGCGCGTCGAAGAAGTGTCCCTGCCTCACGTACGCGACGCCCAGATCGCTGGCAACGTGATCATGAGCAGCGAAGCGGCGGCGTGGCACCACGACTGGCTGCGTGAGCGGCCGCACGAGTACGGTGCTGACGTCCTGCAGCGCATCCGCGGCGGTCTGCTCGTGCGCGCGACCGAGTATCTGCACAGCCAGCAGATGCGCACGCTGATCCAGCAGGATTTCGCTCAGGCGTTCACGCGTGTGGACGTGGTACTGGGTCCGACAGTGCCGATCGTCGCCCCGCCGATCGGTCGCACGTTCGAGCCGGGCGGCCCGCTCAATCTCCCTCCGCGCGCCATCGCCAATCGCACCACGGTGCCGTGCAACCTGACGGGTATGCCCGCCATCAGCATTCCGTGCGGCTTCTCAGACGGTCTACCCGTGGGTCTGCAGATCATGGGCGCGGCGTTCGCCGAGCCGCTCGTGCTGCAAGTCGCCGCCGCCTACGAGTCCGCCACGGACTGGCGGCGCCACAAGCCAACGTTTCGATCGGCTACCGAAGCCATCACCGAACGCTAGCGAGCCTCGGCGGAAGTCTCGCGCTCGTGCGCGGGCGGGGTTCAAAAGGGAGAAGCCCTTCGGATCCTTCGCATGGCTGCGGGCGTTTCCAGCGCCGCCACCGTGCGCTGTCCGGAGCCCGGATCATACGTAGTTCCGCGTTCTCGCGTTCGCGCGTTCGCGCGTTCCCGCATTCGCGTTGCGGCCCGTGCATCCGCGGGCAACAGTCGGTGGCAAACCTTGGCGGCGCCAAGCGCTCGCTGCCACGCGCAAAGTTGAACGCGCGAACGCGAGAACGCGAGAACGCGCGAACGCGCGAACGCGAGAACGTCCCCTCCGGGGTGCTACTCGCCGGCGGGGTGCTTGACCATCGCCCGCGCGAGCTGGCGACTGTCGACCGAATAGGTGCCGTTGGCGATTGAGGCCTTGATTTCGGCCACGCGATCGGCGCGAATATCGGAAGCCTCCGAGGTCGCCTTGTGGGCGCTGGCGAGCGAGCGCGCCGCGTCGGACAGGCTCACGCTATCGGGCTGACGGGTCACAGCACCCGGGGTAGCGCTGGCCGCGGTGCCGCGGAACGCCGTGATGGCCCGTGTTGCGCGCAGTTGCTCTTGCCCGTTGAGCGGTGAGATCGACATCGTCGCGGTTGCCCTCCTGGAGCGTGCGGAGTATGCGCGGCCCGCAACGCAGATCGTAAGAGCGCGGGCGTTACAGTCGCGCTACAGGCTGCCTGGAGTCGAGCAGGCTGCGCATGCGCTCGAGCGCCAGGTGGATGTTCTCGAGGCTGTTGGCGTAACTGAACCTGATGAAGCCTTCGCCGTGGCTACCGAAGGCGGTGCCCGCGAGGCACGCCACGCCGGCCTCCTCGAGCAGGCGATCGGCCAGCTCGCGGCTGGACGACGCGCCGGTGCCAGTGATATTGGGGAACGCGTAGAAGGCGCCATCCGGCTCGAGGCAGCGCACGCCCGGCAGCGCATTCAAGCCCGAGACGATCGCCGAGCGCCGCGCGGTGAACTCGGCCAGCATGCGGTCAACCGCCTCCTGCGGCCCGTCAAGCGCGGCAATCGCCGCCTGTTGGGCGAAGCTGGCGGTGCAGCTGACCGAGTTCGAGATCAACCGCTCGACGTGCGGCACCAGCTCGGCGGGGAAGACGCCGAAGCCCAGGCGCCAGCCGGTCATGGCCCAGGTCTTGGACCAGCCGTCGAGGAGGATGGTGCGATCGAGCATGTCGTC
>VBGG01000641.1 GCA_005883405.1 Chloroflexota bacterium | reverse complement strand
GCTTCAGCTCTCGCGCACGGTCCAGCAGACTCAGGATCTCTTCGGGCGTCAGGTCAGCGACGCTCAGGTAGTGGCTGGGGCGTTTACCCGCGGAAGATGAGCGCGCGGTCAGCGCCGCGCGAGGCGCAACCGGCGACACAGCGGTGAGTATACAGAGCCTGTCGGCCGCGGTTTTGCTTCCCGGCTCGTGCTCGTACGCACCTCTCACCCCACGCTCCGCTGCGCTCCACGGGGCAGGCCCAGCCCACTCCCAGAGGGAGAGGGAGCTTTAGCGCGCGGGCGGCGTTTTCGAGGGCGTGGGCGCTGTCGTTGGGCGCGGCGCGGCGAGCGTCGGAAGTGGCGTGGCAGCGCCCTTCGAGGTTGGCGTCGCCTGGCGAACCGCGGTAGGGACAACGGGCGCGACGGTGCGAACGCGGCCGGGGGTGGGCGTCGCCACACTGGCCGCCGGCGGCTCGGGTTTGGACGTTTCCAGGTTGCGCGGCTTGGCCGGCGTGGGCGTCGGTGGAAGAGGCGCCACCGGTGCGGGCGCGGCCGGCGCGACAACCGGCGCGGCGGGTAGTTGCCGCGGTACCGCCGGACCTTCGGCGATCACCGGCACGTTGAACGGCGTCAGCGTTGGCTCCACCGTTGGCGGCGCGGTCGTGGGCGAGGGCGACGGCGCGGGCGTTTGGGTCACGGTCGGCGAAGCAGCGACCGGCAACGCGTTCGCCGAGACGGTAGACGTTGGTGCAACGGTCGGCAGGGGCACCGCGGCCAACGCGGCCTCCTCCATCTCGACCCGCCGCAAGACGATAGTGCTGCCGAGCCCCAGCAGATAGCCCCCACACGCCAGCAGAAAAAGCATGGCAAGTACCGCGTACTGCACGCGCCGCCATTCGGACAGGCGGTCGTACCAGAAGAGCACGCGGCGGAACGGTGCCGGGTACCCCGCGAGCAGCTGCCACTGCTGGGTGCGCGCCCTGCGGTTATTGAAGAAGATCAAAGTTTGATGACTTTGATGACTTCGACACTCGCCGCCTGACGAATCTTCTCGACCACCGCGGGCGGTACAGGCTCGTCCACTGACAGCAGCATCAACGCCTCGCCACGTGGCATCTTGCGCCCGACCTGCATAGACGAGATGTTGATGTCAGCCTGCCCGAGTAACGTCCCCACCAGGCCGATGATGCCGGGGCGATCCACATGCTGGGTAACCAGCATGTAGCCGGGCGTCGGCGGCAGGTGCAGTTGGTACTCGTCGATCTGTACCACGTTCGCGCGCCCGTCGGATATAACACCCGCGACACTCTTGGGGCCGGCACGGGTGTTGACCGTCACACGCACCAGGCTCGTGTATTGCGAAGGCGTGTTCGACCGCGTTTCGACGATCTCGAGCCCACGCTGCTGGGCGAACAGGCGCGCATTGACCAGGTTCACGGGCGTGTCGGAGATCGGCTCGAGCAAGCCCTGGATGGCGGCGGCGGTCAAGACGCCGACGTTGCGCTCCGCGATCTCGCCGCGATAGCTGATTTCGGCCGAGCGCAGGTGATCGTCGGCGAGCTGCGTGGCGAGCTTGCCCAACATCATCATCAGCCCCATATACGGCTCGAGCACGTCGACATCCTCTGGCCGCAAGCTGGGCGCATTGACGGCAAACTGCGTCGGACGCCCCTCGAGCACGGCCAGGACTTCGTTGGCCACCTGAGCGGCGACATTGGCCTGGGCTTCGACGGTCGAGGCGCCCAGGTGGGGCGTGGCCACGACCTTGGGGTGCCTGGGCAGCGGATCGTCGGGTGCCACGGGCTCGGTCGAGAACACGTCGACGCCGGCGCCGCCGAGGCGGCCTTCGTCCAGGGCGGTCAGCAGCGCCGCCTCGTCCACCAGTCCCCCGCGCGCGCAGTTGATGACGAACGCGCCCGGGCGCATGCGCGCGATACGCCCGGCACTCAAGATGCCGCGGGTGGCTTCGGTCAGCGGCACGTGCAGTGAAACGTACTCCGCGGCGTCGAGCAACGCATCCAGCTCAACCGGCTCCAGCCCGAGGTGACGGGCGTGCTCGTCGGGGACGTACGGGTCATACACCAGCACGTGCATATCGAGACCCAGCGCGCGACGGGCGACTTCGCCACCCACGCGCCCGAGCCCAACCAGGCCGAGCGTCTTGCCAGTCAGCTCGGTGCCGACGTGTGCGCTCCGCGACCATTGCCCGCGTTTGAGCGAGGCGTCCGCGGCGGCGACGCGACGAGCAAGCGCGAACATCAGCGCCAGCGTGTGCTCGGCGGCGGCGACCGCATTGCCGCCCGGAGCATTCACCACCACGATGCCGCGCGCCGTGGCTGCCTCGACGTCGATGGTGTCGACACCCGCGCCGGCGCGGCCGATCACTCGGAGTCGTGGCGCGGACTCGAGCAGGGCCGCGGTAACCCGCGTCTCGCTGCGCACCAGCAGCGCCTCCGCCGTACCCAGGCGGCGCTCGAGCGCGGCGCGATCGCCAGCGACGAACTCGAGACGCGCCCGCTGTCCCAGCAGGGACAGCCCCTCCTGGGCGATCGGATCGGCGACCAGCACGAGCGGCTCCTGGCCGGGAAGAGGCTGTTGCACGCCCTCCTCGCGCGGCGCGGCCAGGCTCATCTGGTCGCGGCTGTGCTTGGCGTTCGGGCGCGCTGCAGCTCTACCTGGAGCGCCCGAAGCACCGCCGCGAGATCGTCCTGCTGCACCCAGCCCATGTGCCCGACGCGGATGATCTGGCCCGACAGCTTGCCCTGGCCGCCGGCCAGCACGACACCATGCCGCTCTTCGAGTGCTTTCAGCAGCTGCTTGGCCTGTAGCCCGTCGGGTACGTAGGCCGTGGTCACGGTCGGTGAGGCGTAGCGCGGATCGGCGAGCAGCTTCAGCCCGAGGTCAACCAGGCCTTCGCGGGTGAAGCGCGCCAGGCGCTGATGCCGCTTGAAGAGCTGCTGCAGGCCTTCCTCGCGCATGAGGCGCAGCGCGACCTGGAGACCGAAGAACAGGCTCAACGCGGGCGTCCACGGCGTGCCGCCCTCCTCGGCGGCCCGCCTCGCCTGCAGCCAGTCGAAATAGAACCTCGGCAGCGTCGCCTTTTCCTGGCGTTCCCAGGCGTACCGCGAAACAGCAACGAAAGACAGGCCCGGCGGAATCATCCACCCCTTCTGCGAGCCGGCCACCACCACGTCGCAACCGAGCACTTCGGGCTCGATGGGCACCGAGCCGATCGAGCTGATGCCGTCGACGAGCAGGAGCGCCTCGGGCCGAACCTGGCGAACGGCGCGCGCGATCTCGGGCAACGGATTCAGCACGCCTGTCGACGTTTCATTATGGGTGACGAAGACCGTCTCGATGTCTGGTTCGGCCTGCAGACGGTCGTACACCGCCTGGGGGTCCACCGCCCGGCCGTACTCGAAATCGAGCTGGACAACGTCAACGCCGTACGCGCGCGCGATCTTGCCCACGCGCTCGCCGAAGTAGCCCATGCTGGCCAGCAGGAGTCGCTGACCCGGACTGAGGGTGTTGGCGATGGCGGACTCGAGACCACCCGTGCCCGAGGTGGTCAGCGTGATCATGTCGTGCTTCGTCTGGAATGCCCACTGAAGACCTTCTGTGCAGTCGCGCAGGATGGCTGCGAACTCGGAACCACGATGGGCGATCATGTCGCGCGCCAGCGCCTCGCGCACGCCCGGAGGCAGCGGTGTTGGCCCTGGCGTGCGCAGGTTCTGAGAGGCCATATAGCGCCGACTATAACCCAGAGGTCAGGCGGGAAAGTGGCGTGTGACGAGCAGCAGCCCGCGCTCGATCGCCACGCCAGCTTCGTCGGCGACGGTCTCGTTGCTCACACCCCGCGTGTCGCCCGGCTCGAGTCGATCGCCAGCGAGCGCCCATCGCAGGCCGCGGGTGCGCACCCCCTCCACGCGGCCTTCGAACGGGATGAGCGAGTTTACCTCGCGCGGCTCGGGGCGCCACGCGTGCTCTGCACCGGGGCGGAGCAGGATGCACTCATTGGACTCATCCAGTAAGACCGCGGGTATCTCGACGCGCCGCAGGACAAGCACATTGGCGAGCGCCTGATCGAGCCGCGGACCGCCGAGGAAGCCTAGCAGTAGCAGTTCGGAGGGCTGCGCCGCCAGCGCGCGCTCGACCGCCAGCTGACCGTCTGTCGCGTCCTTGTCAGGCGGGTAGGTCTCGAACGGGACGGATGTGCGCTCGAGCTCGCGCAGCGTGGCGGGGTCGATCGAGTCAAGATCGCCGATGACCACGTCTGGCCGGAGGCCAAAAGCCAGGGCGGTTCTCGCTCCGCCGTCGGCAGCCAACACGAACGGGTGCTCGAGCTGCGCCAGGCGCGACTTTAGCCTCGCGGTCGCGGCAAGCGGGGCAGCGGCGAATACTACGGCTGGTCTGCCCGTCGCCGGCACGCTGATAGACTAACGGCATGCAAGAACCGCGGGCGTTCTGCCGGGCGGTGATGCACGACTACGAGCGCCAGTGGTCGCGCGCTACTGGCCACGGTGTGCGGCACCCGCTGCGGCTCAAGATGGAGCGTTTGCAGTCGTGGTGTGACCAGGCGTGCACGGCGACGGAGTTCGAAGCACGCCTGGTCGAAAGCCAGGAGTCTGACGATGTGGGCGCGGAGCTCCTCGCGGACGAGCTCCTGCCGCTGTGGAGGGCCGTTCGCGCGGGCGGGGCCCTCCCGTTTCAGCAAGAGTAGATTCGGCTCAGGCGGCTCGCAAGTTCTCCGGGTTGTTGGAGGCGAGCGCCTGTTGCTGCGCGGCCGTGCGTTGAGCGGCGATCTGCGTGGCCATGAATGGCGTCACAGATTCATCGGGTTCGAGATACAGGTTGCCTCCGCACTCGCCACAGCGTGATCCGTTCTTTCCTGGGACGGGATTGCGCACGCGCTGATTTGGCACGAACACCCCGTTCATCAATTGGCCCGCGGCACGGCCACACATCACACACTGGACGTTGAAGACCTGTATGAGTCGTGGAACCCTGACCACCATTTTCGATCCTCCCGAGGCACAGGCCGCCTGTGCGCCCGGCCCGCTAGCAGTAACCGTGCCAGCGCCTGCTGGCAACGCCGGCGTCAGATCGCGTTCGCGCGTTCTCGCGTTCTCGCGTTCGCGCGAACGCGAGAACGCGCGAACGTCAGGCGTACAGCCCGCGGAGGGATCGGGCCTCGATGATGCGGTCTACCGCCAGGATGTACGCGGCCGTGCGCGCGTCTACCTCGAACTTCTCCTTCGTGGTCCACACCGCGTCGAAGGCGGCGACCATCTTTTCTTCGAGTCGCTCGTTCACTTCCGGCTCTTTCCAGAAGTAGCCGTAGCGGTCCTGCACCCACTCGAAGTAGGAGACGACGACACCTCCGGCGTTGGCCAGGATGTCCGGCACGACAAGTACGCCGCGCTTGCTCAGGATCTGATCGGCCTCGGGTGTGGTGGGCCCGTTGGCGCCCTCGACCACGATTCGCGCGCGAAGCTCGCTCGCGTTGTCCGCGTTGATCTGGCCTTCCATGGCCGCCGGCAGCAACACGTCCACGGGCAACCTCAGCAGCTGCTGATTGTCGAGCAGCTCCGTCCCGGGAAAGCCGCGAAGCTGGCGCGTCTCGCGGTAGTAGGCCAGCACGCGCGGCATGTCGAGACCGTGCGGATCGTAAACGGCACCGCTGACATCCGAGACGGCCACCACCCTGGCGCCGGCGGCGTGTAGCAGCTTGGCCGCGTTCGAACCGACGTTGCCAAAGCCCTGAATCGCCACCGTGCTGTCGCTCAGCACGTGGCCGATGCGCCTGAGCGTCTCGCGTGTCACGAACAGCAGGCCGCGCCCGGTCGCTTCGAGGCGGCCACCGGAGCCACCGAGCGGGATCGGCTTGCCGGTCACCACGCCAGGCTCGACGTAGCCCTTCTTCATCGAGAAGGTATCCATCACCCACGCCATCACCCGCGGGCTGGTGCCCACGTCAGGCGCGGGGATGTCGACGGTAGGACCGATCAGGTCGAAGATCTCGGAGATGTAGCGACGAGTTACCCGTTCGAGCTCGCCGTCCGACATCTTCAACGGGTCACACGCGACCCCGCCTTTAGCGCCACCGAAGGGGATGTCGACGATGGCGCACTTCCAGGCCATCCACGCCGCGAGCGCCTTCATCTCGTCGAGGTTCACATCGGGGTGGTAGCGGATCCCACCTTTGCCGGGGCCGCGCGAGTTGTCGTAGACGACCCGGTAGCCCTCGAGCACGCGCAGTCGGCCGTCGTCCATCATCACCGGGATCGACACGATCACCTGCCGACGCGCGTGGCGCAGCGGTTCGAGAGCATCCGCATCGGGATGCAGAACCTCCGCGGCGCGGTCGATCTGCTCGAGGACGTCGTCGAAAGGATTGCGATGGACACGCGCGGGCGTGCCCGATTTAAATGCCGATCTTACCCGGCCGGGCGTCGTTGCCACTTCCCAGTTGGAGGATAAGCGATCAGCGTCGGCTGACGGGCAGCATTGACAGCATCAGCGCGCCGCACGCCAGGTACAGGGCAGGGATCCCGCCGACCGCCACCAGGCCCGATCCGAGGATTGGTCCGAGTCCCCAGCCGAGCCCCTGGGCCGAACCGGCAGAACCATACGCGGCGCCCTCGCGACCCACCGGCGCGCACAGCTTGGTCATCACGCTCAGTGTTGCCGTGACGCCGGCGAGCCACACCCCGAGGACGGCGCGCAGAGCCAGAAACAGGCCGACGGTGGGCACCAGCGCCTGGATCCACAACACGAGCGCGCAGCCCGCAAGGGACACGGCCAGCAGTCCACGAGGGCCGTGCCGATCGACCCACGGTCCGAAGAACGGCATGCCCAGCGCCGCCGTGATGGCCGTCATGGTGATCGACAGACCGGATGCCAGCTCCGCCGAGAGCCAGCCCGGACGCGCCATGTCCTGGAGGTAGATCGGCAGCAGGTTGACCGACGCCGAGAACACGAACTGCGTTCCGACCTGCAGCAGGAGCAGGCCGCGAAAGCCGGGCCAGGCGAGTGGCCCGACCGTGCGCGCCCAGATGCTGGCGTCCGTGCGCGGGCCCGCCTGTCGCCTGGGCGGCTCATCGACCCAGAACACCGCCATCAGGCCGGCCAGTAGCAGCATCAAGCCGCCGAGCATGAACGACCCGCGGAAGCCAAGTCCATCGACGGCAAAGCCGCCGACGGCCGGGCCCACCGTGTTGCCGACCTGCACGGCGGTGCTCACCAGGCCGAGCGCGAAGCCGACCTGGCTGACGGGTGTCGCCGCGGCGACCAGCGCGGCGGCCGCTGCCTGGGAGCCCGTGACGGCCCCCTGGATCAGCCGCAGGCCCAGGAGCTGCCAGACGTTGCCGACAAACCCCATGGCTCCCACGGCGAAGGCGCCGCCGATCATTGCCCTGACCAGCATCGGCTTGCGGCCGTAGCGGTCGGCCAGTACCCCCCAGATCGGCGCCAGGACAGCCATCGTCAGGGCTGCCGAGCCCGAAATCACGCCCGACCACACGGCCACCTGGGCTCGATCGGTGACGCCCAGCGCCTGGACGTACATCGGCAAGAACGGCAGGCCGAAGCCGAAGCCGACGAGGGTCAAGAATTGGGTTGCCGAGGCGACCCAGGCGGTGCGCTCCCAGGCGGCGAGCACCGGTAGCCACGTCCGTCGCCTGGGCATCCGTCCCACGCGCGGCGGCGCGGCGGGGCGGACCTGGACGGGCATTCGCCAAAGAGCGGGTGAGGGGTGCTTATCTTCGCGAACGTTTGATCTCGTACGCACCCCTCACCCCCGCCCTCTCCCAGAGGGAGAGGGAGTAACGGCGTAGCGAAGAAACAACTCGCCCTCGAGCTCAACCAGGGAGCGGAGCTCGAGATGGATCGTGGAGGGAAGGCGCGGGCCTTTGATGATGGTGAGCGGATCCTCGCCGCCGACGAGCTTGGGGGCGATGGTCAGGAAGACCTCATCTACGAGACCGTTCGCGAAGAGCGCCGAATTCAAAGTAGGGCCGCCCTCGCAGAGCACCCGCCGCGCGCCACGCCGCGCGAGGTTCTGCAACACGTCGACGACGGTCGACACGCGGCAAACTTCAACCGTCGGCAGCTCCACCGCCACCGTCGCCGAAGATGTTACGTAAATCACGCTTGAAGATTCGTAGTAGGGGTGGCGAACCGGCAGATCGCCGCTGCGGGTCACGATCGCCCCGAGTGGTTGGCGGCTCAGTCCACGCGCCAGCCGCTGCTCGACCAGGTCTGGCGGAACCCGCGCCGAGAGCGGATCGGCGCGCACCGTGCCGGCGCCGTGCAGCACCACATCCGCCTCGGCGCGCAGCTCGCGCATCAGGCGTTTGTCCGCGGTCGAGCCGATGCCCACGGCCGAGCCATCCAGCGCGGCGCGCCCATCCAGCGTGGCAACCATGTTGATGGCCAGGTAGGGTCGATCCGTCCCGCGCGGTTCGCCGAGAAGCGGCCGAGGGTGGATCACCTGGTCAGTCCGGTGGAGCTCGTCGCGCCCTGCCCACCTGCGCGGGCGAAGTACGACACGCGCTCGACGACGATCGGGCGGTCGGATGTGACGTGCAGCGCCACGTTCGTGTCCAGGACGTGCGGGTTCACGTCGAGCGTCAGGCGTGACATGGCGCCCATGCCGAAGCGCTGTGGTGGCGGCGCGTCGCCTTCTTCGGGTCGGTACTCGACCTGCACGTTGACCGCCTGGTTCTGCGGATTGAGCACGGCGAGCTGCTCCTCGAACGAGCCGCCCGTGCCACCTTCGGGCAAGAACCACTCGGTTGCTGGCGCCGCGACGGCGGCCGAGTCGTAGCCGGCCCGTCCGTTGTCGAAGTACACCGCGCGCTCGGCGACAATGGGCTGATCGGAATCGACGCGCAAGCCGTAGGCGGCGTTGGGGATGAGCGGGTCGGTGTACAGGCTATCGCGGGAATGGGGCAGCACGAACAGCGGCTGGGTGAGGACCGTGCCCGAGTCGGTAATGAAGGACACCTTGACGGTGGCTGGCGCGGTGCCCGGGTTCTCGACCAGGAGCCACGTGTCGAATCCACCGCGGCTCGCGCCGGCGGCCAGATACCACGTCGTCCCGGGCGTCGCCGTGGCCAGCGTGTCGTGACCACCCAGGTCATTGTCGAAATACATCGCACGCTCGACCACGATCGGTTGGTCGGCGGTGACCTGCGTGGCGAATCCCGAGGCGGTGAACAGCAGGTTGACGAAGACCGATTTGCGTCCCATCGCCGGCACCAGCTCGGTGTGATCGACCACTGAGCCGTCCTCGCGCATGAAGCGCAGCTGGGCGAGCGTCGGCGAAGGGTTCGGATTCATCAACAGCACCCACGTGTCGAAGGGCGGCACACTCGAGCCTTCGGCCAGGTACCACGTCTTCGAGGTCTGCCGTGCGCCGGCTGCCGAATGGCCGCCATGGCCGAAATACATCGAGCGCTCGACGTAGACCGGCAGCTCAGTGGTGACGATGGTCGCGAACTCGGCGCCGGGCATGACGTCCGCCGCCTTCAGCGTCTCGCGCGAATTCGCGTCCAGGCGCATGTCATACGGCACCTGTTTCCCGTCCGTCGTCAGGAACAGAAAATGGGCGATAGTCGGCTGCGGGTTCGGGTTCTGCAGCGCAAACGACACGTCGAAGGGGAAGCGCGTGCTGCCTTCGGCGAAGTACCAGCGCCGCGATTCATTTGGCAGAGGTGGCGGTGGCGGAACATCGGCGGTCGCGGCGCGATTCGGCTGGAGGGCGACGGTATCGGAGTTGCGGGCCGGCACGCCCAGCCGCACTGCCGCGACGGCATGGGCGACGTCGAGGATGCCCGAGCCATAGCCCGGGTCCGTGTTGGCAACCTTGTCGGCATTGGTCCGCAGCGCGGCGGCGATGTCGGCCGCGATCAGGTCCGGGCGCAGCGCCCACAGGATCGCCGCGGCGCCAGACACGTGCGGCGCCGCGATCGAGGTGCCCGACTGACTGGCATACAGTCCGCGGCCTGCGCCGGCCCAAGCCGTGCTCGGCACGTCGACGCCTGGGGCGGCAAGGGCAACGTACGACTGGCGCTGAGAAAAGGACGCCAGCTGGTCGTTGGCGTCGATGGCGGCGACCGCCAACACGCCGTCGAATGCCGCCGGATAGTTGACCGCGTTGTCGCTGTTGCCCGTGTTTCCGGCGGCAGCGATGACCAGCGCGCCCTTATCCAGGGCGTATTGGACCGCCGTCTCGAGCGCCGCCGAGTAGCGCGTGCCTGTCGAGCTGATGTTGATGATGCGCGCGCCACTGTCGGCCGCGTACAGGATCGCTTTGACCATGACGCTGTCTGGGCCGCGCCCCTGTGAGTTGAGGGCCTTGATCGGCAGCAGCTTGACGCGCCAGGCGATGCCGGCCACTCCTTCGTGGTTGTCGCCGACCGCACCGATGATGCCCGCGACGGCGGTGCCGTGCGACTCATCGTCCTGCGGACTGGGCAGGTCGTCCAGGAAGTCGTAGCCCTGGTCGGCGAGCAGATTCGGCTTCAGATCCGGATGGTTCAGGTCATCGCCGGTATCGAGCACGGCGACGACGACATCGCTAGCGCTCGGCCGCAGGTCCCAGGCCTGCTCCATGCCGATGCGGCGCAAATTCCACTGAAACATGCGATACAGCGCGTCGTTCGGCACGACCTGGGCGATTTGCTCGCCTTCAGTTTCAGCAGAACGCACCAGGTCGGTGTGTTCGCGCAGAGCGCCGAGGTCCGCGTCCGCCTCATCGCGCGGTAGCGCGACGCGGTACATCGACAGCGGCTTGATGTTTTCGATGATCCGGCCGCCGACCGCCGCGATGAGTGCCTCACCGGCCAGGTTGCTGGCGAGCGGCTGCAACGTGATGAGCGCCACCGTTTCGGGCGGAGATCCCCAGAACGCGCCGATTCCAAGAATCAGGACACACACCGCCACTGCCGCCGCCAGGATCAAGCGGCGAGCTACCACGGCGTTGTGTGACCCCGACAGGATGCTCAGCGCCAGCTGTGCGCCGCCCGCATGCGCTCGTCTAAGACCGTCTGGATCTCGTGGATCCGCGCTGAACTGAGCGCGACGTTCTGGCCCTTGCCCGCCATCCGACGCAGGACATCCTTCAACTCCTTGATGCGCGTCACGGTCGAGCTGCAGCCCTCGATTCGAAGCTGCACCTTCGGATTGGTGAAGACGACCAGACTCGACGTGGGCAGGTCCTGCATGCCGCGCTGAGCCAGCAAGTCACGCAGCTTCTGGAGCTGCCGGGCGGCGTCGGCCGAGGGGTTGCCAAGCGTCGGACCGAAAAACGACAGGAGTCGCGAGCCCGACGGCTTGCTCCATCGGTCGCGCACGCACGACACCTGGCCGGATTCCTGACGAACGATCAACACGTGCACGCCGGCTGGGCTGACCAGGATGTAGTCAGGCAGCGACGACGATAGAAAGGCATACAGTTTGTAGCGATCGTCGAGACTCCGGATGGCCTGGCCGAGCTGCTCCTCCTGACGATTGCGCGGCCCCCATCGACGCAGCTGCGTCTGGCCGAGCGAATACAGACCAAGGCCCGCCAGGATCGCCACCCAGGATTCCCAGGGCAGCTCGCGCGTGGCATCGATCTGGGTCGACAGCACCAGGCCCAGCGCGAAGACGACCAGGGCAGTGACGTGGAAGCCGAGGCCAAGGCGCACGCGGTTCTTGACCAACTGCTGGTTCGCAACAAGCTGCATGATTGGCTACCGGCGCGCCTCAGTGCGCGATTATCGAGCCGTCAACGGGGGGCGTCAACGGACTCAGTAGACAAGAGGCTCGGCTGGACGCGCAGCCTCGCTAATGGCGCGCAGCGCGTCGCTCAGCAGGTGAACCCCGCGCTCGATGTCGGGAGGCGCAACGGCCGAATAACTCAGCCGCAGCCCGCGCAATGCCGCGCTCGACGCTGGACCATCACGGCCAGCGCTGAAAAAGAACGGGCCGGGCACGAACGCAACCCCACGCCGGACTGCTTCCAGAAACAGCTCGGTGGACGACGGCCCGTCGCGTGGCAGCTCCAGCCACAGGTTGAAGCCGCCTTCGGGTACATCGAAGGTGACGCCACTGGATGAGATCTGCTGGAGCGCGCTGACCAGCGCATTTCGGCGCTCACGGTAGGCGGCGCGAGCGTGCTCGAGATGGACGTCGAGGGCACCGTCCACCACGAGCCGATGCACTGCGCGCTGTACCAGCGCGTCCGAGGACAGATCGCTGGCGTACTTGGCCGCGACGAGTTTTTCGAAGACGGGCGGATCGGCAACCAGCCATCCCAGACGCAGACCGGCGGCGATCAGTTTCGAGAATGTGCCAAGGTGGAGCACGTAGCCGGCGTGATCTTCGGCTTTGAGCGACGGCGGCGCCAGCCCATCGCCGTCCAGGTGGATGAAGCCGGCAGAATCGTCCTCCACGATCGGCAGGTCATGGCTCGCGGCGATGCGCAACAGTGCTCGCCGTTTCTCGACGCTCAGACTGCGACCAGTCGGGTTCTGGTACGTTGGCATGCAGTACAGCAGCTTGGGACGATAGCGCTGAATGAGCGCGGGCAGCGCCTCGACCCGCAGGCCATCGCCCTCGATCGGCACACCGATGACCCGTGCCCCGCGCGCTCGAAACGCCTCCAGGGCACCCAGGAAGCTGGGCTGTTCGACCAGGACCACATCGCCCGCGGCCACGAAGACTTTTGCCGCGAGGTCAATGCCTTGCTGGCAGCCGCTGGTGACGCACACGGTTGATTCGTCGACGTCCAGTCCGCGCTGTTCTCGGAGGATGCCGGCGATCGCGGCGCGCAGCGGCTGGTAGCCCTGCGCAGCGCCGACCTGCAGGGCTTTCGCGCCGTCTTTCGCGAGAACATCTGACAGCGCTCGTCGAAGGGGCTCGACCGGTGCAAGATCGAGCGCGGCCACGCTGGCGGCGAAGGAGACCAGGCCGGGCTGGCTCGCCAGCCTGAGCAGGTCGCGATTGGCGGGTGGGCCTGGCGTTGGCTGCTGGCTGGCGAATGGCGGCAGCGCGCCGGCCGCTTCGAACGGCGCCAGCGGGTCCTCCTCGGCGTGCAGCGGCGGCGCGGCGACGAACGTGCCCCTGCCGATCTCGCCGCGCAGATA
>VBGG01000143.1:693-8794 GCA_005883405.1 Chloroflexota bacterium | reverse complement strand
GCGCTGGCGAGTAAAGCGCGCGGTGAACCAGAAGGTACTTCCCTGACCAGGCCGAGTTTCCAGACCGATCTCGCCCCCCATCAATTCCACCAGTCGCTTGGAGATGGTCAAGCCCAGACCGGTGCCGCCGTACTTGCGCGTCGTCGAGCGGTCCGCCTGTGAGAAGGGCTGGAAGATCCGTTGTGATGCCTCGAGCGCAATCCCGGGGCCGGTGTCGGCAACATCGAAGCGGATGACGGCAGCGTCGCGGGCGCGCCTGGCGAGGCGGGCGCGCAGCACGACCTGGCCACGCTCGGTGAACTTCACAGCGTTGCCGACCAGGTTCAGCAAGATCTGGCGCAGGCGCCCCTGATCGCCGAGCAGCCCACGCGGCACATCCCGCTGCACCAGGCAGCCAATCTCGAGGCCCTTCTCCTGAGCCTGGGCGGCGAACAGTCCGACCACGTCCTCGGCGACCGCGCGTACGTCCAGGTCGCTCGCTTCGAGCTCCAGTTTGCCTGCTTTCATCTTGGATGAGTCGAGGATGTCGTTGACGATGCCAAGGAGCGTCTCGCCCGAGCGCCGAACTGCGTCGGCGTACTCTCGCTGGCGGCCATTCAGCGGCGTGTCGAGCAGCAGCTCCACCATGCCCAGCACACCGTTCATCGGCGTGCGGATCTCATGCGACACCATGGACACGAAGTCGTCCTTCAGCTTGTCCATCGCCTGCCGCTCGGTGACGTCCTGGAAAGTCACGACCGCCCCGACGATCTCCGACTGCTCCCAGATAGGCGTGCTGGTGTAGCTGACCGGAAAGCTGCTGCTATCCTGGCGCCAGAACACGCCGTCGGGAGCGTGTCGGATCGACCCGTCCTGCAAGACCGCGCACACCGGGCAGCTTGCCAGCTGATATGGGGTCCCGTCCTGCCCGGAGTGCCGCAGGACCTGATGCAGCCGACGGTTCAGCAGTTGGCTCACGTGATATCCGGTCAGGGCCGCGGCGGCCGGGTTGACAAATGTCGCCCGTCCGGTTCGATCCACGCCGTAGATCCCCTCGCCGGCGGAGGTCAGGATCAACTCGTTGCGGCGACGCATCTGCTCGAGCGTTTCTGCCGCCCATTTCCGCTCGGCCAGGGCCGACTCCAGCTGAGCCGTTCGCTCGAGGACGCGCTGCTCGAGTCCGGCGTTCAGGGCTCGGATCTCCCGTTCGGCTCGCTCGCGCTCGATGAATTGGCCGATCTGCTGACCGATCGCCGTGACGGTAAGGATCAGATCCAGATCGGCTGCGCGGACCTGGCGGGTGAAGAGCTCGATCACGCCGACGACATCAGAGCCGGCTTCGATCGGGAACGCGAAAGCGCCATGCAGACCCGCGTCGGCGGCCGGCTGGAGGCCGCGCCGCAAGCAGTCATCGTCCGGGATGTCTGTGATCGACTGCGGTTGACGGTTCTTCCAGGCCCGACCGGGTAGCCCAGCGCCGCGCTCGAATGTGGTCTCGCGGCAGCGGTCGACGAACTCGTCGGCGGCCAATTCGGGCGCGCGCCAGATCGCGTGGCAGTCGAGTGCGTTGGCGGAGCGATCGACGCTCCAGAAGATGCCGAGCTGCCAGCCGAAACCTTCGGCGATCACGCGCAGGATGCCAGAAATAGCGACGTCGAGCGTTCGAGCCCCGGCCAGGACCGAGCTGACGGCGTACTGCACGCTCCGCCGCTGCTCAGCTCGTTTGGACTCGGTGAGGTCGCGCACCACAGCGATACAGAGGAGGCGGCCGTCGCGGCGCGCCTCGCTCAGCGTGAGCTCGACCGACAGTGGCGAGCCATCCCTGTAGTAGCCGGTCACCTCGCGGCGGTCGCCGATCACCAGCGTCGGGCTGGTCGAAGCTGGCGTGGGCTGGGCGGTCTGGGATGCCTCGGGCATGAGTCGATGGACGTCCTGGCCGATGATCTCGCCCGCGTTGTAGCCGAAGATGCGCTCGGCGGCCGGGTTGATCGACTCGATCGTGCCGTGCTGGTCGAGGGTCACGATCCCCTCGGCGACACTGTTCATCACGGCGCGGACGCGTGTTTCGCGCTCCTCTGACAGCAGGCGGTGGGGATTGGGGCGGATCCCAGGATGCATGCCCAACCTTCGACTGTAGGACATCGCGCTGTGTCAGCAACCTGTAAGGAATTGTCAGACCGCCGTCAGGCGGCGTTCACCAGTGGCCGCGTGGTGCGCGGGCTCAATGCGGCACCGAGCGCCAGGCACTCGCGAACACGGCGCTCAGTGGTAAGGATGCGATGAACGCTCTAGTCACACAAACGCCCATCGATCTGGGGTTCACCCGCCGGCCACGTCGCGGCTATCTGGTTCCGCGCCCGGGCGCTGGCGGCCCGACGACACCCGTCGGCCGCGCGCTGCAGGCCCTCCAGCGGCTCGTGTTCGGCACCCCCGTCCCGACTGCCCGCGAGACGGCCGAGCGCCTCAGCAAGCTCACGGCGCTGGCCGTCTTCTCCTCCGACGCGCTGTCCTCCGTTGCATATGCCACCGAAGAGATCATGAAGGTCCTGGTGCTGGTGGGGTCTGGCGCCCTCGCACTTACGGTGCCGGTGTCGCTGGTCATCGTCGCACTGCTCGCCATCGTCGTGTTCTCGTACCGCCAGACGATCCGGGCTTATCCGTCGGGAGGAGGTAGCTACATCGTCGCCAGCGACAATCTCGGAACCCTGGCGGGACTAACCGCCGCCGCGTCGCTGTTGCTCGACTACGTCCTGACAGTCGCCGTCTCGGTCGCGGCTGGAGTGGCAGCCATCACTTCGCTGCTACCCGAGTTGATGCCGTACACGGTGCCGATGGCCGTCGGGGCAGTAGGCCTCATCTCGCTGGCCAATCTGCGCGGCATCCGCGAATCCGGCGCACTCGTGGCCGCGCCCGCATACCTGTTCGTCGGCCTGGTGCTGGTGCTGGTGGCTGTCGGACTGTTCCGCCTCGCTACTGGTGGTCTCGTCTACGCGCCGCCGGATTCAGCGCTGGTACCCGGCTCCCAATCGCTGGGCATCTTCCTCATGCTGAGCGCCTTCGCCCAGGGCTGCACGGCGATGACGGGTACCGAGGCCATCTCCAACGGCGTGCCGGCCTTTAAGGCACCAGAGGCGCGCAACGCGCGCTCGACCATCCTGGCAATGGGGCTGCTTCTCGGCAGCATGTTCCTCGGCCTGTCCTTCCTGGCCACTCAGCTCGGGGTCCTGCCGGCTTCCGAAGAAACCGTGCTCTCGCAGCTCGGACGAACCATCTTCGGCCTGGGCCCGTGGTGGTGGCTGCTCCAGGTGGCGACCGCGCTCATCCTGGTGCTCGCAGCCAACACGTCATTCGCCGACTTCCCGCGCCTGGCCTCGATTCTTGCCCGCGACCGTTTCCTGCCGCGCATGTTTCGGTTTCGCGGCAACCGCCTCGCCTTCACGATGGGCATCGTCAGTCTGGCGGTCCTGGCCAGCGTGCTGCTCGTCGCATTCCGGGGCAACGTCGACCTGTTGATCCCGCTCTACGCGGTGGGCGTGTTTGCGAGCTTCACCCTGTCCCAGGCGGGCATGGTGAGGCACTGGCTGAACGAGCGCGGGTCCAACTGGCAGCGCGACGCCGCCATCAACGGGCTGGGCGCCGTGGCCACCGGCGTCGTGACGGTGGTCATCGCTGCGACCAAGTTCCTGCACGGGGCATGGCTGGTGCTTGTGCTCGTCCCGCTCGTCGTCAGCGTGTTCTGGGTGATCCGTCGCCACTACGCGCGGCTGGAGTCCGGCGGCAGTCCCGAGACACCGCTCGATCCCACTGCAATCCGGGTTCGGGCGATCGTACCCATGGCAAACCTCGGTTTGCATGCGCGCCAGGCACTCGCGTTTGCCAGAGCGATGGCGGCTGGCGGCGCGGTCACCGCTGTGCACGTCACCGACAATCCGGAGAAGGCTGAGCAGCTTCGCGCCAACTGGGGCGACTACCCACACGGGGACGCGGAACTTGTGGTCATCGAATCGCCATTCCGCAGTCTCGAGGGGCCGCTGCTGTCGTACATCGACGCAGTCCGTGAGAGCCACCCGGAGGACACCCTGGTCGTGCTCGTGCCCGAGTACGTGCCAGGCTGCTGGTGGGAGCACCTGCTACACAACCAGACCGCGCTGCGGCTGAAGGCCCGTCTGCTCTTCCACTCCGGGGTCATCGTCGCCAACGTGCCCTACCACCTCAGAGCCAATGCCTGCTCCGCGCACGCGTAATTGAAGGGACACGAGGTCAAGTACCCACTCATGGAGAACATCATCGCCATCATCGCCGGGTTCGGCCCGGTGCAGCACCTCCTCATTTCCGCAGGGCTCCTCCCGATTCACCAGGTTGTTTTCTTCGCCATCCTCGGCGTGGCCATCGGCTTGCTCGTCACCGAGCGGCTGCGCACCGATCTGATCGCTCTGCTCATCATCCTGGCGCTGGCACTGACCGGCATCTTGAGTCCCGAGGAAGCCCTGGCCGGCTTCCAGAGCGAGCCGGCGATCGTCATCGCCGCAGTCTTCGTACTCGGCGCCGGTCTGCGACACACCGGGCTCTCGGAAGCCCTGGGCCGCTGGACCGCTCGGCTCGCCGGTGGCGGCTTGACGCGGATGCTGGCCGTTATCATGCCCGCGTCGGCACTGCTGTCCAGGTTCACGCACCACGTGGCGATCACGGCGATCATGCTGCCGACCACGCTCAGTCTGGCCAAGGTGCGCGGCGTGCCCGCCTCCAAGCTGCTCCTGCCGATGGCGATCGGAAGCTCGCTGGGGACCACGATCGCCACGATCACCCCGTCGTTCCTGATAGCCGGCGCCCTGCTGCGGCACGCGGGGCGACCGGGCCTGGATCTGTTCGCTATCGCGCCTATCGGACTGGCTCTGTCGTTGGCCGGCACGGTGTACATGCTGTTGGTCGGACGCTTGCTGCTGCCGACGCGCCAGGGCACTGGCGATCCGACCAATCGCTTCCGTCTCGATGGCTACTTCACCGAGCTGCGGGTTCTGCCCGGCTCGCCCCTGGTCGGCAAAAGCATCAAACAGGTCCACGCCGATCGCGCGTACCGCTTCACGATCGCCGGCTGGGTCCGCGACGGTCAGCATTTGCGCGCGCCGCTCGGCGACCGCACCCTGCGGTCGGGCGATGTGCTGCTGATCCACACCACCCCGGGCGGCCTGGTTGCGCTGAGTGAAGAGCGCGGGGTGGAACTAGAACCTGTACTCAAGTTCGAGCGGGCAGCAGCAGACGTGGGCGGCACGGGCCACGGCGAAGACCCTGCCGAGCGGCTTACACAGGCGATCGTCGCGCCCCGCTCGAATCTGGTCGGCCGCACGCTGGCCGAGGTGGACTTCCGGCGTCACTACGGTGCACTGGTGGTGGCACTCTGGCGCAAGGGCGGCTTCGTGCCCGAGCAGCTGTCACGCGTCCACTTATCCGCCGGCGACGCGCTGGTCCTCCAGGGTGATGACGAGGCGCTGGCGCGCGTGCGCCAGGACCCCGACTTCCTGATGCTGGTGCCCTTCCACGGCGAGGCGCGCCGACCACGCAAGGCGCTGCTGGCCGGCGCCATCCTGCTGGGCACTATCGCCGTGGCGTCCCTCCACTGGATGAGTCTTGCCATGGCGATGCTTGCTGGCGCGGCGGTGATGCTGCTCACGCGCTGCCTCAGTCCACGCCAGGCGTATCGGGCGATCGACGCCCCGATGTACCTGTTCGTGGCGGGCGCCATTCCGCTTGGAGCGGCCATGAAGCAGAGCGGCGCCGCCGACCTGCTGGCTGGCCTGCTACAGGGCGTGCTCGGTGGCTGGCACGAATGGCTCATCTTGCTCGCGCTGTTCGCCGTCGTGGGTGTCGTCGTGCAGTTCATGGGCTCCGACTCGGCAACCACGGCACTGTTCGGCCCGCTGGCTATCGCGCTGGCAGCCGGGCTGGGGCACGCCCCAGAGGCCTACGTCGTCACCGTCGCCATGGCCGCGGTTACATCCGTCCTGACCCCGATGTGCCACCACAATCTGCTGATCTATGCCCCGGGCGGCTACCGGTTCACTGACTTTTTCCGCGTCGGCGCGCCGTTGACGGCCCTCGCCGGCCTGATCGTCGCAACCCTGGCGCCCGCGATGTGGCACGGATGAGCGAGCTCGTCTTTCTCCAGATCAGCAAAGCGTTGTTCAGCAGCCTGGTCGTCCTGGCGCTGGCGCTCGTCGGTTTCCGTGTGTGGCGCTCGATGCTGCGCCGGGTCGCCGGCCGACTGCGCAAGCGGGCCGAGAACAGGTCGCACGAGCGGCAAGTCAGGCTCGACACACTGGCGGCGGTCGGTCAGGCGACGGGAGCGGTCCTGCTGGGGGCCGTCGCCGGCCTGATGGTTCTCGGCCAGTTCGCCGACATCTCGCCACTCCTGGCAGGCGCCAGTGTGGTCGGGCTGGCGATCGGCCTCGGCGCGAAGACCGTGATCCGCGACGTGATCGCCGGCTTCTTCGTCTTGCTCGAGGATCACTTCGGCGTGGGCGATCGGATAGTGGTCAACGACCGATACAGCGGTCAAGTCGAGCACCTGGACCTGCGGCGCACCGTGCTGCGCAATGTCCAGGACGGCTCGGTGCTCACCATTCCGAATGGCGAGATCCGGGTAGTGGCCAACATGACGAGGGAGTGGTCGCAGCTCGCGGTGGACCTGCGTGTTGACTACGCCGAGGACGTCGATCGCGTAGTGGCCGTGCTCGAGCAGGCGGCGGACGAGCTGCGGGCTGATGCAGTCACCGGTCCGCTCCTGCTCGTACGACCCGAGGTGCAGGGGCTGGAAGCTTTCGGTGAGTCCGACGTCACCATGCGCGTGATGATCAAGACCAAGCCGGGCCATCAGGCTGCGGTCGGTCGCCGCTACCGCGCCCTGGTCAAGAAGGCGTTCGACCGCGAACGGATCGCGCTTCCGAATCCGCAGCAGGTGATCCTCGCCGGCACCGAACCGTTGAGCAGTCAACGCCTGTCACTCAGCCTGGAGAGGTGATGGCTTGAACTACGCCGTGCCGTCGCGCATAACCGCTTCGAATAACGCGGTTACCGCGCTGATCCATCTTGTACCGAGCTGAGCCGAGCGGGATGAGTTCAAAACTGGGTGACCCGGACGGGATTCGAACCCGCGATCACTCCACCTTGAGAGGGTGATTTTGGACCCGCCGCAGGGGTCCGAGGCGGTCCATTTTGAGATTGGAGCGGGTCGTATTAGTCCGTCGAGATCCGCGTCGGGACGGCTCCGTGCGCCCGGGTTGCTGCAAAGGTTGCTGCACTTCGTGCCGTGCGTGGTCGGGCCTGTGGTACGGCGCGGGATACGGGCTCACGCCAGTGCGCGCAGCGGCTTTGGATCATCCGCCGACCGAGCCTGACGTTGAGGGCTACTGGTGATCATCCGGCGTGGTTCGTGCCACGCCCAACGCAATCGCCCTCAGTATTTTCAGGCCGATCGCACGCGGCCCGACGCCATGTCGCCCATCTGTGCCTGCCGCATAAGCGCCCAGCCGAACTGCGGATCGAGCAGCTCGTCTGGTCGGCTCGGCTCGCCGCGTGCCAGCATAGCGAAGACGAGGGCAACAGTGTCGACTGGCGGTTCTTCCAGTGGCATGCCATCCTCGTCGTGGAGCATTGGCCTGAGCGCGTCGTGACGCAGGCAACTGGTCAGCCCCTGCATGGCTCTAGCCCCGCTGGCAATGCGCGGCCATTCTGACTTCAGCACGGCCAACTGGATGCGTGTGAGTGACGCGAGCATGTCGGTATGCAGCGCGATCACGTCGAGAGGGTGAGACATTCCCGCCAGGTCGGCCCTCACCAAACGATGCCACTTGTCGTAATTCGCGAGTAGCTCGGCTGGGTCGAGAATGAACTTCAGCGCCGCCGTACCAGTGTGCCCAACTGGATCGCCTTGCTTATCGAGGTCGGCTTTCCAGTCCAGCGTGAACGACTTAATAGGCAATTCGCTGTGCTGCGTATAGTTCCTCAGGTCGTAAACGAACCTGAACGCGAACTGGTCTTCGTGTTCTTTTCTCCTAGCGGCGTCGAACGTCACTACCTGTGCCGAGCCCGCTCCGTACGTTCGCTTCAAACGCGCGTCGGTGTGGTC
>VBGG01000143.1:0-618 GCA_005883405.1 Chloroflexota bacterium | reverse complement strand
ACCCGGCCCGATGTGCCCTGTAGGAACGAGGTCAGGAACATCTCAGTCAGCTTTGTGAACTCCCGAAGGCTCCCAACAGCGGCAAGCAGCAGGTCTTGCTGGTTGGAAAACCCGAGAAGCGCAGTTCTGGCGGTGCAATATTGCTCGTAGTCATCGTCGGAAAACTGACGGTAATGCTGCGGCAATGATGTGCTGTTGGAAGCGAAATCCCACAGCCGTACTGATGGCGCCATGTCTCGGCCTGCTCCGAGAAAATAGCAGAGTGAACACTCTCAACAACCGCGATTTGCGGCAGTGGTCGGGAGGAGTTTCGCGAGGGCTGAGGGGTGCTGGCCCACTGGTAGTACACGCCTTCGCCGTCTAGATAGCCGGCGTCAGCCAGCGCCTTCAAATCTTCCGTAGGCGGTAGACCGAGCCGAAGTCCCGGTGGCCGATGGATCCACGGTCAGCGCCCCTAAACCGCAGTTGCGACCGCCAACAGCCCCATTGAGCGATAAGCCGGCGCTCTTCCCACGACCAACACAACATCATGCGACATCAGCTCCAGCATGTTGCTACACTATACAACATCATTCAACTGCCTGGCTAAAGCAATGGGGGACGGTGATGCGCTCCTGA
>VBGG01000141.1 GCA_005883405.1 Chloroflexota bacterium | reverse complement strand
GCGCGTGGTGACGACGCCATTGAACGTCAGCGGTACCTGGACTTTGTGAGTAATGCCGCGCAGCGTCAGGTCGCCAGCGACCACGAACTTGTTCGCGTCCTTCTGCTGGACGTTGGTGCTTTTGAACGTGATATCGGGAAACTTGCTCGTATCGAGCATGTCCTCGCCGTTGATCAGGTCCTCGCGGCCCTGCACGGCTTGCGACTCGACTGACCTCGCGTCGATCGCCAGGTCGACACTCGACTTCAGCAGGTCCGCTTCATCTACGTTGATGGTGCCCGAGAACGTGCGGAAGCGCCCCTTGACGTACGCGATGGTGTTGTGGAGCGCGGCGAACTCGATCAGGCTGTGGTTGGTGTCGATGGTCCACGTACCGCCGGCGATCTGAGCGGCCTTAGCAGCGGTCGTCATCGTCGTGGAAGAGCCTCCCGTGTGGATGGTGCGGCAACAGTACCAGAGCTAACCGGTGGGCGGACTCAACTTTGCCGCCGCGGCGGCGTCGATCAGCCACACCACCTCGCCGGGGGACGGTCGAACGATCTGCGCCGGCCGTTCGTCAGGCGCAAACGGCCCCTCGAGGACCTGCCGCAGCATGTCGGCTTTGGCCGCGCCCGCCACGAGGAAGATCACCTCGCGCGCGAGATTGATGATCACCGGCGTGAGCGTGATCCGCCACATGCTGACCTCGGCCACGTACTCGGCGACCACCCAACGCTGCTGCTCGTGGACCGCTGCGAGACCGGGGAACAGCGAGGCGCAGTGGCCGTTATCGCCCATGCCCAGCAGGATGAGGTCGAGCCGCGGCGGCTCGTCTTTGAAGTAGTCCCTCAGCTCGCGTTCATAGTCCTCGACGGCCTGTTCGGGTGGTAGCTCGCCGCGCATGCGGTGGATCTGGTTGCGCGGGATGGGTACTCGGTTCAGCAGCGTCTCTTCTGCCATGCGGTAGTTGCTGCGCTCGTCAGCGGGCGGCACACAGCGCTCGTCGCCGAAAAAGACGTGCACCCGCGACCAGTCGACCTGCTCGACCAGGGGCGGGCTTGCAAGCTTCAGGTGCAGCTCGCGCGGCGTCGAGCCGCCCGAGAGCGCGATGCTGAAGGCACCTCTGGCATCCACGGCCGCCTGGGCGCTTTCGACGACGTGTCGCGCGGCTGCTTCGGCCAGCGCCTGGGGATCGGGAAAGACGCGTATCGCCGTCATCTGCACCTGCGACTGTAGCGCGCCCAGCCCAGAGGGGCAGCCGAAAAGTCTCCCTGTCGTGACCGCCCCTCCAGGCCAATCTGTTGATCGAAGTTTGGCCGACTGCGACTTGTGCCGAAAAGCGGCTTCTCGGCCGAGCTTCGGCCTGGTACGTGAGTTGCTGCGTTGGAGAAGGTATGAACGGGTCCATGATCGGGCGCCTCTGTGGCGTCGCATTGTTAGTCCTGTCCGCGACCGGCCCGTCGTCGGGCGTAGGGCTCTTTCATCGGCCGATTGTGCGGGTCGGCGCGAATCAATCCAACAACTGGTCCGGCTACAACCAGGGCAGCCTGGAACGGGGTGGCGTGCAGTTCCACAGCGTGTCCGGCACCTGGACGGTTCCGACGGCGACCCAGCACACGCCTGGCGAAGCCGAGTTCTCCGCCAGCTGGCTGGGCATCGGCGGCGGCTGCGTTGACGCCAACTGTATGGTGACCGATGCCACCCTCATCCAGGCCGGCACGGAGCAGGACGTGGATGCCGCCGGGCACGCCAGCTACGGCGCGTGGTGGGAGATCATTCCTGAGCCGAGCACGCCGATCGCCAACTTCCCGGTGAACGCGGGTAACGTGATCCACGTGGACATCACCGAGACGTCGGTGGGATTGTGGTCGATCACCGTCCAGAACCAGACCACGGGTCAAACGTTCAAGCAGTCGACTCCGTATACCTCGTCGTACGCAACGGCCGAATGGATCGAGGAGACGCCGGTGGTCATCGACAACTCGGGCAGGGTGACGGTCGGACCGATGCCGAGACTGTCGACGGTCGATTTTGACCTGAGCGCCACGAACGGCAAGCCGGCCGGACTCAAGCCGAGCGAGGAGATCCAGCTGATCGACAGCAAGGGCGCGCCGCTCGCGACGCCGTCGGCGCCGGATCCCGACACCGACGGCTTCAACGTGTGTGCGTTCGCTTCAGCGTGCGCCGCGCCCCCGAGTAGCTAACGCGGGAGCGCGAAGGCCGCCAGGCTCGGCGTGCCCTTCGGGATCATGATGGTGAAGATCGTGTTGGTTGCCGCGTCGAAGGCAACCTGATGGCTGTTGGCATCCGTGGGACCGACATTGGTCACGAACTTGCCGTCACCTGAAATGACAGTGATCGCCGGTCCACGGAAGTAGCGCGACGCGAGCAGGAACCGATCGGCTGTCGGCGAGTAGATCGCGCCGTCGACGCGACCACTCTGGCGAATTGTGGAGACTACTTTGTGCAGTTTCACATCCCAGATGGCCGCGTGCGGATTGCTCGCGTTGCTGCATCCCAGGGCAGCCATGTCGTTGTTGGGATTGATCGCCAGGCCATTCGGGTTGCAGTCATCCCCCACATCGAGTTTGGCCATCATCGTGTCGGAGCGCGGATCGAACTGGAAGATCGCGTTCTGGTCCGAGCTGGTCATGTACATCATGCCGTCGGCCGGGTTGTAGCGTGGCTGCTCGAGCGCTGCGCCCAGGTCTTTGAACTGGGTGATCATCTGGTTGCTCACGGCGTCCACGACCGTGACGATGCCGTCGTCGCTGTTGGCGGCGTAGACCTTCTTGTCGACCGGATCGTAGTCGAGCTCGTCGACGCGTTTTGCCCCGCCGCTGACGATCTTGGCGATCATGGTATTGGCGGTAGGCGAGCTCTGATCTACGTCCACGATGGCGAGCGTGCTGTCTGTGAGTCCGACGAAGATCTTCTTCAGGTCCGGCGCCGTGGCGACGCCGTTCGCACCTGTGCCGAGGTCGATGAAGCGCAGGAATTCGGGCGATGATCCCGAGACGTCGTAGACGTCGATCCCACCCGCCGTCGAAGTGGCGTTCGTGCGCACCGCAACGTAGAGCGTGTTGGTCGTCTGGTCGACCTCCATGATGTCGGCCGGGCTGGTGGCATTCGGACTCGGCAGCGGCAGCAGGACTGGCGTCACGTTGGTTGTCTCAGCCGGGTTGGCTGGCAGGAAGTTCGACGTCGGTGCCGGTGGGAACACCAGAATCGTGCCGGCGGCGCCGGCGCCGACGTACACGGTTCCGTCCGCGGGATCGATGGCGAGCGAGTGGGCGCCGGCAGCCGTCTTGCCGTTGGCGATGAAGTCGAAGGTGCCGCTACCACCGTAGATACCGAGCACAGGCGCTTGTTTGCCACCGCTGGTGTCATTGGCCGCCGCGACGTAGAACTGCTTGTTCACCGGGTCGAAGCCCGCCAGGTCTGAGCCTCCCGTGTGGCGGCTCACCATCTGAACGGTACCGTCCGCGCTGATGACCGTCGTCATCTGCTGTCGGCAGCCGATGAGCTCGGTGTTGGTGCTTTCGTCAAGCCCGATGCCGTGCGGCTCGCACGTTACTGGCAGATCGATCGTCCTGGTGACGCTGTCGGTCTTTGGGTCGATGATGACCTGCTGGTTCTTGTCCGACAGGTTCTGACGCAGCGTGTGGTCGGCCGTGTCCCATACCGCGATCTCGGGCGCGCCGGGCAGGTTGATCTGCTTCAGGACCTTCAGCGTGGTGGCGTCGACGACGGTGATGCTGTTGCTGTCGCCGTTGGAGACGAAGACCTTTTTGTCATCGGGGTCGTAGGCGACCGAATCGCTGCCCTTCTGGGTGGTCGAAACGACGTCGGTCTGGGCGTTGGAGTTGGTGTCGTAGACGTGGAGCGAATTATCGACCTGATCCGAGACGAACGCGCGATTCAGCTCGGGGGCCAGCGCCAGCCCGTTGGCGCCGCTCCAGGCACCCTGCGCGTCCTGGGAGTTGGGCAGGCCCGGGATCTGGGCGAGAGTGGCAAACGTCTGGGTGTCGAACACGTCGAGCGAGCCGTTGGATGTGTTGGACAGGTACAGACGGTGCGCGGCCGGATCGACCTGCATCACATCCCAGCGGCCTGACGTGCCTGGAACCTTGATCGTCGCCACTGCCACGGCCGCCGGTGGCGGCGGGGTCGCCTGCTGCGCGATGGCTGGCACCGCTAGCACAGTGGCCGACGCGAGGCAAGCCACAACAACCGAAAGTCTGCGAACGACTCTGTTCATGCGTTCAATGTTTGCCCCCTGTGAATGGCGCTGGATGTCCCGGCAATCAGGATTTGCTAAGGATCGCCCATTGGATCGTCCAGGGATGGCGCTGGCGCTAGCATCGGGCTGTGTGGAAGCGTCGCGGCTTGGCCTACCTGGTGAGCCTGGTCACCGTCGCCGTTGCCACACTGGCTGCGCTGCCCGCGTATCCCGCGGCCAACGACTTTCCAGCGCTGCTGCTGCTGGCGGCGGTGGCGATCAGCGCGTCGGTGGGCGGCTACGGACCGGCGATCGTCTCGACCCTTGCCGGTTTCCTGTCGCTGGATTTCTTTTTCGAGAATCCGCCGTACAGCTTCACCATCAGCGACGTCGGCACACCGCTGGATTTGATCGCGTTTCTCTTCGTGGCCGTCCTGCTGGGAACGCTGAACGCGCGCCTGCGCGCCGCACGCCAGCACGCCAGCGCGGCGCGCGCTGAAGCTGAAGCTGCGCTGCGCACGCGCGACGAGGCGCTGGCTATCGTGTCACACGATCTGCGCACGCCGCTGACGGCGATCAAGACCTCCGTCTCCACACTTCGCAATCCAGGCACCCCGCTGGCCGATGGCACCCGACTCGAGCTGCTCGGCACAATCGAGGCTGAGGCCGATCGATTGGTGCACTTCGTGAGCGACGCGCTGACGATGACGCGGCTGGAAGCCGGCATCACGCCTGACCGCCAGTGGAACGCACTCGGCGAGATCGTGTCCGCGGTGCTGGACCGGTTGAACCCGGTGCTCGGCGACCGGCCGGTGACGTTCGACGTGCCCGACACGCTACCGCTGGCGCGCTTCGACGCGGGCTTGCTGGAACAGGCGCTGAGCAACTTACTGGAGAACGTCGGGGTCCACACGCCGCCCGGCACGGCGTTGTCGATCATGGGGCGGATCGACGACGGCTGTGTGCGGGTGGAGGTCAGCGATGCTGGGCCCGGGATTCCGCCCGCGTCACGCGACCGCGTCTTCGGTAAGTTCGAGCGGCTGAGCGACGGCGGGATCGGGACTGGTCTGGGCCTGGCGATCGCGCGTGCCGCGACCGAGGCGCAGGATGGCCAGCTGCTGGTCGAAGACAGCCCACTCGGCGGGGCGCGCTTCATCCTGATCGTGCCCAACGCACTCGCCCTGGAGACGGCCGATGCGCGTTGAGACTCCGGCCAGCATTCTGATGGTCGACGACGATCCACATGTGCTGCGGTCCCTGCGCGCAGCGCTGGAGAGCCATGGCTACCACGTGCGATCGGCAACAAGCGGGCCCTCCGCGCTGGAAGCCTGCGCGGCCGAACGCCCGGATGTGGTGCTTCTGGATCTGGCTCTGCCGGGGCTGGACGGGGTGGAAGTGTGTCGACGATTGCGCAACTGGAGTCGGGTACCCATCCTGGTTCTCTCCGCGCGGGTACACGAGACGCAGAAGGTCCAGGCGCTCGACGCCGGCGCCGACGACTACATCACCAAGCCGTTCGGAACCGAGGAGCTGCTGGCACGCATTCGCGCGGCGTTGCGCCGCGATCAGGCGCGACGCGACGAAGAGCCGATCATTCACGCCGGCGGCCTGCTGATCGACCTCTCGGCGCGGCGGGTCACCGTCGACGAGCGCGAGGTCCACCTGACGCCGACCGAGTACGAGCTCCTGCGGGTGCTGGCGACCAATCCCGATCGAGTGCTGACGCACGGGTTCCTGCTGCGGGCTGCGCTCGGGTCGGGCTATGAAGACGCGCTCGACAACCTGCGCACCTTCATCGCACAGCTCCGCCGCAAGCTGGAGCGCGAGCCCAGCCGCCCGCGCTGGATCATGACCGAGCCGGCGGTTGGCTACCGCTTCCGACCGGATGTCTGAAGCAAGTGTTCCCCCAGAGGGGACCCCACCAGGCTTTGGCCTCGGCTCTTCGCCCGCGACCGCATGTCGCGCCGCAGAAAATTTCCCCGCGGGGGCCTCCTGTGTTGGACGAGCGTAGAGCGCGGTCAGGCGAGCAGGTCGATCGTGCTGCCGAGCGTGCCCGGGTGGCCGCCGCCGAGGCCGGCGAACAGGCCGGTCGGGTTGCCGCCACTGAGGCCCGCCAATAGCGTGCTCACCATCTGACCTTGCAACTGCAGCGTCGAGATCTCGAGCGTCGCGGCTGGACCGATGGACGAGGCATCGGTGCTACTGCTGCTGGAATCCGTTGATGCCGTGGGCGACGACGCCGCGAGGGAGGTCATCGGTGAGGCGCCGAGCGCTGAGATGCTGCTGAAGTCCATCGGTTCTGCGCTTCTTGAGGTGAGCATCGGCCCGCTCGCCGCGGAGGGCCAGCCCCTCTTCGGGGGAAATGCCAAGTGACGGCGCGACCCTACGTGCTGATCAACGTAGCAGCGACCGTCGACGGCAAGATCGATACTTTCGAGCGCCGCGGCGCGGCAATCTCTTCCGAGCGCGATCGAGAACGGGTCGATCGCCTGCGGGCCTCGGTCGACGCGGTCATGGTCGGCGGCCGCACGCTCCTTCAGGAGGACCCGCGGCTCACGGTCCGCTCGCCCGAGCTGCGGGCCGAACGCCTCGCCCGAGGTGAGCCCGAAAATCCCGCCAAGGTCGGCGTGATCTCCCGTCTCGACCTGCAACCAGCCAGGGACGGCGTGGCCTCGCGTGTCGCGCTGCCACCGGACTGTCGCTTCCTCACCGCGGGTCCGGCGCGGATCATCCTCTTTACGCTCCACGGCTCTGAGGCAGCCTGGCCTGGCGAGCGCGCCGTGGAGATCTACACAAGCGGCTCGTCCCACGTGGATGTGGCCTGGGCGCTGGCCAAACTGCTGGAGCTGGGCATCCGCCGCGTGCTGGTAGAGGGCGGCGGCACCCTCAACTTCGAGCTCCTGCACCTCGGACTGGTGGACGAGATACAGGTCTTCATCGCGCCACTGATCTTCGGCGGCACCGCCGCGCCCACCCTCGCCGATGGGCCCGGCCTCCCCCGCCATCTGGCGCTCAACCTCCAGTGCCTGGAAGTGGATCCCTGGCCCGACGGTGGCGTGCTGCTGCGCTACATCGTCGAGAAGACGTCAGGGTAGGTCGGCACGCGGAGTGGCTGAATCGCCAGTGACCGGTGGTCGTTTCTTCTACAGTCAGCCTGCGTCGTGCAAGGTTGCTATCTGCTGCACTTTGACCGCCCGATCTATGGAGCTCAGCACTACCTCGGGTGGGCGACGAACGTTGCGCGGCGAGTGGCCGTCCACCATCGAGGCCGTGGCGCGTGACTGGTGGCCCAGGCTCTGTCAGCCGGCATACACGTGGATCTGGTGCGCGTCTGGCCGGACGTCGATCAAGCCAAGGAGCGAGCCCTGAAGCGCAACGGACCGAAAAGCGCATAGTTCGTGCGCCCTGGGTGGGTGTGGCCAGTGTCGCCTCGCCGCCGGAACGACCGTATGCGCCTCCGCCGCGGCACGGAGGCAGGCGGCCGGGCTGGGTCGCCAACCTGGCTATCGCGGTCCTGCTGGTGCTGCTGTTCGTCGGCATCGCGGCAGGGATCGCGCTGGCGTCCATCACGAGCAACCTGCCGTCGATCGGCGTGCTCGACGATCCGAATAGCCTCGGCTTCAAGACAGCCCAGATCTTCGATCGCAAAGGTCAGCTGCTGTGGGAGATCGACGACCCGTCGGGCGGCAAGCGAACGCTGGTCAGGCTCCAGGACATCTCACCCGATGTGGTAAAGGCGCTCCTGGCGGCCGAGGACGTCCACTTCTACGAGAACCCGGGCGTCGATCCGCTGGCGACGCTCCGCTCGGCATGGATCGACGTGACCGGCCAGGGAACCACGGGCGCCTCGACGATCACCCAACAGCTGGTCCGCAACGCCGTGCTCGATCCCAACGAGGCGCACCAGGCGACGGTCCGACGCAAGCTGCGCGAGATCGCGCTCGCGTATCAGGTCGACCACCGCTACTCCAAGGACCAGATCCTCGAGATGTACCTGAACCGCGTCTACTTCGGGAACCAGAGCTACGGCGTGGAGGCCGCCGCTCAGGGCTACTTCGGCAAGTCGGCGCACGACCTGGACCTGGCTGAATCGGCGCTCATCGCCGGCCTGGTGCAGTCGCCTTCGCTGTACGCCCCGACCCGCCGCGACGTCCCCCGTACCGACGACGGCATTCCCGTGGTGACGAAAGACCGCCAGCGCTACGTCCTCGAGCAGATGGCGGGGCACGGCACGATCACCGAAGAACAGGCGCGGGCGGCCTACGCCGAGAAGCTGACCGTCCAGACTCGCCAGGTGGACCTTAAGGCACCGCACTGGGTGATGTACGTGCGCGACCAACTCGAGCAGCAGCTTGGCGATCGCACGCTCTACCAGGCAGGCCTGAAGGTGTATACGACGCTGGACCTGGAGTACGACCAGCGGATGCACCAGGTGCTGCAGGCCAACCGCGACGTCGTACAGCAGCAGGGTGGCGACAACGCGGCGCTCATTGCCGTCGATCCGCGAACCGGCGAGATCCTTGCCTTCCAGGGCAGCCTGGACTTCAACGACGCGTCCATCGACGGTCAGGTGAACGTGCTGACGAGCGAGCGTCAACCGGGCTCATCGATCAAACCGGTGATCTACTCGGCGTCGTTCCTCAAAGGCTGGTGACCCGGGAGTTTTCTCGACGACCAGCCGACCTGCTGGCAGGACCAGCCTGGCCACCAGTGGTGCCCGAGCAACTTCGATGACAAGTTTCACGGTCGAATGACGGTGCGAAGCGCGCTGGGCAACTCGATCAACATCCCGGCCGTGAAGACGCTCGAGTTCGTCGGCGTGCCGACAGCCGTCGACGTGGGGACGCGCCTGGGCATCACCACCTGGGGCGCGGATTCGGGCAAGACGCCCGGGTTGAGCCTGACGCTGGGCGGGGCCGAGGTCCGCCCGATCGACATGGCGCAGGTGTATGCAACGTTCGCCAACAACGGGCGCAAGGTTCCGCTGGTGCCCATCCGCCGGGTCATGGATGCGTCGGGGAACGTGTTGGTCGATTACCAGCCACCCCCGGGCGAGCAGGTGCTGGAGCCGCGCGCGGCGTACATGATCTCGAGCATCCTGTCCGATCCAACGGCCAAGCTGTTCACCTATGGGCGCAATACGCCTCTGGTCTTGAAGGACCGTCCGGCGGCTTCGAAGACGGGCACCACGGATAACTACCGCGATACGTGGACGGACGGCTACACGCCCAACCTGGCGATCGTGGTGTGGGTGGGCAATACCGATGGGCATCC
>VBGG01000142.1:1110-3323 GCA_005883405.1 Chloroflexota bacterium | reverse complement strand
CCGCGTCTTCGAGCCAGCGGTAGGCAGTATCGAGCGTCTTCCGTGCTTCAATGACACCTTGGCGGTCGCGATGCTCCGGTGCGCGGATCCTGTCGGACACGATCTTCTGCATCGGCGTCATGATGTAGTTGTCGAAGAAACGGTCCATCATCCGCACGTCGAGCGCCGCGCGCGGATCCTCGGGGATCAGCCGCACAGGTCCGGGATGATGGAGGCTGAGATGTTCGATGATGATGGTCGCTTCCACCACCGTGCGGCCGTCGTCGACCAGAACAGGCATGCGCTTGAGAGGCCACAGGGCCTCGTGCTCAGCCGCCACCTGCTCGTCGCCCGGCGCAAGCACGCAGAACTCGAACGGGGTGCCGTTCTCGTAGAGCGCGATCAGCACCTTCTGGCAGTAAGAAGAAAAAGGGTGGGCATAGAGTTTCATGGCCTGCTCGCCGAGGCACTCTTACTTCCCGGGTGAATAATCCGTCAGCCGCATGAACACCCGCTCGGGAGCTTTTGCGAGGATTTTGCCGTCGACTTCACTGGCGTCTCGGACCTTGATCCAGTCGGGATCTGCCTGGAATGCCTTCCAGTTCTGCTCGGCCGCCTCCGGGTTTTCGTGTGAGATGACATAGATCAACGTGTTGTCCTTTCGCGCGTCGTCGGTCGGGATCCAGTACATCTCGTTCCTCATCCCGTGCTTCTCGAACAGTTTCATCGTATGATCGGCGAACCGCTTGTTCAGTGCGGGCAGTAGTCCCGGCAGCGTTGTGTACGTTCGTAGCTCATAGACCCTGGTATCCGCCTTTTTCTCCTGCCCCACTGACATCCCTGTCCAAAACGCCCCGAGACCCACCGCCAACGTTACCGCCGCACCTAGCAGTATCCGGTCCGCTTGCATGGATGGCGATGCCTCGTTGGTTCTTAAAAGTGAACGACTTCGCGCTTCGCGGCTCCGGGGAGCCGCGCGAAGTGGTCGCGCAGCTGCTGCGGCGTCATTCCTCCCGCTGCGGCCAGCTTGTCTACCCATTTCTCATCGGCAAAGTCGCTTTTCTCGAGGCGTATCATGTACCGGCGCGCCACACGATAGTCCTCGCTCTGCACGTCTACCGCGCGGCGGAGGCCTTTTTCGGTGGCGGGGTCGACGCAGTCCGCCAGCGCAATGGGGCGCGGCGCGCCGTTCTGCAGGGTGATCACTGCCGAATGGCCCCCGGCCACGAGATTCCGTACCGCGGCGTAGCCCAGGTCACGCGCATACTCGGCTTCCATGGGCAACGGCGGCGCACATCGAAGCTCATATCCAATCGTCTTGTCGACGATGCTCACCTTGATGCCGCGCTTGTCCAGACGGAGTGTGACTTCATTGATCACCTTGCGGCCCAGATCCACCTCGGTGACACGGATGTTTCCCTGCGCGTCGCGGTCCACGTCTTCTAGCTCGGCCACTTCTTTGGGGTCGAAACGCTCCACCAAGGCTTCGCTGAGGAGCGCGACACCATGCGCCTTCCCCATGGCGCGGCGTTTGATGATGCTCCCTTCGACAATGTCGGCGACGTCGGCGAGACTCACGTACCCGACACCAAACTCCTCCGGAATGACTGTGCACGTCGCGCTCACTGCCTTGCCGATTCCCAGCGTCAGATGGCCGGTCGGCCGTCCCATGGTCACGCCCAGGTACCAACGTCCGGAGGTGCGGGCGTCCTCCATGAGGTTCTTCACCAGCTGAACCCCGACGTGACGGGCGGTCTCGAACCCCAACGTCGGCACGTGGCTCGGAATGGCCAGGTCATTGTCGATGCTCTTGGGTACCAGGGCCACCTTGATGCGCCCGCCGCTCTGCTGCTCTACCGCCATCACGCTGCGCACGAGGTCATCCCCGCCAACGGCCACCAGCCCGTCGATGGCCAGCTTGCGCAGCGCGTCCACTGCGTTGCGCAGCAGGGCGGCGTCGGCTGCCACATCCGTGCGGGAGGCTCCCAGCATCACACCACCGGTGAGATGGGCTCGGCTCACCTCGTCGATGGTCATCTCATGTTGCTCGTCGGTATAGCGCTGAGCCAGGAAATGGAATCCGTCATGGAACCCGATGGGTGTGCATCCGAGCTTCACGGCTTCGATCACCGTGGCGGCGATGACGGCGTTGGTCCCTGGCGCCGGGCCACCACCCACTACGATCCCAATACGTTTCATTGCCACGGCTGTCTCGTGGATCACGCCATCGGGTG
>VBGG01000142.1:0-1043 GCA_005883405.1 Chloroflexota bacterium | reverse complement strand
AGTCCGGCCTGCCGCCGTACGCATCTCCTCAAATCGAATCGGGACCATACGCCCATCCTGGACGGACACCATGGCTCCGCTGCCACCCTCGGAGAGAAACCGCACGGCGGCGTATCCGAGATCTCGGCAGTACGCCGCATCAAACGCAATGGGGTCGGCGCAGCGCAGCTCGTACCCGATCTGCTTGTTGGTCAATGTCACGCGGATCCCCCGTTCGCTGAAGCGGCCCTGCACTTCCACCTTGACCTTGCGCGCCAGGTCCACCTCGGCAAGGCGGATGTGTCCGTGCTCGTCGCGTTCCACGTCCTGCAGCTCGACCAGCTCCTTGGGGTCCAGCTTTTCGATGAGGCCCTCCGCCATCACCACCACGCCGTGGTGTTGTCCCAGCGCACGTCTCTTGATGATCGCCCCTTCGACGATGTCGCACATCGCGGCAAAGGGAATGGTGGAGGGTGCAAACTCCTCGGCAATGATCGTCAGCGTCGCACCCGCCGCCTTCCCGATGCCCAGTGCCAGGTGTCCTGCCTGGCGGCCCATGGCGACCACGATGTACCAGCGTCGCGTAGACCGCCCGTCCTCCATGAGGTTGCGCACCAGCTCGGCTCTGCTCCGGGAGGGGAAGGTCATTGTCGATGGTCTTGGGGACATGCACGGTGCGGATACGTCCCTGGTTGGCCTGTGCGACGTGGCTGCATGAAAGCGCGGTGTCATCCCCACCGATGGTGGCCAAGTGCGTCACGCCGAGCTTGTCCAGCGATGAGACGACCGCGGCCATCGCCTGTTCGCTTTTGGTGGGGTTGTCACGCGCGGTACCCAGCACGGAGCCGCCGGTCAAATGAATGCGCGACACGTCGCCAATCCTCAGCTCGCGCACGCGGGCGATGTCCCCACGCATGAGGTAACGGAAGCCCTCCGGTACACCCAGCACCTTGAAGCCACTATTGATCGCCTCGATGACAGCCGCGGAGATGACGGAATTGATGCCCGGCGCCGGTCCGCCTCCGACAACGATAGCCAGCGTTCCTGAGGAGCCCATGAGCCGT
>VBGG01000639.1 GCA_005883405.1 Chloroflexota bacterium | reverse complement strand
GTCGCCAACTCCGGGAACCTTCGCGAACACGGTGCAATGAAGCGAGTCGCGAAGCGCGACCGATCTGAAGCCGCTCGGGCCCGCGGATTGGCCACCTTCTCAGATTGACGTCCATTGGTAAGAACGCCGCGCGCATGATCGCTCCGCGCAGCGGCCATGTCGCTACGCGGCGCGCCACCTCGCGGATGCCCGATCGCGTCGGCTTAGCGCTGCTGTCGGCGACGTGACTGAGTCAGGGTGTCGCAGTAACAGATCGATCGCGAATCAGCCCGATGACGGCTACCGGAAGGCATCGGCGAGCGCGGGGTCGTGGAACTGTTCGTAGCTGGTGACCTTTCCGTCGCGGAGTTTCCAGATGAACGCTCACGGCGTCAGGGCGGTCTTGCCAGTCGTGTTGACGGTACAGCCGTAGTCGCCAGTCGAGACGACCGTGTCCGCCTGCGCGATGAACTCGTGGGGGGTAAACGCGGTGGTCTGCACTGAGTTGGCGATGGCTTCGAAGAACTTCGGCACGTTTGTCTTGCCGGAGTAGTCGCCGGACGTTGGTCGAGGATGTAGCCGATGTCGCCGCGCCCGAACGCCTCGTAGATCCGCTCGATCAAGGTCACGTTGTCTGACTCCATCATCTGTCCTCCCGCAGGGTTACGCGTTCAACGTCTCGACGCTCATCATGCCCGCTCTCGCCCGGCCATGAGGCGCGGGGCCTGACCCGATGGTGCTGGCGTGCCCGCGACGTGACACGAGCCGCCCGAGTTGAGCGCGCCAACGTGCCGCTCGGGTCGCTCTCACTGGGCATTCTGGACGGGTTCGCGAGAGCAGGCGGTGTAACCGCTGGCGCTGCGTTGGATGCGCGCCCAAAGGGGCTACGCCATGATTGAGTTGGAATGGCACTGAGGGACGACGTCCGCGGGGAGCGAGCCGAGTTCCTGCTCGTGTTAGAGCCTCTCGAGTCCGACCGGTGGGGTGCGATGTCCTTGTGCACCGAGTGGACCGTCCGGGACGTGGTCTCCCACATTGTCAGTTACGACTGCACCAACGCCCTCGCGTTTGTGCTCCTGTTCATTGCCACGGGATTCTCGGTCAGCCGTACGAACGGTGTGCTGGTCCGCCGCTGGCGACGACGACCGAACGACCGCCTGATTGCCGCCCTCGAACAGGGCCCCAGAGGCTGGTCCATGACGCGCGCGCTCGGGCATCGCCTCGCGCTGATTGACTCCTTCGTCCACCAGCAGGACATTCGCCGGCCGCTGGGTCTGTCAAGACCGGTGCCACCCGATCGACTCCTGCGCCTAGCCGAGATCATGATCCGCGACCGAGTTGGAGCCGGCGGCGCCAAGCGAGCTCGGGGGCTTCGACTCCGCGCAACCGACCTCGACTGGGCGACCGGGTCCGGTCCCGAGCTCTGTGGGCCCGCTGAGGCGCTCATCATGGCGCTTGCTGGTCGGTCAGTTGCTCTCCAAGAACTCGCCGGCGAAGGAGTCTCTGTCATGAGCGCAAGGGTGCAGTGAGGCTCCTGATCGTCGCCTGCGGGCGGTGAGACCGGAGCGCACCGAGCTGCCTGATTGAGTTGACGAAGACGTTGCGGTCCTCCGTAGCGTCGTGAGGTTCCGGCGGGGTCGCTCTCGAACTGCCTGCCGCCCTCGGGCTGGCTGACGAACGAGCTGCTGGCCCGTCGGAACTTCACCCGTGGTGTGGCTCGAAAGAGGGACGCGCCTCTCCATCTTGAATCAGGAGTGCCCACCACGGTTTCCCTCGACCGACGATCAGGAGGACCTGACGGAGATGGTGATGATCGGGATCGACCCCCACAAGGGTTCCCACACCGCGGTGGCACTCGACGACCAGGAACTCGAGCTCGCCTCCTTGCGGGTCCGAGCGGGAAGGCGCCAGCGCCAGCAGTTGCTCGAGTGGGCCACGCCCTTCGATGTGCGCGTCTGGGCCATCGAGTCCGCCAACGGACTGGGCTATCTGTTGGCCCAGCAGCTGCTGGCGGCAGGCGAACGGGTACTGGACGTACCCGCCACCTTGGCCTCTCGGGTGCGGGTGCTCTCCAGCGGCCGCTCGAACAAGAACGACCCTAACGACGCCCGCTCGGTGGCCGTCGCCGCCTTGCGTTCGCCGGCGATGACCGAGGTGCGATGTGAGGACCACGTGACGGTGCTGCGGCTCTTGGCCAAGCGTCACATCGACCTGGGCCGCTGGCGCAACAAGGTGTGCTGTCGCCTGCACGCCCATGTGGCCGAGCTGGTGGCCGGGGGCATCAGCACCGAAATCGTTGTGGCCCAAGCGTCTGAGCTGCTCGCAGGTCTCCATCCCAGGGGCGTGGCCGCGGTTGAACGCCACCGCCAGGCGCTCGAGCTGGTGGAGGACCTGGCCCGCATCGACGACCAGCTGCGGGCGTCGCGGCGTCGGGTCACGGGTGCGGTGGCGGCCTCGGGCACGACCCTCACCGAGCTCTTCGGCGTGGGGCCCATCAACGCGGCGATCCTCATCGGCTACACCGGCGACCCCCGGCGCTTCGCCACCCAGCACCACTACGCGGCCTACAACGGCACCGCACCCATCGAGATCGCCTCGGCCGGCCGCACCATCCACCGATTGTCCCGGCGCGGCAACCGCCAGTTGAACCACGCCATACACATGGCCGCGGTGACCCAGATCCGTCACACCCACAGTCCCGGACGCGCCTACTTCGACCGCAAGGTCGAGGAGAAGAAGACGCCCAAGGTTGCGCTGCGCTGCCTGAAGCGTCGCATCAGCGACAGCGTCTACCGACGACTGGTCGCGGACGCTCGTCGCGCTCGGCGCTGACAAGTGGGCCCGGGGGGACACCCAGGGAACGACTCCAATGACCAGCGTGGCCGGTTCTCACCCTGATTAACCGGCTCTTCGGCGAAGTCACCGCCCGGGCCCGACCACAACCCTACGACTCTGTCCCGCCGTTGCGGACGGGTCGATCACGCGCGCCGCCGCGTCGGTTCAAGGACTCGAAACGAGCCTCTTGACAACAAAGAGGAAATCGATCGGCGGCCTAGCGCGGTGAGCGCGATCGCGCCAACTTCAGAACCGCCAACGCGTTGAACCCGGCGTCTCTTCGGCGGTACCGACTGCGGTCGCGGTGCGCGGCTTGACT
>VBGG01000638.1 GCA_005883405.1 Chloroflexota bacterium | reverse complement strand
CGCATTCAAAAACTCAAGCAGTAGGGTCCGCGTTCGACGCGTTCGCGCGTTCTCGCGTTCGCGCGTTCGCGCGTTCGGCGCCTTGGGCCGTCCAGTTTCGAGAAGCACGGCGAGCCATCGAGTCGTACAGCGAGCAATAACGGAACGAGGAACGCGAGAACGCGCGAACGCGCGAACGCGGGAACGGGCAAAACGCGCGAACCCGCGAACTGGCAAAACGCGCGAACCCGTCTGGGCCCGTACCCTGGTAGGCGCATGGCGACGACGACTGCTCCCCCACTGGGCGCTCGATTGGAGCACCAGGAGCTTCGGCGCTATTTGCACGCGCTGCGCGTTCAGCTGTGGTGGCGTGAAGCGCTGGGGGTGGCCGCGATCAGCGCGGTTGTCGGCGCCCTGGTCGGTGCGGCGGCACTGGTGTGGCCGACGCGGTCGAGCTCGAGCGGCGACAACTCGAGCATCGCCGTCTGGCTGATGGCGGGCGCGCTGGCCATCGGCGCGCTGGTCGCCGCGCTTCGCAGACCAAGCCTGATCCGCGCCGCGCGGGTCGCGGATCGTCAACTCAGGACCGCGAGTCGTCTGGCGACCGCCGCCGAAGTGCTCGAGGGTAGGCTGGGTGGCAGCCTGGCGCCCGCCCAGTTGGAAGACGCCTGGCAAATGGCGAGCGGAATCCGTCCGTGGCACGCCTATCCGTACGGCTGGCGCCGCGTACAGGTCGCCGCGGTGAGCCTCGCGGCGAGCCTTGCCCTGCTGGCGCTGTCCGTGGGGGGCGTACTCGCCCCGTTCGTCCTGCAAGAGGCGAGCGATCAAGCCGCGTCGCAAGCCAGCGAGGCAGCGGTCACCCAGGCAAACGATGCAGCGGCGGCCGTGGATGCACAGGCGCTCAATGCCGACCAGTCCGCCAACCCGGCCGCGGCGGCGCAGACGCTCGAGGACTTGCAGTCGCAGGCCGCGCAGTCGCAAGCGGCCGAGTCGGCGCTCAAGAAGCTGGGCGACGCGCTGCGGCCGACCGCCGCCGCGCGGGACGTGGGTGAAGCGCTGCGCGGGGGCAACTACGATGACGCGTCCGCACGGCTCAGCACGCTTGGGCAGCAGTCCGACCAGCTCTCGCGGGTCGCCAAGCGCGAACTCGCCAATGCGATGCAGCGAGCCGCGTTCGACTCCGCCAAGCTGGACGCGCCGCTCGCGGTGGCCGAAGAGCGCGTGGCCAAAGCCATGACGCGGCAGGTGTACTCAGAAACACGCTCGTCGCTCGAAAATCTGGCCAAAGCCGTCGGCGACGCCAAGAAGGGCATCATCTCCCAGGAGGCGCTGGCCCAGGAGCTCGATCAGCTGCAACAGCAGTCGGCAGCTCCGGGTGGTGGGGGCGGCGACATCGGCGAGAGCGATCAGGGCTATGTCCCGGACATCCCCGGCCAGCAGCCGCAGCAGCCAGGCCTGGCGCAAGGGCTGGCCTCGACCATCGTCATCCCCGGCCCTGAGGGCGACCCCAGCAAGGCCACCCACTCCGGCGTCGGCCAGGAGCTCGGCGGCGACCCGCTCGGCGATCTCACCAGTCGGTTGAATGTTCCGCCGGTGGACATCTCGGTCGACGCCCAGCTGGCAAACGATCAGGGTCGCAACAAGCCCAACCCGCAAGCCCCGACGGTCAAAATCTCCGATACGAGCCAGAACGGCGTGCAGCCGTCAGACAAGGTCCAACCGGGTGATCCGGTTCAGGACGTGGCAGAGAAGGTGGTCGAGCCAACCGAGCAGCGCGACGCGGTTCGCGCGTTCTTCAAGTCAGCGGGCGACAACACCACCACCCCCCAGGCGCCATGAGCCTGTTTCAGGAGCCATCAGGCCTCTGGTTCCTCCTGGCGCTGCCGGTCATCTTCATCCTGTATCTGATTCAGTCGCGCTACCGACCACAGGTGGTGGCGAGCCTGTTGTTGTGGAAGCGCATGGCGCGCGACCTGGAAGCCGAAGCGGCGTGGCGGCGACCGCGATGGGACGTTCTGCTGGCGCTCCAACTTCTGGTGGCGATTCTGGCGGGCCTGACCCTTGCGCGTCCGGGCGCGCTGGGCGGTGGCGATCGGCGGCTGGTGGTAGTGCTGGATACGTCGGCGAGCATGGCCGCGAGCGACGTTCCACCGACACGCTTCGCCGCCGCGCGGCAGCAGGTTGCCGACGTCGTCAATGGTGCCGCGCCAGGCACGCGTATCTCGCTCGTCACCGCTGGCGCCATGCCCCAGGTCATGGTCGAGAACGGATCGCCATCCAATGTGCTCGACGCGCTCGACGCAATCCAGCCGGAGGGTGACGCTGGCGATCTCGCGAGCGCGGTCCGCATCGCGGCCGGTCTGGCGGCGCCGGAGGCGGGCAACGATAGCCAGGTGGTCGCCGTCACCGATGGCGCGGTCAACCTGGACCTGCCGCGACAGGCGGTACAAGTGGCGTTCAAGCTCGTCGGTGGCGCGAGTCAGAGCCTGGCCGTGAGCGATGTGAGCCTGCGGCGGCCGATCGAGAGCAGCGATTACCTCGCTGGCTTTGCACGAGTGGTCAACTTCGGGGCTGATCCGCTTGGCACGACGATGACGATTGTCGCCGACGGTCTGGCGGTGGATCGGTCGCCGATTCAGGTGGGTGCCGCCAGCCACGCCGAAGCGACGTTCCGCGTTCCCGCCAACGTCGAGAAGGTCTCCGTGGTCCTCGCCGACAGAGAGGCGCTGGCGGCAGACGATCGCGTCGACATGGTTGGATTTGCGCGCTCGGCGCGGCGAGTGACGATCGTGTCGGATGCGCCTGGGATCTGGGAGCACGTGCTGTCGGTGGTCCCGAACGTCAGTACCCGCACCGTCCGCCGCCAGGACTTCTTGACGCAGACGTCCTCGTCGGACCTGAGCCCTGACGACATCGTGCTGTTGGACAATGTTGTGCCCGACGACCTGCCTCACTCCGGGCTGATCCTGGTCAATCCGCCCGAGACGAGCCCGCTTCTCAGTCGGGTCGATTCGCTACCGCGGTTGCGCCGAGCGGTCAGCTTCGATCCGGAAGATCCGCTGCTGATGGGGGTCGATATCGCTCCGCTGACCGTGCTGCAGGTGGTGCGAGCCGCGCCTCCCTCGTGGGCTTCTTCTTCCGTGGCGGCGGAGGACACGCCGCTCATCCTGCACGGTCGTTTCGGCGATCGGCGGGTGGTGGTGTTCGCCTTCGATCCCGAGAAATCGAACCTGCCGCACCTCGCGGCCTTTCCGTTGCTGATGGCCAACAGCGTGGATTGGCTCACACCGGGGCGTCAGGCCGTGTTGCACGGCGGTCTGGGGAGCAAGTCCAATATCCAGCCGCGGGCGCTAGCCGACATCCCCGCGTCGAGCGCGGCGGCGGTGGTGCCGTCGACCTCGGAGCTATGGCCCTGGTTCCTCGCCGCCGCCGGCGTCATTTTCGCGCTGGAGTGGCTGGTCGCCATTCGCCGAGGATGACAGCGATGCTGCGGGCTCCATTTCGTCCATCGCCCTGGCCGCCCGGGCGCGAGATGCCCGATCGCGGGCGAAGAACCACTGAATCCCCTTGCAGGGCGCAGTGTCATCCTGAGCGGAGCGAAGGATCCGTAACTCCGGCGCCGATCACGAGAAGCGGATCCTTCGTCGTTCCGCCTCAGGATGACACGAACCGCTTAGCGGGAAGCGAAGCGTAGATGCCGATTCGCCTGGATTACCCGGTTTTCCTGTTGATCCTGCCGCTGGTGGTGGCGGCGGTGGTGCTGACCCGGCAACGCGTGCTGTCCCTGTGGGGTTGGCGGCGGGATGTATCTGGCGGGCTGCGGCTGCTGGCGGCAACGGGGTTCGCGGTGGCGCTTGCGCAGCCCAGCCTGCGCGTGCCCGACGACGCCTCGACGGTGGTGATCGCGGTCGACGAGTCGGCCAGCATGACGCCCGCGGCCATCCGCGACGCCCAGGCCTGGATCGATCAGGCGCTGCGCACGCGACGGCCCGCCGACCGTGTCGGCCTGGTGGCATTCGCCGGCGACGTCCGCGTCGTGCAGCCGCCAGCTACCACCAGCACGCCGCCGAGCCTGCCCAGTCCAGCCGATCTCCAGCCCGGCAGCAGTGACACCGCCCAGGCGCTGCGGGTCGCCGCCGGACTGGTGCGCGGCGCGAGCAACCCGCGCGTGGTGCTGCTCTCGGACGGGATGGCGAACTCAGGCGATCTCGGCGCCGCGCTGCGCCAGGTAGGCGACGTACCGGTCGATGTCGTGCCGCTTGCCCGCCCGCCAACCACGCCCGAGGTCCAGGTCGAAGCCGTGCAAGCGCCGCAATACGTGCGGGCTGGCGAGACCTTCGACGGCAGCGTTTCAATTGAGGCAACCGACGCTGGCCAGGCCCACCTCCAGGTGGCCATCGATGGCCGCGTTGCATCCGAGCAGGACATCCAGCTCGCGCCGGGCCAGAACCGGGTGACCTTCTCGCCGACGGTCATGAACGAAGGCTTTCACCCCATTGCCGTGCGCGTCACCGCGGGCCGCGACACCGACCCGACCAATAACGTCGGTTTCGGCTACGTCGTCGTCAAGCCAAAACCACGGGTGCTCATCGTCGAGGAGCGCGAAAACGAGGGGGCGGGCATTCAGACCGCACTGAAGCGTACCCAGATGACCGTAGAGGTCCGCGCGCCCGAAGCTATGGGCACGCTGCCGGGACTGAACAATTACGCAGCCATCGTGCTCAACAACGTGGCCGCCACGAGCCTGACGCTCGATCAGCAAAAGACGCTCCAGAGCTACGTCAACAGTAACGGCCACGGGTTGGTTGCCCTGGGCGGACTCACCAGCTACGCGCTGGGCGGGTACGCCGATACCGTGCTGGAAGACGCGCTGCCGGTGCTGGCGCGGCCGCCCGAGAAGCGCGAAGGGGCGCAGATTGCGCTGGTGCTGGTCATCGACCGCTCGGCGAGCATGGGCCTGGACAACGGCGGGGCGACCCGACTGGGTATGGCCAAGGAGGCAGCGATCCTGACCGCCAGCTCGCTCAAGCCCGACGACATCCTGGGCGTGCTCGCATTCGACAAGGCGTCCCACTGGATCGTCCGTCCAGACACGCTTCAGAACATCGGCGTGCAAAACGTCTCCGACGCGATCTCGAGCCTCACTGCCGAGGGCGGTGACGGTCTATATCAAGCCCTCAAGGAGGTCTACGACGTCCTGCGCGCTTCGCCGGCCGATCTGAAAGAGATGGTGCTGGTCAATGATGGCCAGGCCGACGACGTCAAGTACGACGACATCCTCGCCAGGATGCGCGACGCCAAGATCGGGCTCAGTGTGGTGGCCATGGGCGACGACATCGATACCACGCTGATGTCCAGGTTGGCGCGTCTGGGAGAGGGGCGCTATTACGCAACGGCCCGCATTCGCGACATCCCGCGGGTCATTACCCAGGAAGCCGCGCTGGCCAAGCGGGCCGCGCTCGTCGAAGGCAACATCCAGCCGCAGCTCGTAACTACCAGTCCCATCTTGCGCGGGATTGCGCCCAATGCGATCCCGATGCTGACCGGTCACATCGCGACCACGCCCAAGGACACGGCAGAAGTCATCCTGTCGTCCGACGAGGGCGCCCCGCTCCTCGCCCAGTGGCACTACGGTCTGGGGCGAGTCGTCGCCTGGACCTCGGACGTTGGAGGCCGCTGGACCACGAGCTGGCCGAGCTGGGACCAGAACACACGGTTCTGGGAGCAGCTGGCGCGCTGGGCGATGGGCCCGCCGATCGACCGCGACTTCAAGATCGACGTGACGCGCACTGGCCGCCAGGCGCAGGTCATGGTCGAAGATATTCAGGATGGCAAATTCGGCGACCTCCAGTCACTCACGCTGAGCGTTTCCGCACCTGGTGGCGCTTCGTCTGAGGTGCCGTTGCGCCAGGTGGCCGCCGGGCGGTACGCGGCAACCGTGGTCGCCGACACACCGGGTGTGTACGAGCTGGATGTGGCGGAGCCGAGCGCGCCGCGCAAGCAGGGCCGACACGAGACCAACGGCTTTGTTGTCCCTCCGGTGACCGAGACGACCAGCTTCGCAGCCAATGAGCAGGTGCTGAGGCGCATCGCCAGCGAGACTGGCGGAATGCTCCGCGCTTCCGATTCGAGTGCAGGTGACCTCTATGCGGGCGGGCGGGTGTCGAGCGCATCGCGTTGGGACCCCATCTGGGCGGCCTTCGCCGTGCTCGGGCTGGTTGCCTTCGTACTCGACGTCGCCGTTCGCAGGCTACGACCGTCCACCCTCCGCGCCCTGCTGGGCCGTTCCGTCACCTCGAAGGGATAGCAATGGCCACGTCCGAGATGCCGCCGCCGACCGCGCCCACCAGTCGCAACCCCGAGACGGAGCTTCTGCAAACCCAGGCCATCGCGATCGAGCGCGAGCTCTCAAAGGTGATCGTCGGCTATCCCGACGTGCTGCGCGGTGTGCTGATCACGCTGCTGGCCGGCGGACACGCGCTGATCGAGGGCGCGCCGGGTCTGGGCAAGACCCTCCTGGTGCGCACGCTGGCCGACGTGCTGGACCTCACCTACAGCCGCATCCAGTGCACACCCGACCTGATGCCTTCGGACATCCTGGGAACCAACGTTCTTTTAGCGAGCAGTGAGACCGGCGAGCGGCGGTTCGAGTTCCAGTCGGGGCCGGTCTTCGCCAATCTGGTCCTGGTGGACGAAGTCAATCGCGCGGCGCCCAAGACGCAGTCGGCGCTGCTGGAGGCCATGCAGGAGCGCACCGTCACTGTGGGTACGCGCGGGTACCCACTGCCGCGGCCATTCTTCGTGATCGCCACGCAGAACCCGATCGAGATGACGGGTACCTACCCGCTGCCGGAGGCACAGCTGGACCGTTTCCTGTTCAAGCTCAAGGTTGAGTTCCCGTCGGCCAACAACCTGAAGGAGATCCTGGTGCGCACCACCACCACCTGGGAGCCGACGGTCGAGCAGGTGAGCGACGGCGAATCGCTCATCGGCATCCAGCGCGTCGCGCGTGACCTGCTCATCGCCAGCCACGTGATGGATTACGCTGCGCGGCTGGTCATGGGTACGCACCCGCGACTGCCCAATTCGCCCGAAGCCGTCCGACAATACGTCCGCTACGGCGCGAGTCCGCGTGCCGCGCAGGGTGTGGTGCTGGCAGCCAAGATGAATGCCTTTCTGTCCGGGCGACTGAATGTCAGCTTCGACGATGTGCGCAGCGTGGCGCCCGCGGCGTTGCGGCACCGCATCATCCTGAACGTCGAGGCTGAAGTGGCTGGGATGGAACCCGACGTCATCGTCGATACGGTGCTCAAGCACGTGCCGGAGGAGCCGCGTTAGCAGTGCCCGGCGCAAGTCTGTCACGCTCGTTCGCGGGCGGAATTTCAAAGAGGGGAACCCCTTTGGATCCTCCGCATGGTGACGGCAGACTCGCGCCTGATAAGAACAAGGTGATCTGACGCGTGTTCGGCCGTAAACGGCGGGCTGCGATTCGGCCGATCGACATGTCGGCAGCTGATGGCACGACGGCGGGGCTCATCACCGAAGACCTGCTGCGGCGGATCGAGCGTCTCTCGCTGACGATCAGGAAACCACTGCCGGGCGGTCCGGCGGGCGAGCACCTGGGCCGTGGCCAGGGGGCCTCGATCGAGTTCGCCGATCACCGGCCGTACTCGCCGGGCGACGACTACCGGCGCATCGACTGGAACGCGCTGGCGCGACTGGACGAGCTGACCATCCGCGTGACCGAATCGCGCGAGGACGTTGGCCTGTACCTCATCATCGACTGCAGCAGCTCGATGACCTCCGGCGATGGCGCCAAAGGCCGGCTGGCACGGCAGCTTGCCGCTGGGCTGGCGTATCTGGCGTTGAACCAGCTGGATGTGGTGCGCGTGTACGGCCTCGGCAACGGTATGGTGTCGCGCTCGCCGCGGTACACCGGGCGTAAACAGGGTGCGGACGTGTTCCGGCTCTTGCGGAACTTGCCGACCGTGCCGTCCACCGATCTCGGCGCGGCGTTCGCCGCGTTCCTGGCGGATCGGCCGGCGCGCGGGTTGGTGGTGGTCTTGTCGGACCTCTTGAATGCTTCCGATTACCGTCCCGGCCTGCGGCGGGTGGTCCAGGCGGGCTTCGAGGTCACCCTGGTCCACGTGCTCTCCGAAGCTGAGCTGAATCCCAGGCTGTGGGGCGACGTCGAGCTGATCGATAGCGAGACGGCCGAGACCATCAAGATCAGCATGACGCTGGATACCCTATCCAGTTACAAGCGGGACCTTGCGCACTGGCAGCAGGAGATTGATTCTTTCTGCCGCTCTCTCGGCGTGCGCTATGTGGTCACGCCAGCCGAGCGCTCCATCGAATCGCTGCTGCTCGGCGAGTTCCGCCGCTACGGACTCGTCGAGTAGGGCAGGTAACCGCCTCTCCCTCTGGGAGAGGCCGCGCGTAGCGCGGGTGAGGGGTGCTTATTTTTCGCAAACGTTGATCTCGTACGCACCCCTCACCCCAGCCCTCTCCCAGAGGGAGAGGGAGTGAGCTGCACCTGGACGCTTGAAGGCGCGGCGTCGGGGCGCAGGACGAGGGTGAAGCGCTGGGTGGCGGGGTCGTACGTTACGTCCTGGACTGAGCCGCCGGCGGCGGCGGCGAAGGGCGCGGTTGGGGCGTAGCCGAAGAGCGTCAACGTTTGTTCGCCGGGGGCGAATTCGATGGTGGCGTGGAGCGTGCCGTCGTCCGACAGCTGGCTGATGCGTTTTCGGCCGAGCGATGCGAACTGGCCGCTATCGCCGAGAAACGCAATGCCTGTCGGGCCGACCGGGGCAGCTAGGAAGTACGAACCCGTGGATACAGAGGCGGTAAAGATGTCCCCCGCCGCCAACAGCCGGCCGGCGTCGGCGAAATAGTCGTAGACATAGACCGGCCCCTGCAGGCCGAGCGAGGCGGGAGAGAATGACACGTCCTGTGGCGCGTCGCTGCGCGAGTAGGTGAACACGTACAGCCCGCGCATCGAGCCGTGATCCGTAAAAGTCCACGCCACCATGGGCGTCTTCGGTCCCTGGCTCGCTTCGGCCAGGATCGACTCGTCCGTCGGTACGAGCGGCACATCTGGCTTCACCAGGACCGCATCGTTGCGCATCACCCGCCGCAGGTTGCCTGCGTCTTCGGCTCCGATCGCGTCGCCAGTGCCCACTACGCCTGCCGAGAGATCGGCGAGCAGCAGATTGTCGCGCTCGGTGCTCATGAACACGTCGGCCCACGGCCAAACGCCGAGCGCGCTGGCAAGCCGCGACGTGTACAGGAAGGTGTCCCAGCGGGTGCGATCGAAGCGGTCGTCGCTGACCCGCATGCTGGTGACATTGCCGTACTCGACCGTCTGCAGCACGTGGCGCGGCAGCGGCATGCAGTACTGCAGCGTGAGCCCGCGCTGAGCCGCGGCGTTGGCCATATTGCCCATGAACTGCTGCGGAGCCGAGAGGTCATAGACGGGCTGCGCCTGTGCGCCGAGCCAGTCCTGCTCGTACGTGACGACGCCGCCCGTCTGCAGATAGCCCATCAGGTCCGACCAGTAGCGTGGGTCGGTCATCACGTTGCCTGAGAACCCGAGCTCGGCCCGATAGGGACTGGACGGGTCGATCCAGCGGGCGTGCGTCACGAGCGGAAGACCCACCTGTTGCTGAAAGGCTGGCAGGTCATCCGGAAAAAGGTCGGGTGCGGCTCGGTAGCGGAAGATCCCGTGGTCGCGGTCGTCCCAGCGGGCGTTCGGTCCCTTCGGATACCACCAGCTGTCGAGCTGCAAGTAGCCGATCGGGATGCCGCGCTGGTCGAAGTCGCGCTTGACCCCCAACAGTGTGCCCGAATACCCGAGCTGCGGCTCGAAGTGGTAGTAGTAGGTTGCGCCGTTGTCAGTCCAGTAGCCGAACTTCTCGAGCGTCAGGTCGGCATCGTTCGTCGGTCGGGCTTTGCCGTGCAGACTCGTCATAGCGGAACCCCAGACGTCGAACAGATGATTCGGGCCTGCGCCGACGACGAGCATGGTCTGATAGGTGTAGCCGGCTGGCAGACTGGCGACGCCCGCGTCGATGCCACTGCGCAGTGATCCATCGCTGGTGAGGGTCATCCGTGCTACTGGAAAATCGCTCGCGGGCGACACCAGGAAGCCGTTGCCGCTGGCGTCGAGGAAGAGCCAGGGGCCATCGGGCGCGTCGGCCAGCGAGTTCAGCTGGTAGGGGCTGAACGGCACGTCGCGAAAACTCACGCTGTACGGCAGTTTGGGCAGGCTGGAGAAGACGGGAAACGGATCGGCGTTGGCGCCGCTCTCCGCATAGATCGTCATGAACAGAGCGAGCGGTGCCTGCTGGTAGACGCGAATGCCGCTGGTGCGCTGGTTGTAGTCGAAGTCGATCTGGTGGAACGCGCCCACGCCATCCTGACCGTCGGACGCGCGGATATTGGCGACCGGCTGGCCGATGTCGCCCGCGAAGGTCCACTCGGGGGCGTGCGTTCGCAGCTCATAATGACCGCTCGGGTCCACGGTGACGTCCAGCGGCGTCGCGCCAGTGTTGGGCTGGGCCGATGCGGACGCCACGTTCGCCAAGACGATCAGCAACAGCAGCGTCAGGAGTGCGCGATGCATTCTTCACGTTCGCCAAGACGATCAGCAACAGCAGCGTCAGGAGTGCGCGATGCATTCTT
>VBGG01000640.1 GCA_005883405.1 Chloroflexota bacterium | reverse complement strand
GATGCGAGGTCGATGCCGGGTGGCTGATGGTGGTCGCGACGTTTCCCAGGCTCGGCATCAACCGCACCAGCCGGAGGCGGTGGATCATCGACTCGAGGGCGGGCTTGCCGCCGGCCAGCTCGAAGGACAGCAAGGCGCCTGCCCCGGCCGGCAATAGCCTCCGGGCTCGGGCGCAGAATGGGCTGCTCTCCAGCTCGGGGTAGTTGACGCGGCTCACGGCGCGATGTCGCTCGAGGTATTGGGCCAGGCGGAGGGCATTCTCGGTGTGCCGCTGCATGCGCAGAGACAGCGTGCGGATGCCGCGCAGCGTCAGCCAGGCGTCGAAGGGCCCGAGCGTCGGTCCGAAGGTGTGCGCAAAGACGCGCGCCGCATTGAGCCACGACGGCTTACCAATCACCACGCCACCGATCACGTCCGCGTGCCCGCTCAGGTTCTTGGTCGCGCTGTAGATCACGACGTCGGCGCCCCACGCAAACGGCTGACTCAGCGCCGGAGTAGGTACCGTGTTGTCGACCAGGAGCAGCGCACCCGCCTCGTGCGCGATCCCGGCCAGCGCCTCGAGGTCGGGTACGCGGATCAGCGGGTTGGTGCACATTTCGCAGAGCAGCACCCGGGTGCGATCGGTCACGGCACTCTTCACCGCGTCGAGGTCCTGGAAATCGACGATGCTGCTGGTGATCCCGAAGCGCGACAGGTCGTCGCGCACGAAGGTGAGCGTCGTGCCGTAGCAGTCGTGGGCGGCCACCACGTGGTCCCCGGCATTCATCTCACTCATGAGCGCGACCGCGATCGCCGCCATGCCCGATCCGACCGCCAGCGCGTCGAGCCGGGTCTGCAGTCCGTTGCTCTCGAGGCTGGCCACAGCCGACTCCAGCTGTCGATGATTCTCCGTGCCTCGGCCATCGCGGTATCGAGGGTCTTCAAATCCGGGTAGCCGCTCGCCGAACCGACCGTGATGTCGGGCGTGACCGGCGCATCTTTGCGGTCGATCGCGGGCTCGCCGGCGTGGACGGCGATCGTGTCGACGTACGACATCGGGTCAGCCTACCTGAAGCCGCTCGAATCGGCCAAGCTGCTCAGCGTCCCCCAATCGTTGGAGGACCTGCAGCCCAGCCTCCATCTCGGCATGGTCGCCAGTTAGCAGCGCCTGCTCACAACGGACGCGAGCTGAATAGGGCGCAGCACCGGCGCGCTCGAACAGCGTTCGCGCTCGCTGCAGCGAGTCGACACTTTTCTGCAGGCGTCCGAGCGCGCGTTCGGTCTGGGCTTCCACCAGGCGGAACTCATGGGCTTGAGCATAGTCACGGATCACCGAAACGGTGGCCAATGGTAGCAGCACATCTTGATCGAGCAAGCGGTTGAGTGCGCGCTCGAGACGATCCAGGCGAGACATCTGACCCAACTGGAAACGGGCGACCGCCTGGGCGACTGGAGCTGGATCACGACCGGCGTATGCCTCCCAATGGCGATAGTCCGTGCTCGTCGTGTATGCGGAGACGACCTCATCGTGGATTTCCGCATAGCGATCGAACAGCTGTTGATCCTGGCGGGCTCGCGCGATGTCGATGGCTGCCATAAAACCGTGTAAGGCATAGGCTGTCGAGGAGCTACCCAGATCACGGTAGAGCTGATAGGCCCGGTCGGCCATCGCCAGCGCCTCGTCCCAGCGACCTAGCAGCGTGAGGACGTACGCCCGCCAGGCTACAACGTGAAGAGCGGCTGCAGGTACCTGCCCGGGTTGGATTTGTGCCAACCCTTCCCCAGAAACCTGCTCGGCCCTGGCCAGGTCGCCGAGCAGCGTTGCACTCCAGACGACCATGCCGTAGGCGTCGACCTTCTCCACCATGGTGAGGCGGTCGTGGAAGGCGAGGCGCTGTTCGGAGTACGCGAGACCTCTTCGCCAGTCGTCCGCTATCTGTCCGGTCCCGGCGAGGGCGTCGAGTGCCATGCTCTGCAAGTTGGGGTCATCCAAGCGCTGGGCGATGCTGAGCGCCCGTTTGGCAGAGGAGTCGGCCTCTGCCCGTTCCTCGCTGGTCGCCCCACGGTCACCGGCCCGCAGCCAGAATGGAAAAAACCCCTCGGATGCCAGGTACGCCGCAAGAACGTGCTCGTCGGTCACGTGTTCGGCGACTGCCCGTGCCTGGCGACGCAAGTTGACCACCTCCTCTTCCGTTGGGCGATTCGCAACCGAACCCTGGAATCGCATCAAGATGGTCAGCAAGCCCGCCAGGATTCTGAGCTCTTGCTCTGGCGGCCGGCCCTGCTCTCGGCAGAGACGGAGCGCCGCGCGATAGGCGTCGACCGAGACGTCGCCGAGACCGGCCAGATCGCCGAGCCGCTCGTAGAGATCCGGGAGCCGTCTCGGCTCGGCGAATTCAATAGCGCTTCGCAGGTGGCGCCCGCCTTCATGGGTGGCCGCGGCGGCCGCGGCGACCTCGGCCGCGCGACTCAGCCAGTCGACCGCTTTCTGCCGAACACGGTCTGTTTCCGCTTCGCCCGGCCGCTGCGCGGTGGCCATGGCTGCCGCCTCACGGTAGTGATACGCGATCAGCTCGGCGAGCGAATCCTCTCGCTCACCGGCCAGCCCTTCCAGCCAGGCGGCCGCCGCGGCGTGGAGCCGCCCACGCTCGGCGCGGGTCAAGGTCTGGTACGCCACCTCGCGGATCAGGATGTGGCGAAAGGCGAAGATATCGGCCCCCGTGGAGCGAAGGAGGTCTTTATCCACCAGGCGGTCGATGACCTCGTCTACCCTCTGCAGGGTCGGTTCGAGCGCAAGTAGTCCCGGCGGTCGGAACGCGCGTCCAAACACTGAACCGAGCTGGATGATCCGGCGCTCTTCCGTTGCGAGCTGGTCGAGCCGAGCCAGAACCGTGGCCTGAACCGTATCCGGAAGCTGGTCGGTCCCGCCGCGCTCGGCGACCGAGCGGATCAGCTCGCCCGCAAAGAACGGGTTTCCCTCCGCCCGCCGAACGATCCGGTTGACGAGCTCGGCTGAGCATCCCTCAAGCAACTGATCGACCAACTGGGCGGTGTCCCGGTCGCTGAGCGGCTCGAGCGAGATGGATACATAGTTGCGGCGACCCCCGCCCCACGCAGGCCGCCGATCAAGCAACTCGGGGCGCGTTAAGGCGAACATCAACAGGGGCAGATCGCCGCGCGGTTGCATCACGAACTCGAACAGGTCGAGCAAGCTATCGCTGGACCAATGCAAATCTTCGAAGACGAGGACGAGCGGCGCGCGTCGGGCGGCGATCTCGAAGAAGGTCCTCCAGGCGACTAGCAGCGCCGAGCGGTCGCTCACCTCGGTCTCGCCGGCACCGACGGTAGCCGCGAGCAGCTCTACTTCGCGGTCCATTGCCTCCAGTCCGGACCCTTCGAGCCAGACGCGGATGGCGTAGCGGACCGTCTGGGGCATGGCGTCATCCGGCACGCCGATGAGGCGGTAGAGCACGCCGCGGAGTGGCCAGTACGTCAGTCGCTGGCCGTAGGGCAGGCATTGGGCGATCGCGACTATCGCGCGCGGCTCGATGCCGGGAAGTCGCTCCAGGAGCTCCTCGACCAGGCGGGTCTTGCCGACGCCGGCCGGCGCGATGAGGCTGACAAGGAACGGGCGCTGTTCGTGGAGTGCGCGGCGCGCCACCAACTCGAGCTGCTCCAGGTCGGTATTACGACCGATCAAGGGTGTTCGCCTCGCGACTGGGGGCGCCGCTCGGCTGAGCAATGCGAGGGCGCGGATCGGTTGGGCCTTGCCGCGCGCCTCGACCGGCGTCACGGGCCCGAACTCGAACCCGCCGCGAACGCTCGCGACCGTGCGCTCACCGCAGAGGATCCCCCAGGAGTCGGCGGCCTGCTGCAGTCGGGCGGCGACGTTGACGGCATCGCCGCTGAGCGGGAAGTCGCCGGTCGCGCTCTC